>DASSIS010000019.1:0-37716 GCA_035691665.1 Gammaproteobacteria bacterium | reverse complement strand
GGAAGGCCCGGCCATGGAAGGTCGGGCTGGGCTCTCGAAGCACCAGACTTATGCGCCAGGGACGGCACGGATGCCTTAGGATGAAGCGATGGGAAACCTCAACGGCAAGACCATCATCCTCACCGGCGCCTCCCAGGGCCTGGGCGCGGTCATGGCGCGTGCCCTGGCCGCGGCCGGCGCCCAGCTCGTGCTCGCCGCCCGTTCCGAAGACAAGCTCCAGAGCCTCGCCAAGGAGCTCACCTCCTCCGGCGCCCGCGTGCTTTCGCTGCGCTGCGATGTCACCGATGCCTCGGACCGGCAAGCGCTGCTGGAACGCGCGCGTGCCGGGTTCGGAACCATCGATGTGCTCGTCAACAACGCCGGCGTGGAGCACTTAGGTCCCTACGCCGAGCAGGATCCGGCGACGGTGGAGCAGATCCTCGCCACCAACCTGCAGGCACCCATGCTGCTCGCCCGTGCGGCATTGCCGGCGATGCTCGCGGCGGGCCGCGGCCACATCGTGAACATCGCCTCCCTCGCGGGACGCACCGGCATGCCCTTCGGCGCCGCTTACTCGGGCAGCAAGGGTGGGCTTGCGGAATGGAGCATCTCGCTGGCCGCGGAACTGCGCGGCAGCGGCGTCGCGGTCACGGTGATCTGCCCGGGCTTCGTGGACGGCACCGGCATGTTCTCCCGCAAGGAGACCCCGGCGCCCCGCAGCATCGGCGCCTCGCACCCCGATGACGTGGCTCGGGCTTTGTTACAGGTGTTACAGAAACCACGGGTCGAAGTGGTGGTAAATCCCAAGCCGGTACGGCTACTTATGGCGCTCCGGGCGCTCTCGCCGGAAGCAGCTCTGGCTCTGGGCCGGCGTCTGGGATTGCTGGATTTCCTGAAAGGTATCGCCACCCGTCCGCCCGGCGGAAAGCCGTTGTAATCGCGGCCGGGCGTGCTAGACTCTTTGCTTGAGGACACGATAAAGGCAAACCCGTCGAAAGGCGGGGGCGCAAAGTCACCGGTCTAAGGGGTGCAAACCCTATGATGGCGGGATTACCGAATGTGCCAACCCCCTGTGTCTGGGCCCCTCCCTCTTGCCCAGGCCGGCTTTCGGAACCCCTGACCCGTCCATCAGAAGTTTGCACCCCTTTCTATTTGGGGTGTTTCGCTTCGTTCCCATGACGGACACCCTCATGGCTGAAGAATCTGCGATCCGCGACGTCTCCGACACCGCCCTGTGGGTGGCGATGTACCGCGCCATGGAGAGCGAGCGATCCGACGCACTGTTCTTCGACCCCTACGCGCGCCAGCTCGCCGGGGAACGGGGCGAACGGATAATCCAGGAGATCCGCATGCCCGGGTGGCCCATCGTGGTGCGCACCCAGGTGCTGGACGAGCTCATCCTGAAGGCGGTGGAGGATGAGGGCTGCGACACGGTGCTGAACCTGGCCGCGGGACTCGACACCCGCCCCTACCGTCTCGCCCTGCCGGCGACGTTGCGCTGGGTGGAGGCGGACCTGGCACCCATGATCCAATACAAGAACGCGGCCCTGAAGGATGCCAAGTGCTTCTGCCGGCTGGAGCGCCACGCGGTGGACCTCGCCGACCCTGCGGCACGGCGCGCGCTCTTCACCCGGGTCGGCGCCGCCGCCGACAAGGTGCTGGTGATCACCGAGGGGTTGCTCATCTATATGGACGAGGACCAGGTGAGGTCCCTGACCCAGGACCTGCACCAGCAGGTGAGCTTCAAGCGCTGGCTCATGGACATCTCTTCGCCTGCCCTGCTCAGCTTCCTCGCACGCCAGTACAAGGGCGGCATGATCAGGAACCAGGAGGTGAGCTTCAAGTTCGCGCCGGGCGAGGGAGTTGAATTCTTCCGTCCCCTGGGATGGATCCCGGCGGAATACCATGAACTCGCCGTGGAAGCGAAGCGCCTCGATCGCCTGGAGGTCCCCTTCCTGATGCGGTTCGTATGGCGGCTCATGGCCGTCCTCAACCCCAAGTTCCGGGAGCGCATGCGCCGCTTCAGCGGCATCGCGGCTTTCGATCGAAGCTGAGTCTCAGCGTCGCGGCTGCTCGATGTCGTCGAGATAATCTGGCCCGCCCAATTCTTCCATCTGCTCCAGGATCCAGGCTTGGCGCTTCTGCATGAATGCGGAAGGCTCGGTGACATCCACCCGGTCCGGCTCCGGCAACGCCGCCGCGAGCAAGGCCGCCTGCTCGGGGGTGAGCTCCCAGGCCCTCACCCCGAAGGAGAGCTGCGCGGCCGCGCCCACGCCGAAGGTGTAGTCGTCCAGCTGCGCCACGTTGAGATAGGTCTCGAGGATGCGCTGCTTGGACCACTCCACCTCGATCAGCACCGTGAACCAGGCTTCCACCAGCTTGCGCAGGTAGCTGCGGCCCGGCCAGAGCCACAGGTTCTTGGCGGTCTGCTGGCTGATGGTGCTGCCGCCGCGCACATGGCGGTTCCTGGCGTTGTGCTCGAGCGCGGCGCTCATGGCTTCCCAATCGAAGCCATGGTGGTAGGGGAAGTTCTGGTCCTCCGCGGCCACCACCGCGAGCCGCATGTAGGGCGAGATGGCGCCGTAGTCCACCCAATGGTATTGGATATGGGCCTTGGAGCCCTTGGCGAGGGCCTCCAGCTGCTTCTCCTGCATGAAGGCGGTGGTGGGCGGGTTCACCGCTCCCCGGAACGCCACGCCCACGACGGTGGCGAGCACCCACAGCCACAGCAGGGTGCAACAGCGCCACAGGAACCGCCGCCAGAGCGGCGCACGGTACGTGTTCACGGCCTGAGCCCGCGACGGGTGAGCAGGTAGACGGCGAAGCTCGGCAACCAATGGCTGCCCTCGTAGCGTTCCTCGCGGATGGCGGCGAAGCCCGCCTCGGCGTGGCGCTCCGCCGCGGCGAGGAGCGCGGCGCGCCGTCCGTCCGCCGCGGGCAGGGCCGCGGCGATGCCCTGCAGCATCCAGGCGCGGCTGAGGTTCAGCCCGTCGATGTGCGCGAGCTTGGGATCGGAGGGGTCGCGGCTCACGGCCGGCTCCAGCCAGCGGCCGTCGCCGTCCCGTGGCAGCCGCGGCAAGAAGGCATCGAGCCAACCCATGAACTCCGCCGCCGGCAACACCCGGCGCATGAGGTCCGCTTCCGCTAGCAGCGGGGAGAGGAAGTCCTGGGCTCCGGGCTCGTAAGCGAGCGGCGCCGCGACGTCGAAGCGGTGGAACTCCAGGCTCTTGGCGCGCACCAGCTCCGCCATGGGCGCATCGTCCACGGCGCGGGCCCAGTCCAGCAGCAGGCTGAAGGCGAAGGCGGTCTGGGAATGCTCACCGGAACGGATGGGGTAGAAGAGTTTGCGCAGCCAGACCCGGAACCGTTCCCGGGCCACGGCTTCGAGCGGCGCGAGCGTGCTGCGCCAGGCACGGGCCTCGGGTATGCCCCACTCCGCGAGTTCCGCCGCGAGCTGCAAGAGCCAAGCGAGTCCGTAAGGTCGCTCCCAGGAGGCGCGGAGCGGACTGTCGAAATAGCGACATTCCTCCGCCATGTCCGCCGGGTTGAAGCGTCGCGCGATGAACGCCCGGGCCGCGGGGGCGTAGGCGCCGCCCGGATAGAGGCGAAGCAAACGCACCAGCATCCAGTAGTTGTGCACTGCGGAATGCCAATCGTAGGCACCGCAGAACACGGGGTGCAGTTCCCGGGGTGTTTGCGCATCCCCGTCCCCCTCCATGAGGTGCTGGATGTGGTTGGGGTATTCGCGTCCGATGTTGGCGAGCGCCATCTCAGCGAGGCGCTCCAGGAAGGCTTTTTCGGCGGTGTCGGTCATCCCATGCTCTGAACTTCCAGGCCTGGAGTCAGTCTACTGTGGCGGTCGCCCCGGGGCCACCGCGCCCGGGCTGACAGGGAGCGGCAATGCTGCCATGATTCCGCCCTGACCTGCACAGAGCCGGTCCACCGGCCCACCCTTCCTCCCTAAAGGAACCTTCCATGGCGAACAAGTCCCTGCTGCACCGCGACGTCGGTGCCATCTCCCTGATGATGACCGGCATCGGTTCCATCATCGGTTCCGGCTGGCTGTTCGGCGCCGCCAAGGCGGCACGCCTCGCCGGCCCGGACGCCGTGTATGCCTGGATCATCGGCGCGGTGGTGATCCTCATCATCGCCCTCTCCTACGCCGAGCTCGGCGCCATGTTCCCGGAATCCGGCGGCATGGTGCGCTTCGGCCTCTATACCCACGGCTCCCTGGTGGGTGCGCTCGCGGCCTGGGCCGCCTGGATCTCGGTGGTCTCGGTGATCCCGGTGGAGGCCTTCGCCTCGGTGCAGTACATGGCCTCCTGGCCGTGGTCTTGGGCACAACCCTGGGCGCCCAGCCTGTTCCATAACGGCACGGTGAGCGGCACCGGCCTCGCCATCGGCGCGGTGCTCGTCATCATCTATTTCCTGCTCAACTTCTGGAGCGTGAACTTCTTCGCGAAGACCAACACCGCCATCACCACCTTCAAGCTCATCATCCCGGCGTTCACGGGCCTGTCGCTCATCGCCGCCGGCTTCCACCACGAGAACTTCTCCGTGGGCATCCACGGCGGTGCCCACAGCACCGACCTCGCGGCGGTGCTCACCGCGGTCGCCACCAGCGGCATCGTGTTCAGCTTCAACGGCTTCCAAAGCCCGGTGAACCTCGCCGGCGAATCCAAGAACCCGGGCCGCGACGTGCCCATCGGCGTGATCGGCTCCATCCTCATCTGCGCCTGCATCTACATCCTGCTGCAGATCGCCTTCCTCGGCTCGGTGTCGCCCGCCGACATCGTGAACGGCTGGAGCGGCATCAACTTCAGCTCGCCCTACGCCCAGCTCGCCCTGGCGGTGAACCTGAACTTCCTGGCGCTGCTCCTCTACGTGGACGCCTTCATCAGCCCGAGCGGCACCGGCACCACCTACACCGCCTCCAGCTCGCGCATGCTCTGGGGCATGGAGAAGAACGGCACCCTGTGGAAGATCTTCGGTCAGGTGCATCCCAAGTACGGCATCCCGCGTCCCGCCATGTGGCTGAACCTCGCCGTGGCCTTCCTGTTCTTCTTCTGGTTCCAAGGTTGGGACACCGGCGCGGACGTGACCTCCGTAGCCTGCGTCATCTCCTATCTCATGGGTCCGGTGGCGGTGGTGGTGCTGAGGCGCATCGCGCCGGAGATCAAGCGGCCGCTGACGGTCCCGGGCCTGCAGTGGCTCGGCGCCGCGGCCTTCATGCTCGGCACCCTGGTGCTCTACTGGGCCCGCTGGCCCCTCACCGGCAAGGTGATCGGGGTCATGATGGCGGGCGCCGTGCTGTGGTTCTATTTCGAGGCGCAAGGCGGCTGGCATGACTTCAAGCGTCAGATGAAGGCCGCCTGGTGGCTGGTGCTGTATCTGCCCACCATCGCCCTGCTCTCCTGGGGCGGCAGCTCCCAGTTCGGCGGCCAGAACTTCATCCCCTTCGGCTGGGATCTGGGCGTGGTGGCGCTGGTGGGGCTCGGCTTCTACTGGTGGGGCATACGTTCCGGCTGGAAGACCGTGCATCTCGAAGCGGCCATGGCCGAGACCATTCACTAATCGCCTGACATGGAAGCGCCCCGCCGGTCTCCTGGCGGGGCGCTTCCTTTTTATAGGTCCACGATCTCGACGTCGGAGGCGGTGAGCCTCTCACCCAGGAACAGGCTGCCCACCCGGGCGAAGCGCTCGGCGCCGTCGGTAGCGAGGAAACGGGCGTCGCCCTTACCGGCCTCGCGCGCGAGTCCGGCATGGAGCAGCAGCGCCGCGGCGGCTTCCGCCACCGTCTCGCCGGAATCCACCAGCTTGAGTTCCGTACCCGCCACCTGGGCGATGGCGTCCTTCAAGAGCGGGAAATGGGTGCAGCCCAGCACCAGGCAATCGAGATGGTCGCGCCGCTTCTCGTCCAGGAGCGGGTGCAGGTACTCCCGCACCACGGATTCCACCAGCGGCCCCCGCGTCCAGCCTTCCTCCGCCAGGGCCACGAACAGGGAACAGGCCTGGGAATAGACCCGCGCGTCGGCGCGACGGGCCCTGATGGCGCGCTCGTAGGCGCCGCCCTGCACCGTGCCCTCGGTGGCGAGCACCGCGATGTGCCCGCTCCTCGAGACCCCCACTGCCGCTTCGGCGGCGGCGTCCACCACGCCCAGCACCGGCAGGGGCGCGAACTTCGCGCTGAGCGCCGGCATGGCGACAGCCGAAGCCGTGTTGCAGGCCACCACCAGGAGCTTGATGCCCCGCTCCACCAGATGCCCCGCCGCCTGCACGGCGTAGCGGGCCACGGTATCCGGACCCTTGGTGCCGTAGGGCAGGCGCGCGGTATCGCCGAGATAGAGGAGGCGTTCGTGGGGCAGACGGCGGCGCAGCGCCCTGAGGACGCTGAGACCGCCTACGCCCGAATCGAAGACGCCGATGGGAAGTTCAGCAGGGCTCAAACTCAGTGCTTCTCGCGAAGCTCCCTTCTAAGTATCTTGCCGACGTTGGACTTCGGCAGATCGCTGCGGAACTCCACGTGCTTCGGCACCTTGTAGCCCGTCAGGTACTTGTGGCAATGGGCGATGAGCTCCTCGGCGGTGAGGTTCGGGTCCTTGCGCACCACGAAGAGCTTCACCACCTCGCCGGAATGCTCGTCCGGCACGCCCACGGCGGCGCACTCGCGCACGCCCGGGTGCATCATGGCCACGTCCTCCACCTCGTTCGGGTATACATTGAAACCCGACACCAGGATCATGTCCTTCTTGCGGTCCACGATGTAGACGAGCCCGTCCTTGTCGATGCGGCCCATGTCGCCGGTGCGCAGCCAGCCGTCCTTGCCCAGCACCTTGTCGGTCTCGGCCGGCTGGTTCCAGTAGCCGCGCATCACCTGCGGGCCCTTGAAGCAGAGCTCGCCCACCTCGCCCACGCCGAGATCCTTGCCGTCGTCGTCGCGGATGGCGAGGTCGGTGGAAGGGATGGGCAGGCCGATGCTGCCGTTGTAGTCCTTGAGGTCCAGCGGGTTGATGCAGGCGGCGGGCGAGGTCTCGGTGAGGCCGTAGGCCTCGACGATGGGCCGGCCAGTCACCTGCTTCCAGTGTTCGGCCACGGCGCGTTGCACCGCCATGCCGCCGCCCAAGGCGAGCTTGAGGTGCGAGAAGTCCAGCTTCTCGAAGCCCGGGGCGTGCAGCAGGCCGTTGAACAACGTGTTCACGCCGGTGATGACGCTGAAACCGCTGCCGTCCAGGGTCTTCACGAAGCCCGGCATGTCGCGCGGGTTGGTGATGAGGATGTTCTTGCCGCCCAGCGTCATGAACACCATGCAATTCGCGGTGAGCGAGAAGATGTGGTACAGCGGCAGCGCGGTGATCACCACCTCGGTGCCGGGTTCCAGGCCCTTGCCAAGCCAGGCGGAGGCCTGCAGGACGTTGGCCACCATGTTGCGGTGGGTGAGGATGGCGCCCTTGGAGACGCCGGTGGTGCCGCCCGTGTACTGCAGGAAGGCGATGTCCTCGTGGCCCACGTCCACCGGCGTGAGCGTGTGGTGGGCGCCGGCCTTGAGCGCGTCGCGGAAGGTGAAACTGCCCGGCAGGCTCCAGGCCGGCACCATCTTCTTGACGTGCTTCACGGCGAAGTTGATGAGCTGGCGCTTGGGCGTGTGGAACAGGTCGCCAATCTGGGTGGTTACCACGGTGTGCAGCGGCGCGCGGCCGTGCAGGTCCGTCAGGGTGTGGGCGAAGTTCTCCAGGATCACGATGCCGCGGGCGCCGGAGTCCTTGAGCTGGTGCTCCAGCTCGCGGGCGGTGTAGAGCGGGTTCACGTTCACCACCGTGAGCCCCGCGCGCAGGATGCCGAACAGCGCCACCGGGTACTGCAGGAGGTTCGGCATCATGATGGCGACCCGGTCGCCGCGCTTGAAGCCCCGCTCCTGCTGCAGCCAGGCGGCGAACTTGGCGCTCTCGGCGTCCAGTTCCGCGTAGCTGATGGCGACCCCCATGTTCACGTAGGCCGGCAGGGGGCCGAACTTGGCGCAGCTCTCCTCGAAGATCTGCTTCACGGAGGCGTAACGCTTGACGTCGATCTCGGCGGGGACTTCCGCCGGGTACTGCTTGAGCCAGAGTTTTTCCACTTCTTGTCCCCAAGGCGCGTAAGGCGATGATGATACCGCAGCGGCTGGCCTTAGAATATCGACCCATGGACACCCAAAAACGAGGGCTCGCCTGGATCACCGGCGGCGGCACCGGCATCGGCCGGGCGCTCGCCGCGAGCCTGGCGAAGGACGGATGGCAGGTCGTGGTCTCGGGCCGGCGGGCCGGACCGCTCGCCGAGACGGCAGCAGCCGCATCCGGCATCCACGCCTGGCCCCTGGACGTGACCGACCCCGCCGCGGTGCGCGCGGCGGTACCCGCCATCGAAACCCGGCACGGCCCCATCGCGCTCGCGGTGCTCAACGCCGGCATGTTCCAGCCCGTGAAGCTCGACAACTTCAAGTCCGAGACCTTCGCCGAGCACATGCAGGTGAACTTCCTCGGCGTGGTGAACTGCATGGAAGCGCTGATCCCCGCCATGCGCGCGCGCCAGGCCGGGCACCTCGTGCTGGTGGCGAGCGTGGCGGGCTATCGCGGCCTGCCGCTCGCTTCCGCCTACGGCCCCACCAAGGCGGCGCTCATCAACCTGGCGGAATCCCTGAAGTCCATGCTGGCGCGCGCCGGCATCCGCATCTCGGTCTGCAACCCGGGCTTCGTGGACACGCCCATGACCGAGGCCAACGCCTTCCCCATGCCCTTCCTGATGAAGGTGGAGGACGCGGCCGAGGCCCTCAAGCGCGGCATCTACAAGGGCAAGTTCGAGATCGCCTTCCCCACCCGCTTCGTGCTGATGCTCAAGCTACTTCGCGCCCTCCCTTACTCCATCTACTTCCCTCTCATGCGCCGCATGACCGGGCGCTAAAAGCTGCTGCGCTCGGCAGGGCGTTGTTGCGCTTCGGACTCGCAGTCGGTCACGTACACTATGAGTACGCTCCCTCCCACTCGCCTCGCGCGCCTAGCCCTGCCTTCGCTCGCGACGCTTTTAGTCTTCTTTGTTGGAGATATCTATGGCTGAACATCGAGAGCACCACTACCCCGTCGTCTGCTCCTGGAAAGGCAGCACCGCAGCGGGTTACGAGCACTACTCCCGTGCCCACGACGCGAGCGCACCGCCCGCCCAGGCGAGCCTCGCCCTGTCATCGGATCCCGCTTTCCGCGGCGACCCCGCGCGGCTCAACCCGGAACAGCTCCTGGTGATGGCCGCCGCCTCTTGCCAGATGCTGAGCTTCCTCGCCATCGCCGCCAGGAAGCGCATCGACGTGGTGGACTACGAGGACCGGGGCGAGGGATTCATGCCCGAGGACGACAAGCCGGTGCGCATCACCCGCATCCTGCTGAGGCCGCGCATCACGGTGAAAGGCGAAGTGGATCAGGAAGCGATGAAGAAGATGATCGAGCTGGCCCACCACCAGTGCTTCATCGCCAACAGCCTGAAGAGCGATATCCAGATCCAGCCGGAGATCGTCATCCAGAAGGCTTAGACGGCGGCGAGCCAGTCCCGCAGCAGGGCGGCGCCTTCACCCTGCATCTTGGCGGCATGGGCGGCGGCGCTCCTGCGCAGCTCCTGGGGCTTGAGGCCGAGCTCCCGGAGCTCGCCGGTGTTCCCCACGTACCACTGCTCGAGTCCCCTGGCGCTCACTTCCGGATGGAACTGCATGGCCAG
The DNA here is from genome assembly GCA_035691665.1 of Gammaproteobacteria bacterium. Taxonomy (GTDB): domain Bacteria; phylum Pseudomonadota; class Gammaproteobacteria; order Natronospirales; family REEB76; genus DASUBN01. The sequence continues at coordinate 28,002 of DASSIS010000019.1, read as the reverse complement.
TGCCCGGCCCCAGGTGAAAGCCTGGTGCGGCGTGATGTCCGTGGAAGCGAGACTTAGGGCATCGTGCGGCAGCTCGTAAGCTTCGCCGTGCCAATGGAACACCGGGCCGGTGAGATGCTTCAGGGCCGAGTTCCGGCCCGCGTCGCTGAGCTTGAGGGACTTCCAGCCTATCTCCACCTGCCCGATGCGATAGACCCGGGCGCCCAGGGCCTTGGCGATGAACTGGCTGCCGAGACAGATGCCGAGCAGGGGCAGGCCCGCCTTGAGGCGGTCTTCCACGAACTTGAGCTCGGGAGCAAGGAAGGGATAGTCGGCAGCGTCGTTCACGCCGATGGGACCGCCCAGCACCACCATGAGATCCCAGGGTTGTCTACCGAGGGCCGCGAAGTCCGCCGTGGGCGCATCCGCGTAGCGGATGGAATAGCCCGCCTCCGCCAGCACTTCAGCATAGGCATCCAGGTCTTCGAAGGGGACGTGACGGACGGCGAGGAGGGTCTTCATCTCCTCATTCTACCGGGCATCAAGCAGGTCTTGTCACCAGGGTCTGCATCAAGTCCACATGCCCACTCGTGAAGCCCGCATGACAATACGCCAGGTAGTAATGCCACATGTTGAGGAAGCGCCGGTCGAAGCCGAGCTGGCCGATCTCGAACTCCGCGGCATGCACCCGCTGGTCCCAGGCCTTGAGGGTGCGGGCGTAATGCTGGCCGTAGAAGTTCCTGGCCTCGGTCTTGAGTCCCGCAGCTTGCACCCGCGTCTCCCACATGGAAGGCGAAGGCAACATGCCGCCGGGGAAGATGTAGCGCTGGATGAAATCCACGGTATGCCGGTAGCGTGCGAAGGCCGCATCGTCGATGGTGATGACCTGCAGCGCCCCACGACCGCCCGGCTTCAAGCGGTCATGCACCGTCTTGAAGAACTCGCCCCAGTAGCGCTGCCCCACCGCCTCGAACATCTCGATGGAGACGATGCAGTCGAACTGGCCGCTGAGGTCGCGGTAGTCCGCGAGCTCGAACTGCACCTGCCCATCCAGGCCCGCCGTCTTGGCCCGGGCGCGGGCTTCCTTGAGCTGCTCCTCCGAGAGGGTGATGCTCGTGACCCGGCAGCCCGTCTCCTGGGCGGCGTATAGGGCGAAGCCGCCCCAGCCGGAACCGATCTCCAGCAGCTGCTGCCCCGGCCCGATCCGCAGCAGCTCCAGCAGATGCCGGTACTTGTTGCGCTGCGCCTCGGCCAAGGGCTGCCCGGGCTCTGCGAAGATGGCGCTCGAATAAGTGAGGGTCTCGTCCAGCCACAGCCTGTAGAAGGCGTTGCCCAGGTCGTAGTGGTAATGGATGTTGCGGCGCGCGCCGGCGCGGGTGTTGCGCCTGAAGGCGTGCACCAGGGAATCGAGGAAGCGATGCAGCAGGCCCGGCCGGCCCACGCTGAAAGCCTGCAGGTTGCGCTGGCCGAGTTCAAGCAGCGCCATCAAGTCCGGCGTCTCCCACTGGCCGTCCATGTAGGCTTCCGCGAGCCCCAGGTCGCCGCCCAGGAGCACGCGGCGTGCGGCGTCCACATGGCGCAGGATGATGACCGCCTCGGGCCCCGGTTCGCCCGCGAAATGATGGGCCGCGCCATCGGGGCACACGAGCTTGAGCTTGCCGACCTTCAAGCGCGCCAACAGCCTGAGCAGCAGGCGCAGCGCCCACGGCTGGCGTGCCTCTCCCGTCGTGATCATCTGCCGTGTACGCTCCATCCTTGCGTCACCCTCTCGGAACCCTGATAGAGCCCGCCTTCGGGCATGCGGTGGAACCGCCCTCCGCGCCTCCAGATCTTCAGCGCCTGCCAGTGGATCATGGCCATGACCTTCAGGGTCATGAACGGCAGGCGGGCGAACATCGATATAAGTCTAGCGTCCGTGAGCGGCAGGCGTTTACCGGCGATGGAAGCCTCAAGTAAAGGGCGCTCCGCCAAGGGTGTCGCTCCATTCCCTTGTGAAAGCCCCTCCTGGGCTTTCACAACTCGGCCAGTCCGGTACACCCCCGGACTGGCCTCCGCTGAACCGGCTTGCGCCGGTTCGCGCTCGATGCGTCCATGCATCTCGTACTCACTTATGTACACGCTCAGTCTCTGTGCCGGCTCCCGGAAACGGAAGCGGTATTCCGCCTCCGCCGGCATGAAGGGCGAGACGTGGAACACCTTGCGTGCGCGACGCTCGCCGCGCCACTCCATGGGCGAACCGCCATCCGCCAGCACATAGTGGTGCATGCCGCCGAAGGTGTTGCGCACCTCACAGACGATGGCTCGCAGGCTGCCGTCGGCGTGATGGCAGTACCACAGGCTCATGGGATTGAAGCCGTAACCCAGGACGCGCGGGAAGCAGAGCAGATAGACCTTGCCGCCCTCGAGTTCGATGCCGCGCGCCCGGAGCAGCTCCTCCAGCCAGGAGCGCAGCGCCGCGCCGTCCCGGGGGCCGTGGTCCCGGTCATGGAAGCTCACCAGGTTGAAGCGGTTATGGGAGAAGAGACGCAGCCGCCGATGCAGGGCCGGCAGCTCGTCGAGATCGAGATACAGGCTGAACACCTTATAGACGAAGCGATAGCCAAGCTCGCGCATCCGCTGGTGCATCACCGCGCCGAAATAGAGGCAGCTCGCGTTCACCGGCTCTCCGCCAGGGCCCTACCCCAGGCCGGGATGGTGACGTCCTCGGCAGTGGCCGGCGGCGCTGCCCGCCAAGGCACCGTATATCCCATGGACTCCACCGCCTGCACCGCGGAACGCAGGCCGTCCTCGTGGAATCCGTAGCCGGACCAGGCGCCGCAGAACCAGATGCGATCCCGGCCCTGGATCTCATGCAGGCGCGCCTGGGCGCGCATCGCTTCCTCCGTGAAGACCGGGTGGGCATAGCGGGTCTCGTAGATCACGCTCTCGGGCGCGGGCTCCGTGAGCGGGTTGAGGCTCAGGAAGTAATCGCGCTGTCCCGGCAAGGACTGCAGGCGGTTCATCCAATACGTGACCGACACCCGGCTCGTCTGTGTCGCGGCCTTTTCCGCCAGGTAGTTCCAACTGGCCCAAACGGAGCGGCGTTTTGGCATCATCGCCGTGTCGGTATGCAGCACGGCGCGGTTGTCCTGGTAGCGGAACGCGCCCAGCAGTTCCCGCTCCAGGCGCGTGGCGCCCGCCAGCATCCGCAGCGTCTCGTCCGCATGGGAGGCCATGATCACCCGGTCGTAGTGCTCCTCGCCGCCCCGCGCGTCCCAGACCGTCACGCCACCGGTCCTGCGCCGGACCGCGGTCACCGGCGTGTCGAACCTGAGCCTGTCACGCAGCGGCTCCAGGAGCCTGCGCACGTAGGCGCGGCTGCCGCCCATGACCGTGTGCCAGCGGGGCCGGCCCACGAGGTCCAGCAGGCCGTGGTTCTCGAAGAACTTGAGGAAGCTCGCCGCCGGGAACCTGAGCATGGTGCCCACGGGGCAGGACCAGATGGCCGCCGCCATGGGCAGGAGGTAGCGGCGCGAGAGCTCGTCGCCGTAGCGGCCCTGGAGGATGAACTCGCCCAGGGTCGTCTGCGGCGCGAGGCCGGAGCGCAGCGACCGCTTGGCGTCGCGGTTGAAGCGCGTGATGTCGAGCAGCATGCGCCAATGGCTGCCGCTGAAGAGGTTCCAGCGTTGGGCGAAGAGCGTGTTGAGGTTGTCACCGGCATACTCCAGCTCGCCACCGCCGATGGAAGCCGAGAAAGACATGTCGCTCGGCTGAGTGGTCACGCCGAGGTGGTGGAACATGGCCGTGAGCTCCGGGTAGTTGCGTTCGTTGAACACGATGAAGCCCGTGTCCACGGGCGGCCCGTTGGGCACTTGCACGGTGTTGCTATGGCCGCCGGCGCGACCCTGCTGCTCGTACAGCGTCACCTCCGCGTGCCGCTCCAGCATCCAGGCAGCCGCGAGCCCCGAGATGCCGCTGCCGATGACCGCGATCTTCATGCCACCCCGCCTCCGTCCGTATCTAAGTGCCTGTATCGGCTGGTCTTTGTCCCGGCGGCCTGCCGCCGGGGGCCTGTCACAATGTCAATACGCGGAAGCACATAGAATGGAGGCAGGCGCCTCCAGGGGTCCTCCGGCGCCGTATCCCCCTCCAGAGGTCTTGCCATGTCCAGGACGCGAAGCACCATGCTCTACCCCGAACTCTTCCGCTCCCTGGAGAAGCTCCGCTGGAGCCTGGACAAGGACGTGCCCTGGGGCGGGTTCGACGCCGCCAAGCTCAGCGACGAGCAGGCCCACACCATCAAGATGAACGCCATCACCGAGTGGGCGGCGCTGCCAGCCACCGAGATGTTCCTGCGCGACAACCGCCACGACTCGGATTTCTCCGCCTTCATGTCCATCTGGTTCTACGAGGAGCAGAAGCACTCGCTGGTGCTGCAGGAGTACCTGCGCCGCTTCCGGCCCGACATGCTGCCCACCGAGGAGGAGCTGCACGCGGTGCGCTTCGAGTTCGACCCGGCGCCGCCGCTCGAGACGCTGATGATGCATTTCTGCGGCGAGATCCGGCTCACGCACTGGTACCAGTGCGCCTCCGAGTGGCACACCGAACCCGTGATCAAGCACATCTACAACCTCATCTCCCAGGACGAGGCGCGCCACGGCGGCTGTTACCGGCGCTTCATGGAGCGCGCCGTGGAACGCCAGGGCGACAGCGCGCGGCTGGCCTTCGCCCGCATGGGCGTGCTGATGGCGAGCATCCGCACCGGCAACGCCCTGCACCCCACCAACCTGCACGTGAACAAGCAGCTCTATCCCAAGGACCGGGTGCAGGACCGCGTGCCCGAGCCGGGCTGGATGGAGCACTGGCTCAACGAGCAGATCCGCTTCGACCGCGAGTGGCAGGAGCAGGTGATCGGCCGCATCCTGCAGAACCTGTCCCTGGTCCTGAAGACCAAGTTCGAATCGGTGCGGGACCTGCAGCAGTACCGCAAGCAGCTCGCCAACGCCGCCGCCTGAGAGCTGCGACGTTATGTAAGGCGCACGGCTTCGCCCGCGCGTCGCGTCATATACTCACGCCATGGAAGCCGCCAACAGACGCTTGTCCGCCGGTGTGGTGGTGGTCCGGGATACCCCCGAAGGTCTGCGTTACCTCCTGCTGCGCGCCTACCGCCACTGGGATTTCCCCAAGGGCATGGTCGAGGCCGGCGAGGAACCGCTGGACGCCGCGCGCCGCGAGGTGGCGGAGGAGACCGGCATCGCCACGCTCGAGTTCGCCTGGGGGGAAGATTTCCGCGAGACCCCGCCCTATGCGCGCGGCAAGGTGGCGCGCTATTACCTGGCGCGCACCTCCCAGGTGGAGGTGCTGCTCGTGGCCAACCCCCAGACCGGCATCCACGAGCACATGGAATACCGCTGGGTGGACCATGAGCAGGCGCTCGCGCTCGTCACCCCGCGCGTGAAGCGCATCCTGGACTGGGCCGAGGAGCGGCTCTCCGGGTCCTGAGCGTCAACGCTTGCCCTCCTCGAGCGCTCTCCCGTAGAGTCCCGCCCCTCTCTGCTCAGCACCAACATATATAAGGAACGGACATGACAAAGGGAACCCTCACCGCGCTCTTCGCCCTGCTCGCCTGCGTCGCGCTCCCGGCCCACGCCGGGCTGTACGACGCCTACTCCCCGGACAGCACGCGCCTGGTGCTCGAGGGCGGTCTCACCGGCGGCGGCGACAAGCTCGCCACGGTGCAGTTCAACGACGGCGACACCTCCTCCATCTACGCCGGCAACTCCGTCTTCGGGGACGTGGGCGTGCTGCACACCTTCGGGTACTCCGGTTTCAGCTTCAAGGGCACGCTCGGCTACGCCTTCGACAGCGTGCATGCCAGCAACGGCAACTTCACCTTCGACTACCTGCCCATCGACCTCATGGGCGTGTACAGCATCGGCGAGCATCACCTCGGCGCCGGCCTCACCTACCACGCGAGCCCGAAGCTGACCCTGGATGGCTTCGGCCCCGACGCGGACTTCGATAGCGCCACGGGAGTGGTGCTGCAGTACCAGTACTGGCTGTTCGCGGTGCGCTACACCAACATCCGCTACAAGGTGTCGAGCTTCTGCAACGCCAAGTGCAGCTACGACGGCAGCAGCTTAGGGTTCGTGTTCAGCTACGCGTTCTGAACGAGACGGGGGCTCACATGTTGAAAGAGATGCTGACGGGGTGCTGCGGCGCCCTGCTGGTGGCGGCTCCCGCCGTCCTGGCCCATGACGGCGGCTACCTGCCCGGCACCGTGGAGCCGTCCCTGGAGACGGGCGTCGCCTTCGGCGGCGACCGGCTCGCGGGCGAGCATGCCATCGTCGGCGGGAACAACTCGCTCTACGCCGGCAACAGCGCCTACGTGGTGTTCGGTCCGCAGTTCAACTTCGCGGACTCCCACTGGAGCCTCAAGGCCATGGGCGGGATCCAGCACGGCTTCATCCTGTCCCACGTGACGAGCCCCACCTTCACCCGCTACCCCCTGGACCTCTTGCTGCTGGACAACCACGGGGACTGGCACTGGGGTTTCGGCTTGAGCTATCACCTAAACCCGAAGCTCAGGCCCCAGGGCGACGGTCCGGACTTCTCCTTCCACAACGCCCTGGGCGGGGTGCTGGAAGCCCAGTACCAGATCTTCGGCATCCGCTACACCAGCATCCGCTACACGAGTTCCGGCGCCTGCCCGCAATCCTGCAGTTACGACGGCAGCACCGTCGGCCTCTATATGAACTTCGTCTTTTGAGTTAGAAACCAATCACGGCCAACAAGGCCACGCAGCTGATGAACAGCCACAGCGCGACGCCCTGGATGAGTGGCTTGTAACCCACCGCCCGTATCGCCGCCACCGACAGGCTCGCGCCGATGCAGAAGAGGGTGTAGGCGAAACCGGACTTGGCCACGTAGGCCAGCGCCGGCGCCCAGTGACGGACCGGCGGCAAGAGGTCGCCGGCGAGGGACGCCAGCAGGAACCCCAGGATGAACCAGGGCAGCGTGATGCGCCGCGGCGCCTTGGTCTCGCCCCGTTTGCGGAACAGGAACGCGGCCGCGAGGGTCACGGGCACGATCCACAGCACCCGCGAGAGCTTCACCACCATGGCGGTCTTGAGCGCTTCCTCGCCGTAGGCGGCGCCCGCCCCGGCCACGGAAGAGACGTCATGGATGGCGATCCCCGCCCAGGTGCCGAACTGCCCCTGGGAGAGGTGCAGGAGATGCCCCAGCACGGGGAAGAGGTAGAGGGCCACGGCGTTGAGCAGGAACACCGTGCCCATGGCCACGGACATCTCGCTGCGCTCCGCTTCGACCGCGGTGCCCACGGCGGCGATGGCCGAGCCGCCGCAGATGGCGGTGCCGGCGGAGATCAAGAGCGAGGTCTTGCGCTCGATGTCGAGCAGCCGCGCGAGCCAATAGCCCAGGGTGAAGGTGGTGAACAGGGTGAGCGCCGCGAACACGATGCCGTGCAGGCCCACCCGGAACACGGACACGAGGTCGATGCCGAAACCCAGCAGCACCACGCTGGCCTGGAGCAGGAAGCGGACATAGCGCCCGCCCTGCTCGCGATAAGGGTTCTCCAGGGTGAGGGCGAACACGAGTCCGAGCGCCAAGGCGATGCCCGGCGATACCCAAGGCGTGCAGCAGAACGCGAGCCCCAGGGCATAGATGCCGAGGGCGAGACGGCGGTGGCGGGCGGCGGTCTCGATGTCAGTGCTTCTTGTTGAGGAGGGGGACGAGCTTGGGCCAGACGTTGTCCAGGACCTTGGGCTCGCCCGCCGCCTGCGGGTGCTCGCCGTCGGCCTGCAGGAGCTCCCGGTGCTGGGCGACGCCGTCCAAGAGGAAGGGCAGGAAGGGGAGCTGGTAGCGTCTCGCCAGCTCCACGTAAGCGCCGCTGAATTCCCGGGTGTAAGCCGGGCCGTAGTTGGGCGGCATCAGTATCCCCAAGAGCAGCACTTTCGCTCCCGCCTTCCTTGAAAGCGTGATCATCCGCCCCAGGTTATCCTGCATGAGCTTCACCGGCAGACCCCGCAAGCCGTCGTTGGCGCCGAGCTCCAGCAACACGATGGCGGGCCTGTGCTCCTTGAGCGCACCGGGCAGGCGCGCGAGGCCGCCTTCGGTGGTCTCGCCGCTGACGCTGCCGTTCACCACGGTATAGTCATAGCCTTGGGATTTGAGTCGCGCGTCCAGGAGCGCGGCCCAGCCCTGGGAGGTCTCGAGGCCGTAGGCGGCGCTCAGGCTGTCGCCCCAGACCAGGATCACGGGCGCGGCTGAGGCCCGTGCCGGAACCGCGATGCAGCAGGACAACAGCAACCACAGAAGGAAGCGGCTTCGCATGTCTAAGGATCTTCCCGGCGGCGCGCTCCTGCGCGCGGAGCGACTCGGCAAGCAGGTTAACAGCCCCGACGGCGTGTTGACCATCCTTGACGGCGTCTCCCTCGATATATACCCCGGCGAATCCGTCGCCATCGTGGGCCCCTCCGGCTCGGGCAAGTCCACCTTGCTCGGCCTCCTGGCGGGCCTCGACGTCCCCAGCGCGGGCGCGGTGTGGCTCGACGGCGAGGCCTTCAGCGCCCTGGACGAGGACGCGCGGGCCCGGCGCCGCGCCCGGGAGATCGGCTTCGTTTTCCAGTCCTTCCATCTCCTGCCCGGACTCACGGCCCTCGAGAACGTGATGCTGCCGCTGTAACTCGGCGAGGGTGCGGACGCGGAACGCACCGCCCGCGAGGTGCTGGCGGCGGTGGGCCTGGCGAAGCGCGCCAGCTACTACCCCCAGAAGCTCTCCGGCGGCGAGCAGCAGCGCGTCGCCATCGCCCGGGCCTATGCTACGCGGCCCGTGCTGCTCTTCGCGGATGAGCCCACCGGCAACCTGGACGCCGTCACAGGCCAGGTGATCATCGACCTGCTCTTCAAGCTCAACGCCGAGCGCCGCACCACCCTCGTGCTCGTGACCCACGACACCGACCTCGCCTCCCGCTGCGACCGCACCCTGCACCTGCACGGCGGCCGGCTGGAACTTCCCAAATGACCCTGCTGCGCCTGTCGCTGCGCCAATATCGCCGCGGCTGGAAGAGCGGCGAATACACCGTGATGGCCGCGGCGCTCGCCCTCGCCCTCGCCGCCGTGTCGGCGGTGGGCTTCTTCACCGCAAGGGTGCAGACCGCGGTGACGGAGCAGGCGGGCGAGAGTCTCGCGGCGGACATCCTGCTGCAGTCCGGCGAACCGCTGCCGCCGGAGCTCGCCCGCAGCGCCGCCGTGGCCGGCGCCGCCACGGCCCGGGTGCTGGACTTCCCCACGGTGCTGCTCTCGGGCGACGCCACCCAGCTCGTGGACGTGCACGCGGTGACGGCGGGCTATCCCCTGCGCGGCCGGGTGCAGCTGTCGGAGGTCCCCTTCGGTCCCGCCCGTTACGCCGCGGGCATCCCCGCGCCGGGCACCGCCTGGGTGGACCCGCGCGCCCTCGGCGCGCTCAAGCTTAAGGTCGGCGACACGGTGTCCTTGGGCGACCTCAAGCTGCGGGTGGCCGCCGCGCTCGTGTACCTGCCGGACGGCGGCTTCGGCTTCTCGGCCCTCGCCCCCAAGGTGGTGCTGAACCAGGCGGACATCGCTGCGAGCGGCCTCGTGAACGCGAACTCCCGGGTGGACTACAAGCTCTTGGTGGCCGGAACGCCGGACGTGGTCGACGGGCTCGAGGCCCATTGGCGCGCGGCGCTCCCCACGGGTGTACGCATGGAAGACGCCCACGACGGTCGCCCGGAACTCGTGAACGCCATCGACCGCGCCCAGCGCTTCCTGGCGCTCGCCGCCCTCGTGGGCGTGCTGGTGTCGGCGGTGGCCGTGGTGCTCTCGGCGCGGCGCTACGCGGCCCGTTACACCGACGCGGCCGCGGTGCTGAAATGCCTGGGGCTGACCCGCCGCCGGGTGCAGACGGTGCTGCTGCTGGAACTCTTCTGGCTGGGCCTCACCGCCGGCCTCGTGGGCGTGGCCGCGGGCTACGGCGCGCAGTTCGGTCTCGTGGCGGTGCTGAAAGATCTGCTGCCTTCGGCGCTGCCCGCCCCGCCTTTCACGCCGGCGTTCTCGGCCTTGGGGATAGGCCTCGTGCTGCTCTTAGGGTTTGCGCTGCCGCCGCTCATGCGCCTCGGCGACACGCCGCCCGCGCGGGTGCTGCGCCGGGATCTCGCGCCGCCGCCGGCCCGGGGCTTCGTCATCTACGGCGCGGCGCTCCTCGCCTGCTTCGGGCTCACGCTCTGGCAGGTGCATAGCCTCACCCTCTCCCTCTACGTGTTGGGCGGCCTCGCCCTCACGGTGCTGATCTTGAGTGCAGGCGGCCTCGCCATGCTGGCGCTCCTGAAGCGCCTGCGTAAGCGCGCCGGCGCCGGCTGGCGTTACGGCCTCGCCAACCTGAACCGCCACAAGCGCGACGCGGTCATCCAGATGGTGGCCTTCGGCATCGGGCTCATGGTGCTCCTGCTCCTCGCCCTGGTGCGCGGCGACCTCCTCCAGAGCTGGCGCACCAGCCTGCCGGCGGATGCGCCCAACCAGTTCATCATCAACATCCAGCCGGACGAGCGCGCCACGGTCACGCAGTTCTTCACCTCCCGGGGTTACGCGGCGCCGCGGCTCTATCCCATCGTGCGCGCTCGGCTCAAGGCCATCGACGGCAAGCCCGTGGCCGGCATGCGCTTCAAGGGACCGGATGCAAAACGCATGGCGGACCGGGAGCAGAACCTCAGCTGGTCCACGGACCTGCCCGCCGGCGACAGCGTCACCACGGGCGAGTGGTGGTCGGGTGCCGACGCACAGAAACCTCTTGCCTCCCTGGAAGACGGCTTCGCCGCGGACATCGGCGCGAAACCCGGCGACACCCTGACCTTCGACGTGGCCGGCGAACCCCTCACCGCCACCGTGAGCAGCATCCTCAGCGTGCGCTGGGACTCCTTCCAGCCCAACTTCTTCATCGAGCTCTCACCCGGCGCCCTGGAACGCTTCCCGGCGAGCTGGATCACCAGCGTGTATCTGCCGCCGGAGCAGGCTTCCATGCTGGCGGGGCTGATACGAGAGCTGCCGGGGCTCACCCTCTTCGACGTGGACTCGCTCTTGCGGCAGGTGCGCAGCCTCATGGACGAGGTGACGCTGGCCATGGAATACGTGTTCCTGTTCACCCTGGCCGCCGGGATCATGGTGCTCTTGGCGGCGGTGCAGGCGACCCGGGACGAGCGCCGCTTCGAGGCGGCGGTGCTCCGGGCCCTGGGCGCTTCCCGAGCCCGGGTGCGCAGCGCCGCGGCGGCGGAATACGCGGCCCTTGGCCTCGCGGCAGGGGTGCTGGGGGCGCTCGCGGCGACCCTGGTGGCCTGGGTGCTGGCCGCGCGGGTCTTCACCCTGCCCTATCATCCCGATTGGCGGGTGTGGGTGCTGGGCATCGTCGCTGGCACGCTGATCGTGGTGTTCAGCGGCCTCATGGCGACGCGCCGAGTCTTAAAGGCCCCGCCCGTGGAAACCCTGCGGGAAATCTAAAAATTGATCTTTTGCCCCCCGGCGTTGTTAAAAATGCCCTCGCAATCCTCACGTACACTAAAAGTACGCTCCGGTTGCTCGGGCATTTTTGCCTAGCCGGCTGGGCAAAATCTCAAATTTTTAGTGTCTTCTTTTTGGGTCTGGTTAAGAGAAATATCCATGCGCAGGTTGGGAATCATTCTGCTGCTTACCACCGGCTTAGCCGTATCACCCGCAGCCTTCTCTGCCTGCATCACCGGCGATGCGCTCTTCGCGCATCCGGAACTCAAGACCCAGAGCGCGGCTTTCCGGGACTACGAGGTCCGTCTCTACGACGACAGCCAGTGCGAGGCGGAGCCTCTGACCCCCAAGGCCGGGTTCGAGATATGGAAGGGAGGCAAGCGGGTGGCGAGCGGTACCGGCTACAGCTACGCCATCGGTTACCCGCTGCAGGAAGACCAAGCCGCCGACAGCGTGAAGCTGAAGATCGGTGACGACCTCACGGGCGAAGGCCTCCCCGACCTGCTCCTCTCCGAGTGGTCCGGCGGCGCTCACTGCTGCTACACCTTCCACCTCTTCCAACTCGGCACGGAGTTCCGGAAGGTCCAGAGCCTGCCGCTCCTGGATGCGGACGAATCCGCCTTCGTGCGGCGTCCTGGCGTGAAGGGCCTGGTGCTCGCCAGCAGCGACTACAGCGCCTTCGCCTACTTCCCCGCGGATTTCGCCGGCTCGCCGGCGGGGCGGGTGTTCCTGAGCTACCAGCAGGGCCGTTTCCGCTTGGATACCGCGCTCATGCGCGCCACCGCACCGAGACCGGGTGAGATCGGGAGATGCGCCGCACTCTTCAAGCGGAGCCGGGACTGGAGGACAGCTCAACCCATGGGGATGTGGTACTACGCCACGGACCTCATCTACACAGGCCATGAGGGCGACGCCCTGAGTTTTCTCAAAGAGAGCTGGGGCAGCAGTGCCGCGGGTCGGGACAGATACCTGGCTGAATATCAGCGGCGGCTCAGGAAGAGCGTCTACTACCCGGAACTCCGCCTGCTGCAGAGCGTCGGCCCCTCTGCCACGGACCAGAAGATCGACTGGACCAAACAGTGCTTCGAATATCTGCACGGTTGATGGACCGCGCTCGATAAAGCCATCAGTGTTGCGCCTTGGCCGTGAAGTTCACGGAGGCGAGGGAGCCGTCAGGCTTGAAGCGCGCCTCGCAGTGGTAACTGCCCGGGGCGGTGGGATCGTCGATGCGCAGGTAAGTACCCTTGGCGTCGCTGGCGTCCTTCGAGCTGTAGCCCTGTGTGTCCACCAGGGCGCGCAGTTCGTCGTGGGTGAGATCCTGGCGCAGCCCTTCGCAGAAGCGCTCCATGCGCTCGCCGCCCAGGGCCACGGGCGCGAGCTTCTCGGTGACCGTGATCACGTTGTTCGCGGTCACATACAGCACCACCAGGGTTGCGGCGCCGAACATCGCCACCACGCCCCAACGCCAGCGCCGGAAGAGCTCGCCGGGCACCGGCAGGGGTGCGAGCCAGATCACGAGACCGGCGACCACCGCCATCATGCAGGCGGCGAAGAAGCCCGCCCACCAGCCTCCGCTCCCCCAGATGACGGGAGCCGTCGCGCCGGTGAGCACCAGGGTGAAGGCCCAGAGATACAGCAAGGGCCGGGCGGAGCGGGAACGCAGCAGCAAGGCCGGGAGTGCCGCGAGGCCGAACACCGAATACAGGGTCTGCATGAACGTCGAGGACATGGCGAGGAGGCGGTTGGAATAGTGCCATTCCTGGCCCACGCCCCAGAGACCGGAGATGCTCAAACCCACGAGCGCGAGCAGGGCGAGCCACAGCCTGATCTTCTGCCAGTTCATCAGAACACTCCTCTCATGCGCGCCGTTGCCGGCCCAGGATGGCGAACGCCACACCACCCAGTATGGCGCAGGACGCGAGCAGGAGGCGCGAGGTGACGGATTCGGCGAGGAACACCACCCCGCCGAAGGCGGCGATCACCGGTACGGAGAGCTGCACGATGGCGGCGCGCACGGCGCCCAGGTCCTTGAGCGCCGCGTACCAGATCACGTAACCCAGGCCCGAGGTCAAGGCGCCGGAAGCGAGGGCGCAAAGCAGGCCAGGCACGGCCATGTGCGCAGCGCGCAGGAACAGCAGGTTCGCCACCAGCGCCAGGGGCGCGGCCAGGATGAAGTTGCCCGCGGTAGCGCTCACGGGGTCCTTGATACCTCGGCCTCTCAACGAGTACACCCCCCAGGCGACGCCCGCCAGCAGCATGAGCCCGGTACCGAGCGGCGCCGGCGCTGCGAGCCCGGGCCAGACGAGATACACGAGCCCGGCGACGGCGGCCGCGAGGCCGAGGCCCTGGGCGGCGCCGAGGCGCTCGCCGCCCGCGAGACCCACGATGAGCATGCTCGCCTGCACGGCGCCGAAGAGCAGCAACGCGCCTACGCCCACCGGCAGGCTCACGTAGGCGAAGGAGAAGGCGATGGCGTAGACGAAGAGCGCGGTCGCCGAATAGCCGTCGCCGCCACGCCGCGATGCGCTGCCCCGCGCCCGCAGCAGCAGCCAGAGGGTCACGGCACCCGACACGAGGCGCAGGCTGGTGAAGCTCGCCGGGTCGATGTCGCCGCCCCGGAGCGCCAGGCGGCAGAGCAGGGAATTGGCGGCGAAGGCCGTCATGGCCGCCGCCGTGAGCAGGAACACGCGCCAGCCCATCGCCACCCCCTCAATCCCGAGCTGGCGCCTATCCTATCAGCGCCCGCAGCGGCTTCGGCTATAAGCGAGTGCATAGACCAGGACATAGCCCGCCACCAGGGCGGCTCCCAGCACCACCTGCCAGGCGGGCGTGAGCCCCGGCGGATAGAGGATGGGCAGGATGTAGTGGTCGATGAAACCGCCGCCGTAAGTGGAGAGGCCCGCCCGGGCCCTTAACCCATTCTCCAGGGGCGTGAGCGGGCAAGTGTGCTGATACAGCTCCACGAAAGCACCCCAGGTGGCGGCCGGAAGATGCAGCCAGGCGATGCGGGGCCAACGCAGGACCAAGAGCCCCCCCAAGACCACGAACAACAGGAACCCGAAGTGCAACAGCACTATCGCGTCCGCGAGCAGGGCGTAGAGCGTCGTCATCGTGCCTTCCCGGCACTAGACTAGCGTTTTCCAGACGCACCCGCCGGTGAGACCATGCCCCTGCGCAGCCTGCTCTTCCTGTCCACCCTCATCTTCCTCGGTGCCGCCGAGGCCGCGTTGCCAGCCGGCGCCGCGGCCGACATCTCCAAGGCCAATGCCGACTGGGGCACCGCCATGGAGAAAGGCGACGCGGTCACCGCCGCCGCGGCCTACGCCCCCGACGCGGTGTTCTGCACCCAGGGCGGCAAATGCTACTCGGGCCACCAGGCCATCCTGGACATGACCCGGGAGGCCCTCACCGCGCGCGGCGCCGCCAAGCACGCGGAGGCCCACAGCACGCGCACGGTGGAAGACCACGGCTACATCTATGAATGGGGGCGCGCCGAGATCGTGACCGGCGCCGGGAAGACCGTAGCCGGCGGCTACTTCACCGTGTGGTGCAAGCAGCCGGACGGCCACTGGATGATATTCCGCAACCTCGTGATGCCCTAAGGGCCGCGAGGCTTCCTCAGAGATCCAGCTGCTGGGCGGCGTCCGCCGCCGCGAGCCGCTGATTACCCTCGCCCATGGCGGCGGAACAGACATCATGGTCCTTCGCCTGGTGGCGTATGTCGCCGGGCAACGACTCGATGTCCTTCAAGGTGGTGCTGTCCTGGTAGGTGGGTTTACCGTCCGCGCCCGTACCGAAGGTGTAATGCCCGCCGTAGTTGAAGCAACCGCTGTCCACGTCGAAGTATCCGTCCGGCGTCTCGAGCGAGACCATGCTCTGGCCGTCGGGCGTGTATTTCTCCAGCAGATAGCGTCCCGCGGGCAAGGCCTGGTCCACATAGCCCGTGTCGCCGCCGTGCAGCGTGTGCGTCACCTTGAGCGGGATCTCCTCGCCGCTCTGGGCGTTCTTGACCAGTATGGCAGTGTCCATCTGCACATCGACGCTGGCCACGTACAGGCCGTAGTGCGCGGGATCGGCAACGAACTTGCTGTCCATGCCGCCGGCGCAAGCGGCCAGCGCCAAGGGGATGATCACCAGGATGAGTTTCTTCATGACGGGCTCCTGCGGCCTTCGGGGTTTTACTACTAACAGTATAGTACAAACTCTGGTCGCTACCATCAGAAGATGGCCACCACCAAGAGCACCATCCCCGCCACCGACACGAACCAGGTGACGGTGCGCAACACTTTGATACCGGCCATGTACACGGGCAGATAGATCACCCGCGCCCAGAGATACAGCCCCGCCCCCCACAGCGTCAGGGAGCTATGCACGCCCAGGCTGTTACAGACCAGCACCAGGGCGGCGAACAGGGGAAAAGTCTCCATGAAGTTATAGAAAGCGCGGTCGAGCCGGCCTGCCAGACCCTTGAGTGGGGGCATGGGCTCCTCCCGGGAACTGAAGGCCCAAGCCAGGCCCCGCTCGCGGATGGCGAAACAGGCCGCCAGCAGCACCTGTACGAGCCCCAGGATGACGCTCAGACCCAAAGCCTGGAATTCGGTAGTCATGGTTTTCTCCCTCTCAGCTTGTCGTTGGATGCCCGGGAACGGCCTGAGGACTTCAGCGCCCTTCCCGGCCCTCGCTCCAGTGGAACACGTGCAGCACCCGGTGGATCACCGGCGCCAGCATGATGCCGATGATCACGATCAGCACCAGGCCCGAATACAGCGCGTAGCAGCCGGCGAACAGCTTGCCGCCGTCCGAGAGGCCCTCGGTCTTCATGGGCCCCATGCCCGAGAGCAGCATGGCGGAGTTCACGAAAGCGTCGCGCCAGGCCATGTGCTCGAAATAGCCGTAGCCCACCATGCCGATGGCGAGCGACACCGCCACCAACACCTGCGCCACAGCGGCGTGCAGCAGGAGCCGCAGCAGGAAGCGGTGGAAGGGCAGCGGCGGCTTGTGGCGCGGTTCGTACACGCTCAGCCGCCCTGGGCGGCGAGCAGCTTCCAGGCGAAGCCGCCCCAGAGCCCGAACAGCAGCAGGCTGCTCAGGGCGTAGACCTTGAAGCGGTGCATCACCCGGTTGTAGGTGATGTGGATCCAGCTGTGCATGGCGCGCAGTACCACGTAGGCCCAGGCCCCGGTCACGAACCAGGGACTGCCGAGACCCGTGACGGCGAGGCAGAGGCAGAGCGCGTAGAACAGCACCGGCATCTCGAACAGGTTGCGGAAGTTGTCGGCGGCGTTGGTGCGGGTGAGCTTTTCCCGCGCCGCTGCCGAGGTGGCGACCGCCTGGGGATGGATGCGCTTCTCGACCATCTCGCCGATGCGTTCGACGTAGAGCCGCACCCAGACCACGGCGGTGAGCAGCACCATGGCGACGCAGGGCAGGAGGATCGGGGTCATGAGTTCCATGCATCACCTCCGGTACCCTGAGTCTAACGTATCCCACCCCCGCGTCGGGCGGCGCTTTCAAGCCACCCGGTTGCGCAACTCGCCATTCTGGAACGCCGCGATGTTGAGCGCCATCTCCTGGATCACCCGCTGGCGCGCCTCGCGGGTGGCCCAGGCGATGTGCGGGGTCACGATCAGGTTGGGGATGCCGGGCTCCAGGAGCGGGTTGCCGTGCACCGGCGGCTCCTCCGAGAGCACGTCCACGGCCGCGCCGGCGAGGCGGCCGGCCTTGAGCACGCTCGCCAGGGCCCGCTCGTCCACCACCCCGCCGCGGGCGCAGTTGATGAGCAGGGCCTCCGGCTTCATCAGGGTGAGCTCCTTGGGGCCGATCAGGTCGCGGGTCTCGGGCAGGAGCGGCACGTGGATGCTGAGCACGTCCACCAGCGGCAGGAGTTCGTCCAGGGGCACGCGGCCCTGGCGCTTGTCGTCCTTGTTGCGCGCCGCCACCAGCACGCTCATGCCGAAGGCTTCCGCCACCCGCCCCACCGCCTTGCCGGTGTTGCCGTAGCCCACGATGCCGAAACGCTTGCCGGCGAGTTCGCGGATGGGGTGATCGAGCAGCGTGAACTGCGGCGAACGCTTCCAGGCGCCCTGCTGCATCAGCGCCTCGTACTCCTTGAGGTGCTGGTTGAGCGAGAGCAGGAGCGCGAACACGTGTTGGGCCATGCCCATGGTGGAATAGGCCGGCACGTTGCACACGCCGATGCCCTTCTCCCAGGCCGCCGCGAGGTCGATATTGTTGACCCCGGTGGCGGCGGCGCAGATGAGCCGCACCGACGGGAAGCGCTTGATGGCCTCGGCCGGCAGTTTCACCTTGTTGAGGATCAGCACCTCGGCGTCGGCTACGTTCTCGGTGAGCTTGTCGGCGGCGGTCACCCCGAACACCCGCAGGATGGAGAGCACCTTCTCCAGGGCGCGCAGCTTCACGTCGCCCTGGAAACTCACGGTATCGTAATCGAGGAATACGCCCTTCATGACCGCCCGCCAAGCTTGAACCGCGAGCGATAATACACTGCCGCGCCGCGCGGAACGGCTGACATATGTAATGCGCTGCTGCGCCGCGACCGCCGCCCGACGGGCGGCGAGCGGGTCATTGCTGGAGCACGGCGACGATCTTCTGGGCGATGGTATCGGCCGCCTGGTTCATGCTCCCAGGACCGCTGCCCTGGCCCCACAGGTAGGCGTAGGTCTGGCTGTTCTGGTCGTACTGGGTGGCGCGGTTCGCCTCGGCGAAGCTGAAGTTGGTGTCACCCATGCCGTCGTCGAAATAGTTGTAGTCGCACAGGCTGTACGCACACACCGGCAGGCGCAGCGTGACGATGGCGCCCACCTCCCCGGTCTCGACGATGATGAACTTGGCCTCCACCGTGGCCACCGCCTCAGCCATGTAGTAGCCGTACGGAGCGAGGTTGCCGCCCGGGTAGCTCTGGGTGGTGATCCAGTCCTGCGGGTCGTTGAAGTGCAGGTTGCTCACGTCGATGATGAGATCCGTGTCCACCCGCGACTGGATCTCCTTGTAGCTGGTGATGCCTTCCTTGTCGATGAGGCTGCTCAGGAGCGCCCGGTCGCGCACCACGAAGCCGGCGTCGAACAGCCTCTTCTCGATCTCGTCGTAGGCGTGGTCCAGGCCCGTGTTGCCGGCCAGGGCCTGGCCGGCCTGGGTGACGTTGGTGGTCACGTTCGGCACGCGCAGCACCACCTTGAGGGAGGGATGCTGCTTCACGAGCTGCCTCAAGCTCGGCCGCACGCTCACGTCGTCCGCCGGGGCCGGCGGCCAACTGGGGTTGTTGATGTTGAGGGTGGTGGCGCAGCCCCCGAGCAGGGTGGCCGCGAGCAGCAGCAGCGTGTTCGCGAACAGTCTGGCGTACATGGTCTTCTCCCCTTCCAGCGATGATGCCCCGCCTCGATTACAGCACGGCGCCGGGGGTTTTGCCACGTACCCCGCTGCGGATGGGATAATCCGCCCCTGACCGCGGGAGCCTTAAGCATGTATACCCCGAGCCTGTTCCGGAACGACGACCTCAAGGCCCAGCACGCCATGATCCGCCGTCACCCCTTCGGCCTCCTGATCACGGCCCACGGCGGCGAGCTCCACACCACCCACCTGCCCTTCCACCTGGACCCGTCCCGCGGCCCGAAGGGCACGCTGGAGGCGCATCTCGCGCGGGTGAACCCCCATCGCGCCGCGCTCGAGGCCGGGGCCGAGAGCCTCGTGGTGTTCAAGGGTCCGGACGGCTATGTCTCGCCGCGCTGGTATGCGGATCCCGCCGAGAACGTGCCTACCTGGAACTACGTGGCGGTGCATGCCCACGGCCGGCCCGTGACCACGGAAGATCCGGCGACGCTGCTCCGCTACATCGGTCGGCTCACGGACGAGCACGAGGCCTACATAGAGCGGCCCTGGAGCATCGCGGAGGCTGAGGCCCATGCGGAGCAGCTCCTGCCCCACATCGTGGGTTTCGAGATCCGCATCGAGAAACTCGAGGGCAAGTTCAAGCTCAGCCAGAACCGCTCGGCGGCGGACCGGGTGGGCGTGCTCCGGGAGTTCGCGAAGAGCCGGGACAGCGGCATCCAGGAGATGCTGGAGCTGATGCGCGGGATTTACAAGGAAGACGGCAGTTTTAGGTGAGAAGGCGGGCGGTCAATCCCGACCGCCGCTTCCACCGGCCGCCGACCCGGACTGCGCCACTCTATCCAAGTCTGTTCCGGGACTGCGACCGGATGGAAGATTGATATCCGCTGACGTCAGGACTAGCTGTAGAGATGCCTGCCGCCCTTGAAGAGGCCGAAGTGCATGTGGCCGTCGCGGCTCACGCTGTAGATCGCGTCCACCGTCGAACCTCCCTTGCCGAGGGCCAGATCGAGTTCCACGCCGCTCACCGGCGCAAGCTCGCCCGGCCGCGTGGCGCGCCCGTGGGTGACTACGAGCTGCAGATCGAAAGGCAGCGCCGGCCGTGTCGAGATGCCGAGGATCACCAGCCCCGCCGCCAGCAGCACGCCGCGCCATGGGATGGATGAAAGCTTCATGCCCTGCCTCCCGGACCCGCTCGGGTCCTCGCACATTAGATGCGCGATCGGGCGGAAGGGTTGCAGCCCGGTGGGACTTAGAAGAGCGGCGCTTGGGCTGAAGCCGGGAGAGCGCCTTCAAGGGTCAGGAGCTTCTGCTTGATGGGCAGCCCTCCGCCGAAGCCCGTGAGCGAACCGTCGGAGCCCACCACCCGGTGACAGGGGATGATCACCGGGATGGGGTTCTGGCCGTTGGCGGCGCCCACGGCACGGAACGCCGCGGGCCGGTGGATGCGCCGCGCGATGTCGCCGTAGGACCAGGTCTCGCCGTAGGGGATGGTGAGCAGGGTCTTCCACACCTTGAGCTGGAACTCGGTGCCCTCCGGTGCCAGCGGCAGGTCGAAGCGCTTGAGCTTGCCGGCGAAATACGCGTCCAGCTGCCGCATCGCTTCCCGGAACGGTTTCGCGTCCGGCTCCCACTCGGGCTTCGGCCGGGTGGCGCCGCGCTTGCCGTCCTGGAAATACACGCCGTGGAGCGCGTCCGCGTCGCCCACCAGCAGGAGATCGCCGATGGGGCTCGCCATGGTATGGAAATAAAACGCTTTGCCTTGATTCATGGTTTCACCATCGGACCGGTATCCAGAAGCCGTCTCAGAAGCGTCACGAGCGAGTCCGCGGCATGCCGCGGACGCTCGTGCAGGAAAGCACGGGCCAGCCGGCCGGCGAAGCAGGAAGCGCAGCCGGGAAGGTGGCGTAGCCACCCCGCCTCTTTGACCTTGTCTGCACAACATCATGCCGAGCGCAGTAGCTTATGAGACGGCGTCGCTCGCCGCACGCCAGAGATGCAGCACCGCATAGGAACGCCACGGCCGCCAGGCTTCGGCGCGGTCCAGGAGCTGCTTCGCGCTGAGGGGGTGGCCGTTGCCCGCCATGCGGCGCAACACCAGGTCCTCCGCCGGGAACGCATCCGGGTCCGCGAGCGCGCGCATGGCCGCGTATTCCGCGGTCCAGGCGCCGATGCCGGGGATGCGCTGCAGGTGTTCGCGGGTCTCCTCCGCCGAGCAGGACTCGAAGCACAGCTGCCCTTCCGCCACGGCGCCGGACAGGGCGTTCAGAGTCCTGGCCCGGGCGGAGGTCAGGCCCACGGACCCGAGGTCCGCCTTCGCGAGCGAAGCCGGTTCCGGGAAGAGATGGGTGAGGCCTTCCGCCGGTTCCGGGAGCGGGTGACCGTGCTGGCCCACGATGCGCGAGGCGAAGGTGCGGGCCGCGGCCACGCTCACCTGCTGGCCCAGCACCGCACGCACCGAGAGCTCGAACGCATCCCAGGCGCCGGGCACGCGCAGGCCCGGGCGGCGGCGGATGAGCGGCGCCAGGAGCTTGTCGTCCTTGAGCGTCACGCGCACGTCCTCGGGGTCGGCGCCGAGGTCGAACATGTGGCGCACGCGGCGCACCACCGTGAACAGCGCCGCGGGCCCGAGCCCGTGCACCGAGAGCCTGAGCGCGTCCGCCCCCGGCACGGGCCGCACCTCGAACCAGCCGGTGGCGCCGTTCACCTCCACGCTGCGGGCGTAACCCTCCGCCGTCACCCGCTCCACGCCGGGCAGCGCGCGGGTCGCCAGGAAATCGCGGATCGCCTCCCAGTCGTAGGGCGGACGGTAGGCGAGCCTCAGGCTCAAGGCATCGTCCTCCGGCACTTCGCCGCGGCGTTCGCGGCGCAGGTCCCGGGGCGCCTTGCCGTAGGTCTGGCGGAACGCGTCGTTGAAACGGCGCAGGCTGCCGAAGCCGCTCGCCAGCGCGATGTCCGTCATGCCGAGCCGCGTGTCGTCCAGGAGGCGTTTCGCGAAATGCAACCGCCGGGTCTGGGCCACGGCGAGCGGCGATGCGCCCACGTGCTGGATGAAGAGGCGATGCAGGTGGCGCGAGCCTATCCCCAGGCGTGACGCCAACTGCTCCACGCTCTCCGTGTCCAGCGCGCCCTCGTTGATGAGCCGGAGCGCGCGGCGCACCGTGGCCGAGGTGCCGAGCCACGCAGGTGTGCCCGGGGCCGCCTCCGGGCGGCAGCGCAGGCAGGGCCGGAAACCGGCCTCCGCCGCGGCGGCGGCCGTGGGGAAATACTTCACGTTGCTGGATTTCGCGTGGGGCGCGGGGCAGATGGGGCGGCAATAGATGCCGGTGGACGTGACACCGATGAAGAAGCGCCCGTCGAAGCGCGGGTCGCGCGCCATGCGCACCCGTTCGCAGGCCGCGAAGTCGAGATACATCTGGGAACCGCTCGCCATGGACGGGGACTATACGCCCCCGGGCATCGAAAACTAGCCGGTTTCGGACTTAGACCCTAACAGGCTTTTCAGGCAGTCGAGGTGCATGAATCCGCCCATGGACTCATGGTAGGTTCTAGGCATGAAGATAAAGACGAAGCGCGACAACAAGAAATATGCCCCGCCGAAACCGGGACGGGAATCTATTCCCTTCGATGAAACCCAGGCGGTGCTTTGGGAAGCGCGAAAGAAATCACGAAGGAAATGATTTAACCCGGTTATGCGCGAACCATCTTCACGATTTAGTAGATTTCACCCTTCCGATCCATTTTCAGGTTTAGTCACAAAAGGAATCGGTACCAAAGGTACCCGCTGAGGCGCCCCCTGCTCAATCTTAATTCCGCCGTGCACGGCCATAAGATTGTAGTTTTGTATCGCGATATCCATTGCTAATTTTTCTATACGTTCCTTGTCCATTTTCTGTGGAGCCCCGTGAGGCATCCTCTTTGAAAAGAGTTTCAATTTATCTCTATTCGCCTTATCCCAATCTAAATGCCCATGAACAAGTTTATCTCGTTGTTCACTTAAAGAAGCCCCAGCTTGTATTACCTCTACGACTCTATCCAATTCATTTTTATCATTCTTGAACACACTGTTTGCGATCTCTCTCCAAAGTGAGAATTTTTTGGATAGCGGCTGGTTTTCCCAATATTTGGGAAGTTCTAATTCCCCCAATTGCGCAAGAAATTCAATATGTTTATACATGGTCATTTCGAAAATTGACCATTGAACGGCTACAGAACCTATTGCTTTAAGTTCTTCATCAGTCAATTGAAGAGCGAGATACCAAGGCTTCCCTGGTTCGATATCTCTTTCAAATGCGTACACGAAATCCATTTCTGCTCCTTAAGTGCAAACTTAACTTTCGAGAGTTCACTGCCAGTGGATTGCTAAAAACGCTCGATTTTGGCCCAGGGCTAGGCGCAGACGCCCGAGCAACCGGAGCATACTCTGAGTGTATGTGAGGATTGCGAGGGCGGCTGCAACGACGCCCTGGGGCAAAAGAAGCGTTTTTAGCAGTTACTTGGTCAGCTTGTGAGGTGGGGGCTTCCCCGCCCAACCTCTTTGGATCATCTGCGCGTAGGCCGGCGCAGGCCTCATGGGCAGATGCAGGCCCGGCTTGTGGGGCTCCGCATGCAGCGGCAGATGCACCGGCAGCGCGGCCGGGATCGCGGGTGTCACGACCTGGGCCGTGGCAGGCTTCGCTTTAGCCTTCGCAGCGGCGGCCCGGCGCGACGGTTTCGCCGCGGGCTTCGCGGTGAGTTTCCTGGATCGGGTTTTCTTGGGCGCCGCTTTCTTCTTGGCCGCGGGCCGGGCCGGGGTTTTCTTCTTCATGCCTTAAAGCCTAGCACCGCTCCCGGGAAAGGGTGTAAGCGACTGTACATAAAAGGAACGGGCCGCGTAAGCGGCCCGTTTTATGCCCGGATGTCAGGCACTTATCAGCACTTCTGGTATTCCACGTCCGGGTCGGCGAAGTTCACCGTCTTGGTGCTGGCCGGGGCCGCCACGATGATGTAGGGGCTGGAGGGTTCCGGCCGGCTCTGCTTCTCGCAGGGGATCACGACCTTGCTGGACACCTGCACCTGGGCGCCGGTCTCATCCACCTTGGTGATCGCGGCGCGGATGCCGGTGTTCTGCTTGGAACCGACGAAGAACGCCACCACCATCTGGGTGTTCCAGTCCACCTTCAGGCTCGGGGCGTCGCCCTTGTCGAACGCGGTGGCCATGAACGCATCCAGGTCAGCCTGGTTGTGCAGATCCTTCAGGGTCTCGTCCTTCTGGGCGCTGTGGCTGCCGCTCTGCAGCGTGTCGAATCCGGCGGCTCCGCCGCCGCCCATGCTGGCGCAACCGGCGAGGACCACGGCCAGGGCCGCGACGGCGATGAACAACTTCTTCATGACGCTTCCTCCGATGGAGAATGATGGGATCAGCGATGATGGGAAACCGAGGGGCCGTATTCTAGGCCATCCCCCCATCCAAGTCATACTTACCCTACCTTACCCTGAACCCGCCGCCGGCCCGGGCTTAAAGCTCAATGGCCCATGAGGTAATAGGCCGTCACATCTGCGTCTATCTCGATCTCGCCGCTCAGGAACTCGGGTTGCTGTGCGCCGGGGCTCTTGAGGGCGGCCATCATCATGGGCCGCGGGGCACGGGAGCCTTCCTGCTCCGAGATACGGTAGACGGCGCCCAGCTCCACGCCCGCCGCGGCAGCCAGGGCCTGCGCCTTGCCGTGAGCATCCTGCACCGCCTGGGCCAGGGCCTGCTGCTGCAGTTGATCCCGGTCGCTGCGGTCGGGGACCACGTCGTCGAGGCGGGTGACGCCGGCCGCGAACAGGCCGTCCGCCAGCGCGCCGTAGCGGGACAGGTCGCGCAGCGTCAGGCTGATGCTGCGGGTCACGTGCTGTCCCACCAACACCTGTTTCCCGTCGCCGGATGAGGTCTGATGCCATTCGTATTCGGGATAGACCGTGACCGCGGGCGCCTTGATGTCCTTCTCGGCGATCTTGAGCTCACGCGCCAGGGCGATCACCTTGGCGGCGCGGCTCTCCACGTCCGCGCGCGCGGCCTTGGCGTCCAGGGAGGTCTTCTCCAGGGTCAGGTTCACGTAGGCCAGGTCCGGCGCCACGTGCAACTCCCCGTGGCCGCTCACCTCGATGTAGGGGGAGGACGGCAGGCCGTCGCCGAGCGCGAGGGCGGGCAGGCATAGGGCGAGCAGGGCGAAGGTTCTCAGCATGGCGCGGCTCCTCAGGCTTGCAGCGCGTTCAATATCGCAGCGGTGTCGGCCACCTCCGCGAACTCCCCGTGCAGGTTCGCGAGCGCGAGTTCATGCACCGTCTGGGCGGCGTAATGCTTGCCATCATAGCCCGTCTGGTCATGGGCAGCGCAGGCGTCCGCCGCCACGAAGGTGTCGAAGCCGAGGTTGCCGGCCATGCGCGCCGTGGTGGAGACGCAATGCATGGTGGTGAGGCCGGCCATGACCAGCGTCCGGATGCCGGCGGCGCGCAGCCGCGCCTCGAGGTCGGTGCCTATGAAGGCGCTGTTCACGCTCTTGCCGATGACGGGCTCGCCCGGCAGCGGCTTGACCTCGGGCTTGTGGTCGCAGCCGGGCTGGCCGGGCCTGAGCGGCGAGCCCGGCGTGACGGAGCGGTGCTGCACGTGGAACAGCGGCCGGCCGCTCGCGCGCCAAGCGCCCAAGAGCTTCGCGGCATTGGCTTCGGCGCCGGGGTTGTTGCGCGGTCCCCAGCGGGGCTCGTCGAAACCCTGCTGGATGTCGATGAGGATCAGGGCGGCGTTCTTGGGGATGGGTTTCATGGAAAAGAAAACGGCGCCTCGCGGCGCCGTTCCTCGGGTCTTCAGGCGTCCAGGACGCAGGCAAATATCAATGGGGCGACGATCGTCGCATCGGACTCCACGATGAACTTGGGCGTGTCGGGGCCCAGCTTGCCCCAGGTGATCTTTTCATTAGGCACTGCACCCGAGTAGGAACCGTAGCTCGTGGTGGAGTCGCTGATCTGGCAGAAGTAGGACCAGAGCGGCGTCGCCTGCTCCATGTCCTGCTCCAGCATCGGCACCACGCAGATCGGGAAGTCGCCGGCGATGCCGCCGCCGATCTGGAAGAAGCCCACGCCGGCGCCGCCGGAGTTCTTCCGGTACCAGTCCGCCAGGAACATCATGTACTCGATGCCGGTGCGCACCGTGTGCACGTTCTTGATGTCGCCCTTCATGCAGTGGGCGGCGAAGATGTTGCCCAGCGTCGCGTCCTCCCACCCGGGGACGATGATGGGGATGTTCTTCTCGCAGGCGGCCACCATCCAGGAATCCTTGGGGTCGATCTGGTGGTACTGCTTCAGCACGCCGGAGCGGATGATGCGGTAGAAGAACTCGTGCGGGAAGTAGCGCTCGCCCTTCCTGTCCGCCGTCTGCCATTCGTCGAGGATGGCCTTCTCGATGCGGCGGATGGCCTCGCCCTCGGGGATGCAGGTGTCGGTGACGCGGTTCAGGTGCCGGTCGAGGAGCTTCTGCTCGCCCTCGGGCGAGAGCTCACGGTACTTGGGCACGCGCACGTAGTGGTCGTGGGCCACCAGGTTGAAGATGTCCTCTTCCAGGTTCGCGCCGGTGCAGGTGATGATGTGCACCTTGTCGCGGCGGATCATCTCGGCGAGCGAGAGCCCGAGCTCGGCGGTGCTCATGGCGCCGGCGAGCGTCACCATCATCTTGCCGCCGGATTTCAGCAGCTTGATGTAGCCGTCGGCGGCGTCGATGAGCGCGGCGGCGTTGAAGTGCCGGTAGTGGTGACGGACGAATTCGGCAACGGGCTTGGTGTTCATCGCGCTACGGCTGGCTCCCGGATTCTTGAGTGTGGTCGAGACGCGCAAATTGTAGCGTCCCTCGCGCCGCAGGAAAGGGTCTTCAGCCGGGTTTTTTGGCCTCCCCCAGAGCCGCGAGCAGCGCCTTCAGGTCCACCATGCGCACCGCGTCCAGCGACGCCTCCACCGCCCCCTCATGGCAGAGGCCGCTCTGGGATGCCTCTTCATAGCCCTTCTTGGCGGCTTCGAGACAGGCCTCCCGCACCGCCTCGGCCAGGCGCCGCCGCTCTTCCGGGATCATTTGCAGTCCCAGGCGAAGCTGCCGAGCGATGGAGAACTGATCTCGATGCGGTCGGCGGGCTTGAGCGGCCCCACGCCCGCGGGTGTGCCGGTATAGATGAGGTCGCCGGGGAGCAGGCGCCAGCGGCTGCTCAGGAAGGCGATGATGGTCGCCACCGGGAAGAGCATGTGCCGGGTGTTGTCGTGCTGGCGCACCTGGCCGTTCACGGTGCAGAGCATGTCCAGGGCCTGCAGGTCGAAGGGTCCGGGCACCGGGGTGAAGTCCCCCAGGGCCGCGCCGTCGTCGAAGCCCTTGGCGAGCTCCCAGGGGGCGCCCGCTTCCTTGAGCCGCGCCTGCTCGTCCCGCAGGGTGAGGTCCAGCCCTAAGGTGGCGCCGGTCACGTGCTTGAGCGCGGCCTCGGGCGCGATGCCCCGGCCGCCCTCGCCCAGGATGAGCACCAGCTCCATCTCGTGATGCACGGCTCCGAGGCCCTGGGGCAGGTGCAGCGGCGAGCCCTGCATGACCAGGCTCGTGACCGGCTTCATGAAGATGATGGGCGTGGACCCGGGGCTCGGCATGACGTTGCCGAGCTCCTTGGCATGGTCCGCGTAGTTGCGGCCCACGCAGAAGATGCGTTGGGGCGAGTAGCTCTTGGCGCCGACCTTAAGCACGGAAGTAGCCTTGAGCCTGCCGCATGCGGCAGGCGGGCGCACATGGATGTGCGCCCCAGACCATGAGCGGAGCAGGATAGCGCAGCGAAATGGCGGCGATCACCTTAAGAAACCCTTAAACGCGGCTATGACAGCATCCACGTCGGCGCGGCTCACGTCCAGGTGCGTGACCAGGCGCAGGGCCGCGTTGGGCAGTATGGCGATGCCGGCTTGCTGCAGGTGCTTCACCCGCCCGTCCACTCTGGCCGGGTCCAGGGAAGCGAACACCATGTTGGTCTGGACGAGCTTGGGGTCGAGGCTGAGCCCGGGCAGGCCCACGAGACCCTCCGCCAGCGCCTTGGCGTTGGCATGGTCGTCCGCGAGGCGCGCCACGTGGTGCTCAACGGCGTGCAGGCAGGCGGCGGCGAGCACGCCCGCCTGGCGCATGCCGCCGCCCAG
>DASSIS010000018.1:0-3032 GCA_035691665.1 Gammaproteobacteria bacterium | reverse complement strand
CTCAAGAACAAGCTCGGCTCGGGCGTGATCGTGCTCGGCGCCGCCAACGAGGGCAAGGTGAGCCTGATCGCGGGCGTCACCGCCGACCTCACCGCCAAGGTGAAGGCGGGCGAGCTCGTGAACATGGTGGCCCAGCAGGTGGGCGGCAAGGGCGGCGGCCGACCGGACATGGCCCAGGCCGGCGGCACCGACCCCTCCAAGCTGGACGCCGCGCTGAAGTCGGTCCCGGCATGGGTCCAAGGTAAACTTGGATAACACCGCGCACAGGATCTTCCTTTGGCCTTGATCGTCCAGAAGTACGGCGGCACCTCCGTCGGGGACTGCCACCGCATCGAGCACGTGGCCGGCAAGGTAGCCGCGGCGCGTGCCCAGGGCCACGACGTGGTGGTGGCGGTCTCCGCCATGGCCGGCGAGACCGACCGGCTGATCCGCCTCGCCAACATCATCACCCCGCGTCCCGATGCCCGGGAGATGGACGTGCTGCTCGCCACCGGCGAGCAGGTCTCGATCGCCTTGCTCTGTATCGCGCTCGCGAAGCGTGGCCTCAAGGCCCGGTCCTTCACCGCCCACCAGGTGTGCATCCGCACCGACAGCGCGCACCGCAAGGCGCGCATCCAGGAGATCGATACCGAGAAGCTCCGCGCTGCGCTCAAGGAGGGCTGCGTGCCGGTGGTGGCGGGCTTCCAGGGCGTGGATGAGACGGGCGACGTGACCACGCTCGGGCGCGGCGGCGGCGACACCACCGCCGTCGGCCTCGCGGCCGCGCTCAAGGCGGACGAATGCCAGATCTACACCGACGTGGACGGGGTCTATACCACCGACCCGCGCGTGGTGCCGGAAGCGCGCCGCCTCGCGCGCATCACCTTCGAGGAGATGCTGGAGCTCGCGAGCCTGGGCTCGAAGGTGCTGCAGATCCGTGCAGTGGAGTTCGCGGGCAAATACAATGTGCCCCTGCGCGTGCTCTCGACCTTCAAGGAAGGCGAGGGCACGCTCATCACCTACGAGGATCAAGCCGTGGAAGCCGCCGTCGTCTCAGGCATCGCCTTCAACCGCGACGAAGCGGAGGTCGCCGTCGTGGGCATCCCCAACGAGCCCGGCATCGCGCACCGCATCATCGGCCCGATCTCCGACGCCAACGTCGAAGTGGACATGATCGTGCAGAACGTGGCGCGGGACGGCCGGCTGGATTTCAGCTTCACCATCCACCGCAACGACTACCCGCAGGTGATGGATATTTTGCAGGCGAACTTAAAGCGCATCGGCGCCGAGTCCCTCCAGGGCAACGACCGGGTGGTGAAGCTCTCCGTCGTGGGGGTGGGCATGCGCTCCCACGCGGGCGTGGCCAGCACCCTGTTCCGGGCCCTGGCGGAGAAGCAGATAGACATACGCATGATCGCCACCTCTGAGATCAAGGTCTCCGTGGTGGTGGACGAGAAGCACCTGGAGCAGGGGGTGAGAGCCCTGCACCAGGCCTTCGGCCTGCAGAACGAGCCCAGGGAGGATGCCCTGCACCGTCGCACTTCGGGTTGAGCCCGCGGTCCAAAGAGGGGACAATGAAGGCTGCCCCGTAGAGGGCGGCTAGATAAAGACGGTTGAAACGGATTTTCGAGGTGATTGGAACACAGGGCTACTCAAGGAGCATTGCATGCTGATCCTTACCCGTCGCGTGGGCGAGACGCTCATGATCGGCGACGAAGTCACTGTCACGGTACTCGGCGTCAAGGGAAACCAGGTGCGCCTGGGCGTGAACGCGCCGCGCACGGTCGCCGTGCATCGTGAGGAGATCTACGAGCGCA
This sequence comes from Gammaproteobacteria bacterium, assembly GCA_035691665.1. Classification (GTDB taxonomy): domain Bacteria; phylum Pseudomonadota; class Gammaproteobacteria; order Natronospirales; family REEB76; genus DASUBN01. The sequence continues at coordinate 1,236 of DASSIS010000018.1, read as the reverse complement.
TCAAGCGCGAGCAGGACGGAGGCGGGGAACCGCCGGAAGCCGGTAACTCCTGACACGCGCGGTCCGGGCTGCTGCCCGGGCCGGATGATCCTCGACCGCCTGGCCCATGGCCGGGCACCCCGAAGAGCGTTTCTTTGACCGGCCCCGGGCCGGCCGGTATCATTGCGCCTGACCTTGGCAGCGCGGTGCGTAAGCCCCGTGGAAGCCCATCCGGAGAGATGGCCGAGTGGGTTCGGGCCACTGGCCCGTACGCCCTGACGGGGCTCGACGCATGGCGGCGAGCGGGCGGGCAGGAGGCCCGCACTGGGCCGAGAGCGGAGCAGGACGCGGAGCTCAAGGTCCGGGCTGGTGACACCACCAGGGACGGGTAAGAAGCCAATCCCACAAAATCTGAGTTTCCGGAGAGATGGCCGAGTGGTCGAAGGCGCGCCCCTGCTAAGGGCGTATACGGGCAAAACCTGTATCGAGGGTTCGAATCCCTCTCTCTCCGCCAGTTACCCATGAAAAAGGGGACCCATCCGGGTCCCCTTTTTCATGGGTCTCTTAGCAGTGTAGTGAGGGATTCGAACCCTCGACTAAAAGGCCGGTTCGACAAGCTGCTAATGGGCGTGAACATGGGGAGCAGGGGTCCCATCGGACCACCAAGGCACCTTGACGGTGAAAACACGGATCGTGGGCAAACCTTTGAACTTTTGACTCAGCCCTGCAGAGTTGAACCAATAAGAAGCGGACCCAACGGGAGAATTGGGCTGGCCTGCGCCCCAAGTTTTGGGATCCGCGATCGGAACATAAAACATCACATGCGCCATCGCGTGGCTGCCTGCGTAGGTCGTGTCGGTGAGGTATGAGTCCTTGGACATCATGTAGCTCATCGCTCCAGGCTCCAAAGCCGGCAAATCACCACGGCTAAACGCCGCCTCTACCTTGTTATAGATCTCTTCCGGGGTGTCCCCCGCCAGTACCAGACGCGTCTTCAATTCATAGATAGGCACCATGGAGCGTGCGGCAGGGGGGTTGAGGCATTCCGCAGCACGGATTTTAGGATTCCAAAACTCCGGCCAGTCGATGGCTCCCGACCCGACTCGCTGCACCATGCAGACGAAGCCGTTGCTGCCTTTCACCGCCGTCTCGAAGCCATTCCGCCCCAGCACCAAGACAGTCGCATCCCGTGATATGTCCTCCGGGGCCGCGCTGCGGGCCAGTGCAATCTCCGCATTCCGGTCCATCAGGTATTGC
>DASSIS010000017.1:0-10674 GCA_035691665.1 Gammaproteobacteria bacterium | reverse complement strand
TGCACGTTGCCGCCCGGCGTCTTGATGTCGGACGAGAAGCCCATGTGGTACTTCACGTCGCCGGAGCCGTCGGTGTGCTCGTGCACGCCCTCGAACTCCAGGAACAGTTCCTTGGGGGACTTGCCGAGCAGGTTGATGAGCACGTTGAGACGGCCGCGGTGGGCCATGCCCACCACGATCTCCTGGATGCCGGCGGCGCCGCCGCGCTGCACGATGTCGTGCAGCATCGGGATCAGCGAATCACCACCCTCCAGGGAGAAGCGTTTCTGCCCCACGTACTTGGTGTGCAGGTACTTCTCCAGGCCCTCGGCCGCGGTGAGCTCCTTCAAGAGCTCGGTGCGCTCCTCGCCCGTGAGCGGCGTGCGCTGCTCTTCGATGCGCTGCTTCAGCCACTGGCGCTCGACACTGTCGCTGACGTGGGAGAACTCGAAACCGATGGTGCCGCAGTAGACGCGCTGCAGCATCTCGAGGATATCGCGCAGCGGGCGACGGTCGGGGCCGCCGAGCGACACGGTGCTGAACACCGTGTCCATGTCCGATGGGTTCAGGCCGTGGAACTCGAGGGTGAGGTCGGCGACCTCCGGCAACGGCGCGAGGCCGAGCGGGTCGAGTCTGGCACGCAGGTGCCCGCGGCCACGGTAGCCGCCGATGAGGCGGATGACGGAAGCCTGTTTGTCGGCCGCTTCATGGCTCAGGTCCCCGCCGGCTGCCACCGACACACGACGCGCATGGGCCCGGGCCAGGAGCTCCTCCTCCACCGGGCCGCGCGGTACTTCGCGCGCACCGGTCTGCAGCGCCTGGAAATACTCGCGCCAGGCCTGGGACACCGACGCCGGATCCTGCAGGTACTGCTCGTAGAGGGTTTCGACGTAGGGCGCGTTACCGCCGAAGAAGGGGGTGGTCTCGAGACGTGCTTGCAGTGATTCGCTCATTTTCGCCATTCAGTTGCAACAGGCAGCCCGCGGAAACCGCGCCCGCGATGACAATGAAAATGGCAACGATTTCAAGAGACTTACGGCGTTCTTCTTAAGGTGAGCGCCGGCTCAGGCCGCGTCGAGATAGTGTAGCCCAACGGCCCTAAAAGAGGAACGTGCCTGTTTTAGCCCGACGTGGATTCAGGGTCCGGAGCCCAGACGAACCATGGGAAGGGGCGATCCCAGAACCAGAAGGTGGCCAACCACTTCTCACCGCGGATCACTGGGAGCCCTGCGTGCAAGGTCGCCGGGTTGGGCTTCCCCGCTGCATCGCAATTGAAGAACTTCACGGCCTTACCCCGTGCAGGCTCGACCCTGACCCCGAGCCGGGGGAACTCGGTACCACCGCCCTCAGCCACGTCGTTCAGGTACACGAACACCGTGCTCAGTCGCTGGCCGGTATGGTGGACATCGTCATAGAAATCGAAATGTGGCCGGTATTCCTGCCCAACGCCATATCGCAGCACGCCCAACGGTTCCGCGTTTTCCTCGGGCGACCCGGCTATCACCGCGATCCGCCGTAGGATCTCGGCTACGACGGGGTCGTACATGCTCGCCACGAAGCTCATGGAGTAGCTGGTACGCACTTCGGAGCGCATACCTCGCCCTGTTTTCGGGTCGACCACGTCAGATCGCCCCAGCGACGGCAGGCCGACATTGATCAGGTGATCGCATAGGTAGGGATCGAGGGCACCGTCGTACTCCGAAAGGAACGAGACGCCACGGGACGACCTGGGTTCGGGTAGTTGCGCCGGCGTGAATGGAATCAGCTTCTCGACGCCGCCCTGCCGCTCCGGTGCATCGCCGGTAGAGGCTGGTTTCGCACGCATTTCCGCCAGCCGCACTGAAGCCAGATACACCCGGTCTTGTGCCGCCGCGGTGAACCACCGTATCGCTGCCGCGGTGTCGACAGGGGCTCCATGGCCCTGCGCCAGGCGCATCCCGAGTGCGTATTTCGCCAGGGGGTCGCCCCCTTCCGCCGCGAGGTGAAAGCACAGTGTGGAAAGCTCCTGCCAGCGATCATCGGATCCGGCGAGATGATAAAGATGACCCAGGCAGCGCAGTGCGGGACGATGCCCAGCGCGGGCGGAGGCCAGGAGATGTTGTTGCGCCTGGACTGGATCCCGCGTCACGCCGAGGCCGTTATACAGGACGTTGGCAAGATTGTAGTGCGCTTCCTTCAACCCGCTCGTCGCGGCTCGGGTGAAGAGCTGCAGGGCGCCACCAGAGTTCTGCGTGATACCCATGCCGTTCAAGAGCATCACGCCCAGCAGGTTCTGCGCCTCCGCATTCCCTGCCTGCGCCGCCTGCCCCAGGCAGGCGGCCGCCTCCGCATACTGTCGGCGGCTGAACAGTTCGACGCCCTGCTGGAAAGACTCAGTGCCCTGTTGCGCCATCTTCCCTACCTCAAACAGCCCTGCGACGATATACCCGATATGCCGTGTATATTAATGGTAAAGCGATTCCATCGGCGGACCCCCTACCGGGCATTTGATCCTCGCCATGCGCCCTATCCCCTCCTCGCGACCCGCCGCCCACCCATGAAGGGACCCGGGATGGGACAGGTGCCGACCGGCGCCTGGCAAGTGGCGACCTTGGCGGAGAGCGCACGCCTGCTCGCCGAGCGCGGCGAGAGCGCGCAGGCAGAAGCGGTGTACCGGGAGATCCTGGCGGCCGCCCCTCATCACCTCCCGGCCTTGAACTTCCTCGCCACCCAGGCCATACGGCGCGGCGACCACGCCGAGGCCATCGCACACCTGGAACAGGCCTTGCGTGCCGCACCGGACCGCGCGGTCTCGCATCAGAACCTGGCCGTGGCCCATAAGGCCGCTGGTGATAACGAGCGCGCACTCGCGGGACTCGGACGCGCCGCCGAATTGGACCCCGATCTACGCACCACCCATCTGCACACAGGATCGCTCCTGGAAGAGATGGGCCGGAAAGACGAAGCGGTCGCTGCCTACTGGCGTGCCTGGCTTCAGTTCCCGGCACCCGAGCTGCTGGCCAACCCGTCGATCGCTCCTCCGCATCTGCGGGCTTTGTGCTTGCACGCTGCCGAGCAGATCAAGTCCGCCCAGCAGGAGCTGATCGAGCAGGCCCTTGAGCCTGTGTATGCGCGCCACGGCCGCGGCGCCCTCGCCCGGGTCGATGCATCCGCGCGCATCTATCTCGGCTTGCAGGCGCCGGCTCACCTGCATCACCTGCAGAAGCCTTCCTTCCTGTATCTGCCCGGCGTGCCACCACGGCCGTTCTTCGAACGCGGCGAGCTGCCCTGGCTCCGTGGCCTCGAGGAGACGGCAGGCGAGATCAAGGCGGAACTGCAGGCGCTGCTGGAGGACTCCGCCGACGCGCTCGCCCCCTACGTGCAACTGACCGAGGATGCCGTGACTCCCGTCTGGCAGGGCCTGAACCGGTCGAAGCAATGGAGTTCCTTCCACCTGCTCAGGGGCGGGGTCGCGAATACCGACAACTGCAGCCGTTGCCCGGCGACTGCCCACATCCTGTCGACCTTGCCGCTGCCCGAGATCCCCGGGCATGCACCGGAGGCGTTCTTCTCCGTGCTCCAGCCCGGCACCCATATCCCGCCCCACCACGGCGTCGGCAACTACAAGCTCGTGGCCCACCTGCCCCTCGTGGTGCCGGACGGCTGCGCGCTGCGGGTCGGCGATGAAATCCGGGGATGGCGGGAGGGCGAATGTCTGGTGTTCGACGACAGCTTCGAGCACGAGGCCTGGAACCGCAGCGACTCAACCCGGGCGGTGCTGATCTTCGATGCCTGGAATCCCGTCGTCACCGAAGCCGAGCGCGAAGGGGTGACCGCTCTGCTGGCGGCGATCGCTTCGTTCAGGGAGCGTCATACCGCAGCGCCTTGAGGCGCACCCGTTCCTCTATCCATGGCTGGCATGGGATACTTGAGCGACCATGCTCAACACCGGCCTCGACATCCCGGCGCTCGCCGCCGAGTTCCGCCGCAAGAACCGCATCCAGATCAGGGACGTGCTGCTGCCCGAGGCGGCGGAGCGCCTGCACCGCTGCCTGGAGGACGAGGTCCCCTGGGGCGTGGCCTACGTGGACGCCTCCGGCAAGCCGCAGATCGTCACCTCCGACAAGGTGCTGAAGTTCACGCGCGATGACTGGGCCGGGCTCAACCGCATCGTGCAGGGCACGGACCCAGGCAAGTTCCAGTTCTTCTACAACAGCTACATGATGCTCGCCGCCTACCGGGAGAAACGCGACCCAGAGCTCGTCCTGAACACCGTGGTCGAGTTCCTGAACAGCGAGAGCTTCCTCGGCCTGGTCAGGCAGGTGACAGGCGTTGAGGAGGTCGTGCGCGCCGACGCCCAGGCCACCCGCTACATCCCGGGCAGCTTCCTTAGGAAGCACAACGACCTGAACCAGGAGGATACGCGCCGCGTCGCCTACGTGCTGAACCTCACCAGGGACTGGGAGGCGGACTGGGGTGGGCTGCTGCAGTTCCTGGACGACACCGGCGGCAACGTGACCGAAGTTTACCCCCCGCTCTTCAACTCGCTGACGCTCTTCAAGGTGCCCATGTGGCACAGCGTCTCCTACGTGGTGCCCACCGCCCCCCGCGGGCGCTACGCCATCACCGGCTGGGCGATGCGCCGTTGACGCCTCAATAGGCCGCGCCTCGTGGCCCGGCGGCTAATGTAAACTAGCCACGCGGCACCCGACCCGGGCTGTCCGCGAGGCCATGCACGAAGATGAACCGCCCCGACACCCAGAATCCCGGCCAGTTAAGCGATCAGGTGAAGATGCTCTCCGCCAGCGCCCTGGCACTCGCCAACCGCGGGCAGCTGACCGATGCCGAGCGGGTCTACCGGCAGATCCTCGCCGTCGCTCCCTACCATGCCTCCTCCCTGAGCTTCATGGCGTCCCAGGCTTACGCCCGCGGCGAGACCACCGAGGCCCTGGTGCTCATGGACAAGGCCATCCAGGGAAACCCGCGCAACCCATTGCTGCTGCAGACCCGTGCCCAGATATACCGGAACTTGGGCAGGCTCGCCGATTCCACCCGGGATCTGGACCAAGCGATCGCCCTGCATCCCGACCTCTATACCGCCCGTTTCCACCGTGCCATCAACCTGAAGGACGCGGGAGACTGGAACGGCGCTATCAAGCAGATCACGACCCTCGTGCAGCAGCTCCCTGAATTGCGCAACTGGGGGAACGACGAGACCCCGCCGGAACAGCTTTCGGCCCTGGCCCTCGAAGCGACGAACATCGTCCGCGCGGCGCAGCTCGCCTTGATAGATGCGGAATTGCAGCCGCTCGTGGAGATCCACGGCAAGGACTCCCTCAAGCGGGTGTTCGAAGGTATCGCCCACTACGCCGGCCTGCGCGAGAAGACCGCCGACACCTCCCTCCAGCAGCCCCGGAGCCTTTACATCGCCGGACTGGACGAGGAGCCGGTGCGCACCGGCTGGCCAGCCGGCATGAGCCCGGACCTGGAGACGATGCGGCGCGAGCTCGCCCCGCTCCTGCCACGCTCAGGCGTGGCCGCGGCCGAGCAACCCGAAACCCGGATCCGCACCCTGTGGAACCTCAGCCAGCCGCGCCCCACGACTGACGGTGCGGCTGCACCGGACCTCGGCCGTCTCCTGCCGGGTATCGAGCAGGCAGCCATCATCCTGGTGCCCGGCGGCACCCACCCGCTACAGCCCGCGTCCGACGAGAACTGGCGCCTGACGGCTTATACCCTGCTGGAAGGTTCAGGTCCGGTGACGCTGGCAGTGGGTGGACGGCGTGAGATCTTCGACCAAGGTGGCTGCCTGTTAGCGGGCCATCAGCCGGACCATGCCATCGAGAACGGGGGGGATGGGTCCTGCGTCGTGCTCTGCTTCCAGACCTGGCATCCGGACCTGACCCAGGCCGAACGGGAGGGTCTGGAGGCGGTGCAGCGGGCTTTCCAGAGGTTCCGCAGCAAGTATCTCTGACTTCCACTTAACCACACCCGAAGGCGGGCTGGGACACCATCCATGGAATCACTGCAAGACCTGCAAGTCATACCGGCCTTCGCCTGCCCCATCGCCCAGACGACCCTCACGGGAATGGAAGCGTCCAACGCCAGGTTGCGGGAGCTGTTCCTCGCCTGGGAAGCGGACACGAACCGCAAGCGCCTGACAGAGCCAACACAGGTCATAAAAGTCGGCGTCTATGAGAGCGACTTCCATCTGTTCAGTCGTGACCATCCGGATCTCAAGGCCCTTGCCACCACATGCTTGCAGCACTTGGGGTACCTCGTGGCCCAGCTCAACCGCTACAGCAATGAGGATATGGCCAAGCTGCGGATTTATCACCACAGCTGGTACCACATCACCCGCAACGGCGGCTATACGGCGGTGCACAACCACCCCATGGCCTCCTGGTCCGGCGTCTACTGTGTGGACCCGGGCGATGTCGCGCCACCTGGGGTGGTGAACAACGGTACGCTGCGGTTCCTCGACCCGCGCAGCCTGGGAAACGCGTATATGGATCAGGGCAACGCTTATTTAGCCGATATGTACGGCATAGCCGAAATGGCTTTCAACCTCAGGCCGGGCATGCTGTTGCTGTTCCCTTCCTACATGCTGCACGAAGTGTCCCCATACTTCGGCCAGCGTGAGCGCATCACAGTCGCTTTCAACGCCTGGATCAAGGATTATCGGGAACCGGTGGCCGAGCCTTCCGTGGTGAAGCGCAACCGCTGAGACCCATCCGGACTCACGACCCCCACCCCGCTTCCAGACCCCCAGCAACCCGAATCACACCACGCCCAGCGCCCCTGACGGAGCACCCTTGCCTCCCGCGGCATAACCACATCCTCTCTGACTTTTTAAGATCGAATCACTCTGAGTTACGCCGCTCTCGTACCTCCCTGTACTACGCGGCATAACAACATCCTGTTGTTAAAAAAAAGCGGCCCCGTTTCCGGGGCCGCAAACTTGGACTTATTGTTTTTCTGAACCGTCTATTCGATCAGAACTTCACGCTGATCCGGCCGTAGAAGAACTGGCCGGGGATGCGGTTGTAGAACGAATAGTAGGTGTTGGCGAACGCATCGATACCCGACGGGGGCTGCTTACCGAACAGGTTCTGGATACCGAAGGTGAAGTCGGTGTTCCAGCTGCCCATATGATAGGTAGCTTCCACGTCGTGATAGGTCGTCGAACCCACGTAGTTCTGCGCCAGGAACGAGTTACCGATACCCTGGGGATTCCAGGTCCGGGCGGGGCCGTGACCCGCGCTGGGCAGGTTGCTACTCCCAACAAGCGCCTTGTTGCTGGCACTCTGGTTGAAGGTACAGGCCGCCACGACGGTCGTCGGGGAGACCTGGCCGTTGGTGCAGGGCTCGACGGTGTGGTCGATGTAGTACAGCGTCCACATGGCCGACCAGTCACCGTAGTGCCAGGCGAGGTTCAAGGTCGCACGCTTCTTCGGGTAAGAAGCACCGACACCGGGTGAGCCCTCGGACCAGCCCGCCAGCTTGCTGACGGCGTAGCCGCCCGGCACGGTGGCGTTCGGCACCGTCTCGTCGAAGCGCTTCAGGAGGTTGAGATCGAAGCCCAGCTTGAAGTCGCCCATGCTCGTGCTCGGGAACTTGTAGTGGGTGCTGATATCGAAGCCGTCCGTGATCGTCGAACCCGTGTTGGTGTTGGTATCCACGATCTGGTTGATGCTGCCCGCCGCAACGGTGATGAGCTTGCAGTAAGGCTGCACGTTGGACTGGTAGCAGCCGTCCAGGATGTTGGTCGGGCCGAGGGTACCAACCGTGTTCACCAGATTGATGTCGTAGTAATCCACAGACAGGTCATAACCCGGGATCCAGTCGGGGTTGTACACGAAGCCGACCGTCTTGGAGATGGACTTCTCCGGGGTCAGGTGCGCGTTGCCGCCGTTCAGGGTGTTGATCTGGCCGTTGGACTGCTTGCTGACTATCGGATGGCCGTTGGACGCGCAGAACGCGCCGCCGGCGTTGCCGAGGGTGCAGGGGTCCGTGACCGCCGGGAAGTTGTTGCCCACGCCCGAGAAGAACTCGCTGATGCTCGGGACCCGGAAGCCCTGAGACCAGGCACCGCGCAGCAAGAGGTCATCGGTGGCCTGCCAACGAAGGGCCGCCCGCGCCGTGGAGGCATGGTCGGCACCCGGCACGAACACCTGGCCCGGGCCCACGCCGCCCCACTTGAACTGGGAGAAGCGGTCGGCCACGTCCAGGCTCACGTCCTTCATGAAGGGCGCGTCCGTCACGAGCGGGATGTTGAACTCGAAGTACTCGGCATCGGTCGCCACGCGGCCATCGGTCGGTTTGGCAGCGTTGCCGGTCGTCGCACCCTGTGACACCAGGGCGTCCGGGTGGAAGAACCCGTTCTGCTCCAGGTACTCGTAACCGAGCGCCAGGCCCAGGGGGCCCGCCGGCAGGTCGAACAGGTCGCCGCTGATGTTGGCGCTGTAGTCCCGCTGATCCTGACGGTTGATGTTGTGGGCCTCGAAGCCGATGAACGCCGCCATGGCCGGAGTGATGGTGAAGCCCGCCGGACCGGCGCCGCCCACCAGGTTCAGGGGCACGCAGCCCGCGGTGGTCGGGCAGGACTCGCTCAAGGCCTGCTGGATGTTGGCCGTGTCGAAGTCACCGGTGAGCGACTGGTTGAACACGTTGGAGCTGTAGGAGCCGCCCACGTCCCAGTCCCACTCGTTGCCCAGCATGTTGAAGTAGCCCTTGAACCCGGCGTTCCAATGGAACGTATCCACGTTCTCATCCTGCACGCGGTTGCCCGCACCCGGGTCGATGGGCCGGCGACGCATGGACACGAGCTCCACGCCCGTGGTGGTGCAGCTGGCCGAACCGTAGAGCTTGCACCAGGAGATGAAGTTCGGGTCGGGGGTGAAGGTACCCTGAATCGGGTTCTTCGGATCCGTCGCGTCGAACTTGGGATAGGGCACCAGGTCCACGCCGAAGGGGTTGAAGGGGTTGTCCTTGGCGACGCCGATGTTCACGCCCTGGTTGGTCTCACCCTGGGCCTGCTCGCCCAGGAACAGGGGTTCCGGTGCCAGCTGCTGCAGGGAGCGGCGGTTGTTGAACAGCACCGAGGTGGTGAAGGTCAGGTTGTCCGCCAGGTCATAGTGGCCCTGCACGTAGAGGCTGGTGCGCTCGCTGGGGGCCAGGAGGTAGTTGAGCGGAGCGTAGTTGAACGCGTCCCGACCGAAGTCGAAGTCATGCCACGCGCCGGCGGCGCGGCCGGGGTTGGCGACGGAGCCCGGGTTCACCAGGGTCACGTCGCACTTGGTGCTGGGGCCGGGGGCACCGGGGATGACCGGGTTACCCGGGGAGTTCTTGGCGAAAGTCGGCTTGAGCGTCGAGCCCACTGGGCAGACGTTCGGCACGTTGGCGTTGAAGTCGGGGATCGACTCGTTGATGATGAACCGGCCGCCGGGGATGGCGCTGGAGCCGCCGCCCACGCCGTAGATGGCTTCCTTGGAGATGGTGCGGTCGCCCGCGAAGATGCCCGCCTCGTCGGTGTAGGAGACGTTCATCACCACGCCGGACTTGTCGCTGCTAGAACCAACGGTGTAGTCGTATTCCTGCTTCTTGCCGTCGGTATGGCCGTTGCCGTGATACCAGCCCATGTAGGCGTTGGCTTCGGCGCCGTTGTAGTCCTTCACGGTGATCACGTTGATCACGCCCGCAATCGCGTCGGAGCCGTAGATGGCCGACGCGCCGTCCTGCAGGATCTCCACGTGGTCGATCACCGAGGCCGGGATGGAATAGAAGTCCACGGTATTGTTGATCTGCGTCACCCAACGCTTGCCGTTGACAAGCACCAGCACGCGCTGCGCGCCCAGGTTGCGCAGGTCGACGTTCTCTTCGCCGTCGTTACCGTTGTTCACCTGGCTGTTCAGAGCGGAGCCCGCGGAGGTGAGGTTCTGCAGCACGTCGCCGATGCTGGCGAAGCCGGAAGCCTTGATCTCCTGCGCCGTCACGACCGTGATCGGCTGCGCGGTCTCGACGGTAGTGCGCTTGATGCGCGTGCCCGTCACTTCGATCTTGCCCAGTTGCGCGGTGCTCTGGTCGCTGCTCGTGTTGGTGGTGGTAGCGTCCGCTGCGAACACCGAAGGTGCCGCCACCGCAGACGCCGCACCCGCCACGAGGGCATAGCGCACGGCTTTGCTGATTAGGTTGCTGTTCATCCGAGACTCCTAGAAATTTTTAAGAGTTTGGAACCTGAACTCCCCTTGGACGCACGTCAGGCGCGTCGCCGAGGCCCAAATGTCTAGACATAAGGGGGAAGGCAGACAAATCCCTCCCCTTTTGGACGTCCGAATATTAGCACAGCAAAACTCATTTGGAAGGGAAATGTTGTTCTTCTGAAACAAACAAGGGTAGTAGAGGTTCAAGCCCCAGCTGCTATTGCAGATTTTCCAAGGTTTTTGTTGCTCCTTAACAACAATACGACCTGGGGGCCTAGGAGTGGCATACAAATAAGGTACAGCCGGTGAAATCGCGGTTTTGGGTTACACTGCCCGCAAAACCGCCTGACCAGCCTCTTATATAGTTGTGTCCGTACCCGCAGATACCTCCCTCCACGCCCGGGACCAGGCCCGATCCCGGTATACCGAGGGGCTGGAACGCTTGAAGGGGGGGGATTTGATGGGGGCCCGGCAGCTATTGGAGGATGCAGTCGGCCTGGATCCAGGCTTGGCC
>DASSIS010000016.1:0-2167 GCA_035691665.1 Gammaproteobacteria bacterium | reverse complement strand
GGTATGCGCCCGTGCGCACATCGCGATGCGGATCGCGACGCCGCCGTCGGGCGAAACTCACGCGCTCAGGCTTGCTTGCGGGAAGTGGTATTACCGGCGCGGGCTTCGAGCATGGCCACCGCCGGGAGCGTCTTGCCTTCGAGGAACTCGAGGAACGCGCCGCCGCCGGTGGACACGTAGGAGATGCGGTCCGCCACGCCGTACTTGTCCAGCGCCGCCAGGGTATCGCCGCCACCGGCGATGGAGAAGGCCTTGCTGCCGGCGATGGCTTCCGCGAGCACGCGGGTGCCCTCGCCGAACTGGTCGAACTCGAACACGCCCACCGGCCCATTCCAGACGATGGTGCCGGCCTGGCGCAGCAGCTTGGCGAAGGCCTCGGCGGTGTCGGGACCGATGTCGAGGATCATCTCGTCGGCGCCCACCGCGTCGATCTTGCGCACGTCGGCCTCCGCGCCGGCGGAGAACTCGTTGGCCACCACCACGTCGGTGGGCAGCGGGATGTCGCCGCCCCGGGCCTTGGCGGCTTGGGTGAGGCGCCGCGCCTCGGGCACCAGGTCCGGCTCGTAGAGCGACTTGCCGACCTTGTGGCCGGCGGCCGCGATGAAGGTGTTGGCGATGCCGCCACCCACGATCAGCTGGTCCACCACCTTGGTGAGGGACTCGAGCACCGTGAGCTTGGTGGAGACCTTGGAGCCGGCCACGATGGCGACCAGCGGCCGCGCCGGATGGGCGAGTGCTCTCCCCAAGGCTTCCAGCTCGCCGGCCAGGAGCGGCCCGGCGCAGGCCACGGGAGCGAACTTGCCCACGCCGTGGGTGGAGGCCTCAGCCCGGTGGGCGGTGCCGAAGGCATCCATGACATAGATGTCGCAGAGGGCCGCCATCTTGCGGGCCAGGGCCTCGTCGTCCTTCTTCTCGCCCTTCAGGAAGCGCACGTTCTCGCAGAGCACCGCGGAGCCGGGCTGCACCTCGACGCCGTCGATCCAGTCCTTCACCAGGGGCACCTTCACGCCGAGCAGCCCGGTGAGGCGCTCCGCCACGGGCGCGAGGGACAGCTCCGGATCGTACTCCCCTTCCTTGGGGCGGCCGAGATGGGACACCAGCATGACGCGGGCGCCGGCCTTGAGGGCGTGCTGGATGGTGGGCAAGGAGGCGCGGATGCGGGCGTCGCTCGTCACCTTGCCTTCGGCCACGGGCACGTTCAGGTCTTCGCGGATCAGGACCCGCTTACCCTTCAGGTCCAGGTCGGTCATCTTGAGTATGTTCACGCCCGCTATCCTCGCAAATATCTATTGCAGCGCCATGAAAGCACCGTAGTACTACGGTGAAAGCAGTCAATTTTTTCCGAGAACAAGGCGCGGAGCTTTCCGAGGCGCGGAGTTACCGAAACAGGTAATGAGCACCGAGGAAAGCGCCGCAACGCCGTTATCGGACAAAAGGGGCGCTTTCACTTGGCGTTCCAGAAGGCGATGGTCGTATCGAGCATGCGGTTGCTGAAGCCCCACTCGTTGTCGTACCAGCCGAACACCTTCACCAGCCGGCCGATGACCTTGGTCAGGGTGGCGTCGTAGGTGCAGGAGGCCGGGTCGTGGTTGAAGTCCACGGACACGAGCTGCTCCTTGGTGTAGTTGAGCACGCCCTTGAGCGGACCATCGGACGCCGCCTTCATCAGCTTGTGGATCTCGTCCACGCTGGTGTCCCGGGCCGCCACGAAGGACAGGTCCACCAGGGAGACGTTGATGGTGGGCACGCGGATGGAGTAGCCGTCCAGCTTGCCGGCGAGCTCCGGGATCACGAGGCCGATGGCCGCGGCGGCGCCGGTCTTGGTGGGGATCATGGAGTGGGTGGCGGAACGGGCGCGACGGATGTCCTTGTGGAACACGTCCGTCAGCACCTGGTCGTTGGTGTAGGAGTGGATGGTGGTCATCTGGCCGCCGACCACGCCGATGCCCTCGTGCAACAGCTTCACCATTGGGGCGAGGCAGTTGGTGGTGCAGGAGGCGTTGGAGATCACGGTGTCCGAACCCTTGAGGGTCTTGTGGTTCACGCCGTAGACCACGGTGCCGTCCACGTCCTTGTCGCCGGGAGCGGAGATCACCACCTTCTTGGCGCCGCCCGCGAGGTGGGCCGAGGCCTTGGCCTTGCTGGTGAAGAGCCCGGTGCACTCCAG
>DASSIS010000015.1:0-14353 GCA_035691665.1 Gammaproteobacteria bacterium | reverse complement strand
CCTGTCCTGGAGCACCTTGAGCCGTGCCGCCTTCTCATTCCAGGCAGGCATCACCATGCGGCCCATCAGCATGCTGAGTTTCGCGCTCAACGAATACATCTTCGGCAGCGATCGGTATTACTTCAAACTCATCAACCTCGTCATCCACATCCTCAACGGGCTCCTGGTCTGCGTACTGCTGCTGCAGCTCCTGAGTGCTTACCGCCGCTGGTACGCCCCGGCGACGTCGGAAGAGCGGATCCAATGGCTGGCGATCGTCACCGGCGGACTATGGCTGCTGCACCCCCTCAACCTCATGCCGGTGCTGTACGTGGTGCAGCGAGAGACGTCCCTGTCCTCTTTCTTCGTGTTGGTCGGCTGCAATGTCTATGCCTGGGTCCGGATCCGGCGCCGCGAAAACCGGAGTGGTGCTTGGGCTCTATGGAGCCTGGTACCGCTGTTGACTCTCGTGGCCATATTCTGCAAGGAATCCGGGGCACTGCTGCCAGTGTATCTGCTCGCGATCGAATACTTCTTCTTCCGTTTCCGCGGTCCGGGCGAGCGGATGGATCGGCAGGCACAGCTGTTCTACTTGCCCATGCTGGTGCTGCCGATGCTGGGCGCAGGCATCTGGATAGTCGCCACCCACGGCGGACCGATCAACTATGGATTCCGGGATTTCACCCTTGGAGAGCGCCTCATGTCGGAGGCGCGCATCGTCTGGCTCTATATAAGGTGGACTTACCTGCCCGATCCGGCGTCCCTGGGCCTGTACCACGACGACATATCGATCTCCCACGGACTCCTGCAACCCGCCACGACCCTGCTTTCCATCCTGGGGCTGGCGGGCATCGCCCTGGCAGGATTCGTGCTGCGCCGTCGCCTGCCAATCGTGGTATTCGGCATCGCTTGGTTCTTCGCCGGGCAGTTGATGGAATCCACCGTGTTCCCCTTGGAACTCGCTTACGAACACCGCTGTTACCTGCCTGACCTGGGGTTACTCATCGCCCTTACCTCCGTGATCTACCCTCTCGAATCCCGGGCCCGGTACCCGATCGCTCGCTATGGGTTGCTTGGAATGATGCTCGGCATCACCGCCACCCTCACCTTCGTAAGAGCGTATGACTGGCGAGACAACCTGAGCTTCGCCGCCAACGAAGCGAAACACCACCCGGCATCCGTGTATGCCACATACATGCTGGGTCAGACTTATGCCAACTTGGCGCTTTTCGGTGACGGTAGCCAGTACCAAAACGCTGTGGATTCCCTGAATGCCGCTTCCGCCGTGCCCAACTCCGGCGTCATCCCGGATGTCTCCCTGATCCTGGTGGAGGCACAGCTCAAGGGTGAGGTCGACCCCGCTATATTGAAACGCATCGCGAGCAAGCTCAGTCACCGGCGCATCACCGCGTCCGATATCCAGGGGCTCAATGCGCTCACCGATTGCGCCGACCGGCACAACTGCCGGTTGCCCGCGGATGGGATGCGCACGATGTTCGAATCCGCCCTTTCGAATCCGGAGACCATCAGGACCCCGGGCTCTCATGCGAACGTGCTCGTGATCTACGGCAACTACATCTCCGCGCAACCGGGCCCGGGACATCTCCCTCAGGCACGGACGCTGATGGCCCAAGCCGCAGAACTCGTGCCGACAGAATCCCAGTACCGGGCGAACCTGGTCACATTGGATCTGGACATGGGCGATCTCACCCGGGCACGAGCGGACCTCGACTCCCTACGCAAGCTCAACTACCTGGGGCACCTGGACACCGAGATCGCAGACTATGAGTCCGAGATCGAACGGTTCGAATCCACCCCGCAGCCCTGAGCGACCAAGTGTTATATTGGAACCATCCTGCGTCCGGCGGTCCTGCATGAGCGGCACGAATCCGAAGCTTTCCATCATCATCCCCGCCAAGGACGAAGCGGAAAGCCTTTCCATACTCTTGCCGAGATTGCGGGCGTTACATCCGGATGCTGAACTCATCGTCGTGGATGACGGCTCCAGTGACGGTACCGCCGGCGCTGCGCACCAGGCCGGCGCACTCGTGGTCAGCAACCCCTACTCCCTCGGCAATGGCGCCGCCGTGAAAGCCGGCGTCCGCGCCGCGCGGGGTGAGGCCATCGTATGCATGGACGCCGATGGACAACATGTGCCGGAAGACATCGGACGGCTCCTGGAACTGAAAGCCCAGGGCTACGACATGGTAGTAGGCGCACGCACCGGTGCCTCCCAGGCTTCCCTGGGTCGCCATGCCGCCAACAGCCTCTACAACTTCCTGGCCAGCTGGATGGTAGGGCATCGCATCCAGGATCTCACCTCGGGCTTGCGCGCCGCCGATACCGGCCGCTTCCGCGAATTCCTGCATCTCCTGCCCAATGGCTTCTCCTATCCCACCACCATCACCATGGCGTTCTTCCGGGCCGGCTACCGGGTGGGCTACGTACCCATCCAGGCGAACCGGCGGCAGGGCCGGAGCAGCCATATCAAGCCGCTGCGTGACGGCGTGCGCTTCCTGCTCATCATCTTCAAGATCGCCACCCTGTATTCGCCCTTGAAGGTCTTCCTGCCCATCAGCGCGGGCTTCTTCCTCTTGGGACTGGGGCGTTACGCCTACACGTATCTCACTGCCCATGTGTTCACCAACATGAGCGCCTTGCTGTTCATCACCTCGGTGCTCGTGTTCCTGATCGGGCTCGTCTCCGAGCAGATCACCACCCTGCTGTTCATGCGCCAGGAGCGCTGAGACCTTCCTGGCGACTATCTGGCCGCGGAGCCACCCCAAAACCGGCGTCCCTGGCCCTCCTGGAAGGGGGGTTGAGGCTTAAGGAAGGCTCCTAGACCCCTGACGGCGTGGACAATTTCCCCCTCTACCCACTACTATCTAGGGATGGCGAATTGCGGTCCCAGCCTCCTGCAGTCCACGGGGTAGCGATATGGCGACAACCACCGTCAAGACCAACTTGACCGGCCTGCCCCGACGGCTCGTGGCCGCGGGCCTGCTTTCCGAAGCCGATGCCGCCGACGCCCAACGTGACGCCGCTGCGGAGAAACTGCTGCTCGTCAGCCATCTCGTCCGCAACAAGAAACTCAATGCGCGCGCCGTGGCGAGCGCGGCCTCTGAAGAATTCGGCGTGCCCACCGTCGACCTGGACGCGGTCGACCTGGCGCAAGCTCCGCTCAAGGAAGTGGAAGCCCAGCTCATCGAGAAACACCACGCGCTACCGCTCTTCCGCCGCGGCCGCAAGCTGTTCGTGGCCGTCTCCGACCCGACCAATCTGCAGGCATTAGACGAGATCAAGTTCAAGACCGGTCTCACCGTCGACGCGGTGATCGCCGAGGAAGACAAACTCGCCAAAGCGATCGAGCGCTCCGTCCAGGCCATGGACACCTCCATGAAGGACCTGGCCAACGACGACATCGGCGATCTCGACATCTCCGCGGGAGATGAAGACGCTCCCACCGATGATGCCGCCAGCGCCGACATCGACGATGCGCCAGTGGTGAAGTTCATCAACAAGGTGCTGCTCGACGCCATCAACAAGGGCGCCTCCGATATCCACTGGGAACCTTACGAGAAGGAATACCGGGTGCGCTTCCGCCAGGACGGCATGCTGCGCGAGGTGGTGAAGCCGCCCATGGTGCTCGGCCCCAAGATCGCCGCGCGCCTCAAGGTCATGGCCAAGCTCGACATCTCCGAGCGGCGCATCCCCCAGGACGGCCGCATCAAGCTCAAGCTCTCCGCCACCCGGGCCATCGACTTCCGCGTCGCCACCTGCCCCACGCTCTTCGGCGAGAAGATCGTGATGCGTATCCTGGACCCCTCCAGCGCCAAGCTGGGCATCGACGCGCTCGGTTACGAGGATTTCCAGAAAAAGCTCTACCTCGACAACCTGGACAAGCCCTATGGCATGATCCTGATCACCGGGCCCACAGGCTCCGGCAAGACGGTGTCGCTCTACACCGGCATCAACATCCTCAACACCGAGGACCGCAACATCTGCACCGCCGAAGACCCGGCGGAAATCCAGCTACCCGGCGTGAACCAGGTGAACGTGAACCCCAAGGTGGGCCTCACCTTCGCGGCGGCGCTCAAGTCCTTCCTGCGTCTCGACCCGGACATCATCCTGGTGGGTGAGATCCGCGACCTGGAGACGGCCGAGATCGCCATCAAGGCGGCCCAGACGGGCCATATGGTGCTCGCCACGCTGCATACCAACGACGCCCCCAAGACCTTGACGCGTCTCGCCGACATCGGCGTGGCACCCTACTCCATCGCCACGGCTGTGAACCTCATCATCGCGCAACGCCTGGCACGCCGGCTCTGCAAGAGCTGCAAGCGCCCGGTGGAAGTGCCGAAGGAAGCGCTGCTCAAGGAGGGCTTCACCGAAGCGGAAGTCGATGCCGGGATCACCGTCTTCGAGCCGGTCGGTTGCGACCAGTGCAACGAAGGTTACAAGGGCCGCACCGGCATCTACCAAGTCATGCCGGTATCGGAAGAGATGGGCAAGATCATCATGGCCGGCGGCAACGCCATCCAGATCGCGCATCAGGCCGACCAGGAAGGCGTGCCTGACCTGCGCCGCTCCGGCCTCACCAAGGTCAAGCGCGGCGACTTCGGCCTGGCCGAGTTGAACCGCGTCACCGTCGAATAACCGGGACGAGCAAGAGCCATGGCCGAAGCAGCTGCAGCAAAAACCATCAATTTTGTCTGGGAAGGCACCGACAAGAAGGGCAACCGGATCAAGGGCAAGACCATCGCCGTCAACGAAGCGGCGGTAAAGGCCGACCTGCGCCGCCAGGGCATCGCACCGATCAAAATCAGCAAGGCCCGCCGCAAGGCTGGCAAAGCGATCGAAACCGCGGACATCGCTTTCTTCAGCCGCCAGATGGCCACCATGATGAGCTCCGGCGTGCCGCTGGTGCAGTCCATGGACATCATCGGCAAGGGCCATGCCAATCCCAAGATGCAGGACCTGGTGATGGGCATCAAGGCGGACGTGGAAGCTGGCAACAACCTCGCCGATGCCCTGGCCAAGCAACCTCTCTACTTCGATGACCTGTTCGTGAGCCTGGTGCGGGCCGGTGAGCAGGCGGGCGCCCTCGAGACCCTGCTCGACAAGATCGCGACTTACAAGGAAAAGACGGAGCGCATCAAGAAGAAGATCAAGAAGGCGCTCTCCTACCCCATCGCGGTGCTGGTGGTGGCCTTCGTCGTCACCGGCATCCTGCTGGTGTTCGTGATCCCGCAGTTCGAGGAGCTGTTCAAAGGCTTCGGCGCCGACCTCCCCGCCTTCACCCAGTTCGTGGTGAACCTGTCGCGATCGGTGCGCTCAGAGGGCTATATCTACCTGATCGTCATCGGCGTCGCCTTCGCGGTCTTCATGTATTTCAAGAAACGCTCCCGCAAGTTCCGCGAGAACCTGGACCGGATCTCCCTCAAGATCCCGATCGTCGGCGCCATCCTGACGAAATCGGCGCTGGCGCGTTTCGCCCGCACTCTCTCCACCATGTTCGCGGCCGGCGTGAACCTGGTGGACGCCCTCACCTCCGTGTCGGGTGCCACCGGCAACATCATCTACGAACAGGCCACCCTCAAAATCCGTGACCAGGTTTCCACCGGCCAGCCACTCAACATCGTCATGAGTCAGACCGGGTTATTCCCGCATGTGATGGTCCAGATGATCGCCATCGGCGAGGAAGCCGGCTCCATCGATGCCATGTCCGCCAAAGTGGCAGATTTCTACGAAGAAGAAGTGGACAACGCGGTCGATAACCTCACGTCCCTGATGGAGCCGCTGATCATGGCGGTACTGGGCGTTCTGGTGGGCGGCCTCGTGGTCGCCATGTATTTGCCCATCTTCAAGCTGGGTTCCGTGGTTTGAGGCCGCCTCAAGCGCTACTGCGCTTGGTATAGCTTCGTTGCACTCGGCTCGCAATCTTCACGTACCACGCAAGTACGCTCCGGTTGCTCGCCTCGTGCGCCTCGCTCTACCTGCGCTCGTCACGCGCTTGAGGTTATGTGAGTCTACGTACAGCGCTCGAAGCTACAACGCGGACGGGGAATGAATGGCCGTGATTCTCATGCTCGAGACCAGCCCGCTCGCCTTCTCTCTCACTTGCCTCGTGCTGGGCCTGCTCATCGGCAGCTTCCTCAACGTGGTGATCCACCGCTTGCCCATCATGCTGGAGCGGGAGTGGCAGGCGGAATCGGTGCGCTTCGGCGGCACCGCTCCGTCCGAGGAGCGGTACGACCTCGTGATGCCACGCTCCCGTTGCCCCCACTGCGGCCATGCCATCACCGCTCTCGAGAACATCCCTATCCTGAGCTACCTCGTCCTGCGCGGGCGCTGCAGCGCCTGCCGCGCACGCATCTCGCCGCGCTACGCGACGGTGGAAGCGATCTCGGGCTTGCTCTCCGCCTGGGCGGCCTGGCACTTCGGCTTCGGTTGGGCGGCGCTGGGAGCGATGTGTCTCAGCTGGGGCCTCATCGCCCTCAGCGGCATCGACCTCGAGCACCAACTGCTGCCCGACAAGCTCACCTTGCCGCTCCTGTGGTTGGGTCTCGTGTTCAACGTGGGTGATGTGTTCACCGACCCCCGTTCCGCCGTGATCGGCGCCGTCGCGGGTTACCTGTCCCTCTGGAGCGTGTACCACCTCTTCCGTCTCGCCACCGGCAAGGAAGGCATGGGCTATGGGGACTTCAAGCTCCTGGCATTGCTGGGCGCCTGGCTCGGCTGGCGGGAGCTGCCCGTGATCATCCTCATGGCGGCGGGCGTGGGCGCGATGGTGGGCATCCTGCTGCTCTCCACGAAGCTCCTGAAACAGGGCAAGCCCATGCCCTTTGGCCCCTTCCTGGCGGCAGCCGGCTGGATCGTCCTCTACTGGGGGCAAGGTCTGACGGACGCCTATCTGGGCTTCACCGGCGTGCATTGAGCACCATGCTCAAGATCGGCCTGACCGGAGGCATCGCCAGCGGCAAATCACGGGTCGAGCGGGAATTCGCCGCCCTGGGGGTACCGGTAGCCGATGCGGATCAGTTGAGCCGCGAACTGGCCGTCAAAGGGGGGGAGGGGTTGAAGTCCCTGGTGGAGGTCTTGGGACCGGGCATCCTGGATGCGGATGGGAGCCTGGACCGGCGCCGGCTGCGGGAGCGCCTATTCGCCGATCCCGCCCTACGCCGCCAAGTGGAGGGCCGGCTCCACCCCCTGATCCTGGGCCGCCTGAAGGCCCGTCTGGACGGCTTCCGTGCCCCCTACGCCCTGGCGGTCATCCCGCTGCTGACGGAGTCCCCCGCCTCCCGGGCCCTGGTGGACCGGGTGCTGGTGGTGGACTGTTCCGAGGAGCTGCAACTCCGCCGTCTTATGTCACGAGACGGCGAGACCGAGTCTCAAGCCCGCGCCATCCTGGCCGCCCAGGCTGACCGCACCACGCGCCTCAAGGCGGCGGATGATATTCTGTTGAACGAAGGCGATGAGGCGACGCTCCGGCATCACGTCTCCCACCTCCATAAGTTCTATCTGGAATTGGCCGCAGCTGGCGACCCACGCCGCCCCGGCCTGAGATTGCCGTGAAGCGGGCGCTCCGATGCTGAACGTGGAACAACGCGCCGAAGAACAGGCGTCGGCCGAGTGGCTGATCTACGAGCAGCCGCTCAACGAGCGCGTGCGCACCTTCCTGCGCCTGGAGTTCCTGCTGGAACAGAGCGCCCACCACGCCGCCCTCTCCTCCATCTGGGACAGCCGCGCCGCGGTGAACGCGGTCCTGGAGATCGCCTCGCTCCTGACCCGCGGTGACGTGCGCACCGAAGTGCTGAAGGAGCTGGAACGCTGCGGTATCCTGCTGCAGCGCCTGAAGGGCAGCCCCGAGGTGGACGGCGCCCGGCTGCAGACGGTGCTGGCCGACCTCGACCGCCTGCGCCATGAGATGGACGGGGACGGGCGCCCGCTCGGCGCCATGCTCAAGGAGAGCGAGTTCCTCAACTCCATCAAGAACCGCCTCGCCATCCCCGGCGGCACCTGCCAGTTCGACCTGCCCCTCTACCACGCCTGGCTCACCCACCCTTACCCGCGCCGCGCCCGCGACCTGCAGGGCTGGCTCACGGAGCTGCGGCCCCTCAAGGACACGATCGCCCTGCTCATGGCGCTCACCCGCGAGAGCGCGCTGCCGAGCCGCGAGGTGGCCGAGCAGGGCGTGTTCCAGCGCAACTTCGACTCCCACGCCCTCTCGCCCATGGTGCGGGTGATGGTGCCGGTCACGAGCGGCGTGTTCCCGGAGATCAGCGCCGGGCGCCACCGCATGACCATCCGCTTCCTGGAGCGCCACGAGGCCAACGCCCGTCCGCAACAGACCAAGCGCGATATCGGTTTCAAGCTCGTCTGCTGTCAGCTTTGATCCATGACTGAAATCGAGACGGTGCCCTGCCCCCACTGCGGCAAGCCGGTGCCGTGGACGGAGAGCTCCCAGTGGAAACCCTTCTGCAGCGACCGCTGTCGGCTCATCGACCTCGGTGATTGGCTGATGGAGAAGCACGCCCTCCCCGCCGAGGAGACGCTCCCCGATCAGGACATTGGCGGCGACTGAAACCCGCCCCAGAGGCCGCGGATGGCGGCGATGCCGTGGGCACCGCGGCGCTGCGCTTCCGGGAGCTCCCCGTAACCCAGGCCGCCGATGGCATAGACCGGCACCGGGCTCATGCCGGCGAGCGTCTCGAAGGCGTCCCAGCCGAGCGGCGACACCCCGGGATGGCTGGGACTCGCCTGCACCGTGCCCAGGCTGAGGTATGCCGGCGCATGCGCGAGCGCGCGGCGGATCTCCTCGGCGTTGTGGCAGGACACCCCCAGGGCGAGCCGGCGATCGAGGTCCTGGGGCGGATGCTTGGCCAGCGCGGCCTGGCTGAGATGGACTCCGTCGGCCCCCAAGCTCAAGGCCAGCTCGGGGGCGGCGTTGAGATGCACCCGCGCGCCGTGACGGCGGCAGGCGGCGATGACTTCCCGCGCCAGGGAACCACAGGCCTCGGGGGACAGGCCCGGCGCCCGGAACTGCACGAAGTCCACCCCGGCTTCCAGGGAAGCCTGCAATCGCGCCAGGTAATCCGCCGTATCGCCCGGTGCCGGCGTCACCAGCATCAGGGGTGGGAGTTCAAGGGCCGCGACGATGGGCGCGTCGGCCGGCAGGAGCTTCCAGGACAGGAGTTCCGCCGGCGATACCCAGGCGAGCCGCTGACCCTCGTGGGAGGCCGGCGTGCCCGAATAGCGCGCCACGCGCCATACGTCGAGATGCACGCGGCGTTCGGGGTAGGCATGGGAGAGGTGCAGCAGGCGGTGGGCCCTTTCCACGGCGATGCCGAGCTCTTCCCGGAGCTCGCGCTTCAAGGCCGACGCAGCGGGCTCGCCCGGCTCCAGCTTGCCCCCGGGGAACTCCCAGAAACCGGCGAGGGGCTTGCCGGCCGGGCGCTCCGCGATCAGCACCCGGCCGTCGCGGTCGCGCAGCACCGCCGCCACCACCTCGATCTCCGGGAGCGCGGCGGCGTTCATCAGCGCCTCCTCAGACGAGGCGCCCGTGGCACTGCTTGTACTTGAGTCCGGAACCGCAGGGGCAAGGTTCGTTGCGGCCCACCTTGCGGTCCTCGCGCACGAAGGGCGCCACCGGCTGGGCGGGGGCCGCCTGACGCGCCGCAGTCGAAGCGGCGGCCGGAGCCGGCGGAGCATCGGCCGTGGCGCTCGGCGCCTCGGCGTGCTGGAACTGCATGGCGCGGGTGCGGCGGCGCTGCTCCTCCATGGCCGCCACGTCCTGCTCGGTCTGCACCCGCACCTTCGCCAGGATGCCCACCACCTCGGACTTCAGGCGCTCGAGCATGGCGGAGAACATCTCGAAGGCGTCGCGCTTATATTCGCGGCGCGGATCCACCTGGGCGTAGCCGCGCAGGTGTATGCCCTGGCGCAGGTAATCCATGTTGGCCAGGTGCTCGCGCCAGAGCAGGTCCAGGGTACGGAGCATCACCGCCTTCTCGAAATGGCGCATGACCTCGGCGCCGGTCTGCTGCTCCTTGGCTTGGTAGGCGCCCATGAACTCGCCCACGATCTTGTGGCGCAGGGGCTCCTCGTGGAGCTCGGCGTCTGCATCCAGCCAGCCCTTCACGTCCAGCTTGAGGCCGAGCTCCTTCTCCAGGGCCTCCGTCAGGCCCGGGACGTTCCACTGCTCCTCCACGCTCTGGGGCGGGATGTAGGCGTCGATCACCCCGTTGATCACGTCGGCCATGATGGCGCGGATGGTCTCGGAGATGTCCGCGGCCTGCAGGAGCTCGCTGCGCTGCTCGTAGATGACCTTGCGCTGGTCGTTGGCGACGTCGTCGTACTCCAGCAGCGACTTGCGGATGTCGAAGTTGTGGGCCTCGACCTTGCGCTGGGCGTTCTCCACCGCCTTGGTGACCCAGGGGTGCTCGATGGCCTCGGTGTCTTGCACCCCGAAGCGCTGCATGATGGCCTTCACCCGGTCACCGGCGAAGATGCGCATCAGGTTGTCGTCCAGCGACAGGTAGAAACGGCTCGAGCCTGGGTCGCCCTGGCGGCCGGAACGGCCGCGCAGCTGGTTGTCGATGCGGCGGGACTCGTGCCGCTCGCTGCCCACGATATGCAGGCCGCCGGACTTCAGCACCGCGTCGTGGCGGCCTTCCCAATCGGCCTTCAGCCGGGCGCGGTCGGCCGCGTCGGCCTCCGCCGGCAGCGCCGCGAGCTCGGCCTCCAGGCTGCCGCCGAGCACGATGTCGGTGCCACGACCAGCCATGTTGGTGGCGATGGTGACGGTGCCGGGGCGGCCCGCCTGGGCCACGACCTGGGCCTCCGCCGCGTGCTGCTTGGCGTTCAGCACCTGGTGGCCGATGCCCTGCTTCTTGAGCAGCCCCGAGAGGTGTTCCGAAGCCTCGATGGAGGCGGTGCCCACCAGCACCGGCTGGCCGCGCTTCACGCAGTCCTGGATGTCGACGATGACCGCCTTGAACTTCTCCTTCTGGGAGAGGTACACGAGGTCGGGCATGTCGTTGCGGATCATGGGCTTGTTGGTGGGGATCACCAGCACTTCCAGGGCGTAGATCTCGTGGAACTCCTTCGCCTCGGTGTCGGCGGTGCCGGTCATGCCTGAGAGCTTCTTGTAGAGGCGGAAGTAGTTCTGGAAGGTGATGGACGCCAGCGTCTGGTTCTCGGCCTGGATCTTGACCTCTTCCTTGGCCTCGATGGCCTGGTGCAGGCCGTCTGACCAGCGGCGTCCCGGCATGGTGCGGCCGGTGAACTCGTCCACGATGATGACTTCGTTGTCCTTGACGATGTACTCCACCTCGCGCTTGTAGAGCGCGTGGGCGCGCAGTGCCGCGTTCACGTGGTGCATCAGCATGATGTTGGCGGCGTCGTAGAGGGTGGCGCCCTCGGAGAGCAGCCCCTCGCGGGCCAGGAGCTCCTCGATGTGCTGGTGACCGTCCTCGGTGAGGTACACCTGCTTCTGCTTCTCGTCCACGCTGTAGTCGCCGGGCCCGTCCTCTTCCTGCTGGCGGGTGAGCCGCGGGATCAGCACGTCGATCTTGCGGTAGAGCTCGGTGTTGTCCTCTACCGCGCCGGAGATGATGAGCGGGGTGCGCGCCTCGTCGATCAGGATCGAGTCCACCTCGTCCACGATGGCGTAGTGCAGCCTGCGCTGCACCTTGTCCTCGAGGCGGAAAGCCATGTTGTCGCGCAGGTAGTCGAAACCGAACTCGTTGTTGGTGCCGTAGACGATATCGGCGGCATAGGCCGCGCGCTTCGCCTCGGGTTCCTGGCCGTTGAGCACGATGCCCACCGTCAGGCCCAGGGACTCGTACACCGGGCGCATCCAGTTCGCGTCGCGCTGCGCCAGGTAGTCGTTCACGGTGATGACGTGCATGCCCTCGCCGGGGATGGCGTTGAGGTAGGCGGCGGCGGTCGCCACCAGGGTCTTGCCCTCGCCGGTGCGCATCTCGGCGATCTTGCCGCGGTGCAGCACCATGCCGCCGATGAGCTGCACGTCGAAGTGCCGCATGCCGAGGCGGCGGCGCGCGGCCTCGCGCACGCAGGCGAAGGCTTCGGGCAGGAGCGCGTCCAGGGACTCCCCGGCGGCGTGGCGCTGGCGGAACTCGGCGGTCTTGGCCTTGAGGGCGTCGTCGCTGAGCGCCAGCAGGGCGGGTTCGAGCGCATTGATGCGCTCCACCGTGCGGCGCATGCCGCGCAGCGCCCGCTCGTTGCGGCTGCCGATGATCTTGCGTACCAGGCTCGTAATCATGCGTACTCTTCTATCCTCGCCCATCGCGTACCACGGCCGACGGGCCGCGGACATATGACCGACTGCCGGCGCAACGGGCGACGCGCCGGGACACGCTTTGACTGGGGAGAGTTACCGGACCTGCACCCGCCGCCTCGCCGGCTGCACGGGCGGAAGACGGGACGGCTAATCCAGGTTCCTAGACAGCACGGCCACCTGCGATCCCCCGGCGGCCTTCACGAAGCGTGCCGGATCTATCTGCTGCCCATTGTAAAGGACTTCGAAGTGCACGTGGGGTCCGGTGGAACGGCCGGTGGAACCCATGAGGGCGATCACCTGGCCTTTCTTCACCACCTCGCCGACGTGCACCAGGATGGTCTCGTTGTGTCCGTAGCGGGTGGCGTAACCGTTGCCATGGTCGATCTCGACCAGGTTGCCGTACCCGGAGCGGTCACCGGCCCAGGTGACGACACCCGCGGCCACCGCATCCACCGCCTCGCCTTCGCTCCCCGCAAAGTCCATGCCCGGGTGCATGGAGAGTTCGCCCGTGAACGGATCGGTACGCATACCGAACAGCGAAGAGACGTAGCCGCCGATCACGGGGGGGCCGGCGGGCTGGGCTGCCAGCTGTACATTGCGGTTGAGCATGAGGTTTTCAAGCACCCCGAGCTGCTGCTCGCGGTCCTTGACCTCGGCGGAGAGCTGGTCGAGGTTGTCGATGAAGTCCGGCAGGGCCGTGTGCTGCAACGGGGCCTTCACTTCCGGTCCGCCCTCGGGCGGGGCCTTGTCGAAGTTGAACTCGCCGTGCTTCAGGCCCGCCATGCTGGTGAGCTGGGCGCCCATGGCGTCGAGGCGCATGATGTGCACCTGCAGTTCCGCCACCTTGGCGGAGAGCGCATCCACGTCCGCCTGGCTCTTCTGTTTGGCGCTCGTGATCTCCTCGGCCTGCGCCTTGAGGGCGCGCTGCACCGGATCCGCCGCCGCCGCGACCTCGTCCTGGTGGCGGGCGGTGTAATATCCGCCCCAGAAGAGCAGCACGGCGAGCAACAGGCTCAAGGCAGCGACGCCGCCCCAGACGAAGGGGTGGGCCAGGTTGAAGTGGCGCGAATGCCCGTAGCGGGTGAATACAATGATCTTCATCTCTACCCCGTTCTATCCTTCTTTCTTCCCGCGCCCGCCGCGGCTGACCATCCGGTAACGCCCATCCATGGCTGCCAAGAAACCATCATCCCTGAGCAAATTGCTCGCAGACCGTGACGCACATCTCGCTTTGCTCACGGCCGAAGCCCGCCGGCTGGAGGGCCTGAGACGCAAGGTGCTGCCGCAGCTCCCCGAGGAAGCCGCCCCCCATTGCCTGGGGGCCGACCTCAAGGAGGGCGTGCTCACCCTCTACCTGGACAGCGGGGCCTGGAGCACCCTGCTGCACTACCGCCAACGGCCCTTGCTGCTGGCACTGCAGGGGGCACTCGACCAGCCCTGCCGGAGCATAAGGCTCAAGGTGCTGCCGGAACCCGTGCCCGGCGTGCCGGCCAAACCTCCGCCCAAGACCCTCTCCCAGGAGACCCGCGGCCTGCTCGAGAGCACCGCCGGCGGCATCGAAGACGTCGCCTTGGCCGAGGCCCTGAGGCGCCTCGCCCGCGGCAGACCGCCGCGCCCCTAGGAGACTTATCCCTTGATTACAGTGCGTGCGCCGGCGCCAGGTAGGAGATGGGCGCCGCCGCCGCGTCGTCGAACGTGACCTCTTCCCAGGTCTCCTGCTTCGCGATCAGGGCGCGCAGCAGGGCGTTGTTGAGGCCGTGGCCGGATTTGTAGGCGCTGAAGGCGCCGATCAGGCTGTGGCCCAGCAGGTACAGGTCACCAATGGAGTCGAGGATCTTGTGCTTCACGAACTCGTCTTCGTAGCGCAGGCCGTCCTCGTTGAGGATGCGGTAGTCGTCCACCGCGATGGCGTTGTCGAGCGAAGCACCGAGCGTCAGGTGCTTCTGGCGCAGCATCTCGATGTCGCGCATGAACCCGAAGGTGCGCGCCCGGCTCACTTCCTTCACGAAGGAGGTGGTGGAGAAATCCACGGTCGCGGTCTGGGTGTGCTTCTTGAACACCGGATGGTCG
>DASSIS010000014.1:0-3166 GCA_035691665.1 Gammaproteobacteria bacterium | reverse complement strand
ATTTCTCCCTTTTCTTACCTGCATCTAAAGCAGTTCGGCCGGTTGCCCGCTGATCTCCAGATCGAATACGTCCCCGTGCTCTTCGCGGGCCTCCTGAAGCATTGGGAGCACAAGGGGCCGGCGGAGATCCCCGGCAAGCGTGTCTATATGTACCGGCAGGTGACCTGGCTCGCCCAGCATCACCGCATCCCTTTCAGGATGCCCCCGGCCCATCCCTTCAATCCACTCCCGGCCCTGCGCCTGCTCATCGCTGCAGGCAGCACCCGCGAACACGTGGAGACTGCCTTCGACATGATCTGGAAGGAGGGCAGGGATGTGACCACGCCCGACAGCCTGGCGGAGCTGGGCAAGCGTCTGGGGGTGAAGGACGTGCAGGCAGCGCTCGCTGACGAGGGAGTGAAGTCAAAGCTCAAAGCGAACACCGACACTGCGATCGCCCAAGGCATCTTCGGCGTGCCCACCTTCCTCATCGGCAAGACGCTCTTCTGGGGCCAGGATTCCCTGGAGATGATGCTCGATTATTTGAAAGACCCGAAGCTCTTCGACACGCCGGAGATGCGGCGCGTATCCAGTCTGCCCGTAGGTACCGCCCGCCGCGAAGTCTCCCGGTCCTGAATGGGCCTGCGTCGCCTGTCCCGGGCTGAATTGCCCGTCGCGTCCGCGGCCCTGGCGCGCTTCCTCATCGGCAAGACCCTGGTGCGTACCGTCCCCGGCGGCCGCATGCTGGGGCGCATCGTGGAGACCGAAGCCTATCTGCCCCATGACGCGGCCTGCCATGCTTTCCGGGGCATAACCCGGCGCAACCGCGCCCTGTTCCTGGAGCGCGGCCATGCTTATGTGTACTTCATCTACGGCAACCATTTCATGCTGAACGTGTCCGCCGAGCAGGCCGGCATCGGCGGCGGCGTGCTGCTGCGCGCCCTGGAACCGCTCCGGGGCCTCGAACTCATGCGCAAGCGGCGCGGCCCGGTGCCGGAGCGGGATCTGGCCCGGGGGCCGGGGCGGCTGGCGCAGGCGTTCAGGGTGGGCAGGCGCGACGACGGAGTGGATCTCTGCGCAGCGGGACCCTTGTGGTTGGGCACGCCCTTGCAAGCTGTCGGCCGCATCGGCCGCAGCGTGCGTATCGGCATCAGCCAGGATGCCCACCGGCGCTTGCGCTTCTACGAGCGGGGCAACGTCTGCGTCAGCGGTCCGGCGGCATTACGGACATGATGCGGTTCATGGCGCACCCGTGGATTTGCTAACATCGGCTCCATGAGCAACCAGGAAGTCCTGCACCAGGCCGATTACCAGTTCCACCCGGGCGAAGAGCTCTGGAACACGCTGCTGCATTTCCTGGGGCTGCTGCTGGTGCTGGGCGCGCTGCCGGTGCTCATCACCCTCGCGGCGGTCCACGGAAGTGTGCTGGAAGTGGTGACTTTCAGCGTCTACGGGGCGACGCTGGCAGCGCTGTATCTGGTCTCGACCCTCTACCACCATGCGAAACCCGGCCCCTTGAAGCGCATGCTGCGCCGGGCCGACCACATCACCATCTATTACCTCATCGCCGGCACCTACACGCCATTCTGCCTCGTGGCCCTGGGCGGGGTCATGGGCTGGACGCTCTGCATCCTGCTCTGGACGCTGGCGCTCGTCGGCACCGTCTTCAAGCTCATGGTGGCCCACCGCTTCGAGATCCTCTCCACCCTCCTATATATAGC
Organism: Gammaproteobacteria bacterium; assembly: GCA_035691665.1. GTDB lineage: Bacteria > Pseudomonadota > Gammaproteobacteria > Natronospirales > REEB76 > DASUBN01. Next base: position 1,466 of record DASSIS010000014.1, on the reverse strand, counting down.
GAAGGGCTGGGCGGGGCTGGTGGTGATCGTGCCCCTCTACCACGCCCTGCCGCTGCCTTCCTTCGTGCTGGTGCTGGTGGGCGGCGGTTGCTACACCCTGGGTGTGGCCTTCTACACCTGGGAAGGGCTGCGCTATAACCACGCCATCTGGCATTTCTTCTGCCTGGCGGGCAGCGTCACCCAGTTCATCGCAGTGTTCTTCCTGCTGGATCTGCCGCTGCCCTTGCACTTCTGAAGCGCCGGGCGGGGAACTTTCCTCCCGAGGCCGGGTTCCAAGAGCTGACAGATGTTGCCGTGGGGTGAGTGTATGGCGAGTCGGCTCCTCGGTCTGCTGCTGGTTTCCCTCTGCGCCCCTTGGAATGCCGTGCTGGCTGCAGCGCCGGTCTCTGGAGTAGGGCACTACGCGCTCGATCTCCGCCTCGATCCCTCCGCCGGCCGCTTCACGGGCAGCGTGAGCATCGCCTTCACCCGCGCCGCCGGCGACACGGCACCCCTCGCGGTGGATATGGCGGCGGCACTCAAGGCCGAAACCGTAGTCCTGGATGACCAGCCTGCCAGCTTCACCCATGAAGGCGATGTCCTGAGCGTCCGATGGCCGGCGGGCGCGGCGGCCGGCGCTTCCCATGTGCTATCAATCCGCTACAGCGGTCTGCCGGACCGCCAGGGCCTGCGCTTCACGAGCGACCCCGGCGGGCGTTACATCGTGAACTTCGGCATGCCCTACACGGCGAAGCACTGGTGGCCCGATTTCGACGACCCGGCCCTCAAGGCCCGTTCCGCGGACATCCGCATCAGTCTGCCGAAGGACCTGACCGCGGTCTCCAACGGAAGTCTCGCCGGCGTCCAGGATCTGCCGGACGGGCAGCACCAGTACCATTGGGTCGAGTCTTACCCTATATATCCCGACGTGGTATCCATCGCCGCCGGCGCCTATCAGGAGCTCGATTCCAGCTACACGGACGCCGCGGGCCAGGCGGTGCCGATCCGCTACTACGTGCTCAAGCAGGATGCGGCCCTGGCGCAGAAGGAGTTCGCCATCGTGCCGGACGTGCTCAAGGTCTACGAGCGCTTCTTCGGGCCTTATCCCTTCGCCAAGGAGAAGTACGGCATCGCAGAAGTGCCTTTCCCGAGCTTCCGGGAACACCAGACCATCCCGAGCCTCGGGCGCGGGCTCATGACCGGTGCCTCGCCGGTGTGGGATCTCGGTACCGTGGAGAACGTCATCGCCCACTACATGGCCCACCAGTGGTTCGGCAACAGCCTGACGCCCACGAGCTGGTCGGACGTATGGCTCAACGAAGGTTTCGCCACTTACGCCGTGGCGCTCTGGCATGAGCAAAGCGGCGGTGCAGCGGCATACCGGGACTTCATGCGTTTCCTCGACAGCCGCGATTTCAGCGGCAGCCTGTATATAAAAGATGAGCACGACATGGATTCCCAGTTCACCTCCACCACCTTCAACAAGG
>DASSIS010000013.1:0-5431 GCA_035691665.1 Gammaproteobacteria bacterium | reverse complement strand
CCCCCATTGTCCAATATTCCCCACTGCTGCCTCCCGTAGGAGTCCGGACCGTGTCTCAGTTCCGGTGTGGCTGATCGTCCTCTCAGACCAGCTACCGATCGTCGCCTTGGTGAGCCGTTACCTCACCAACTAGCTAATCGGACATGGGTTCCTCCAATAGTGCGAGGCCTTTCGGTCCCCCGCTTTCCCCCGTAGGGCGTATGCGGTATTAGCCCGGATTTCTCCGGGTTGTCCCCCGCTACTGGGCAGATTCCCATGCATTACTCACCCGTCCGCCGCTCGCCATCAACATGTATTGCTACATGTCATGCTGCCGCTCGACTTGCATGTGTTAGGCATGCCGCCAGCGTTCAATCTGAGCCAGGATCAAACTCTTCAATTAATAGCTCGAAGCTATCAGATCTCGGAGATGAACCCAGATCATGAACTTACTAGCTCAAAATCTAGGACACTCATCGATCAATGGGTTGCTTACCAACCCGATGACGCGAGCGCCCACACAAGTTACTTGATCGTGTTGTTAAAGAGCGGGCCGGGAGAAGCTCCCAGGCAGACCGACCATTATACAGGTCATACCTACCCGGTCAACGGATAAAAGCGCTTTTTTTACGCCTTTTCCCGTGTCTCCCCCAGCGAGAGAGCGGCGCATTATACGGACCGCTCCAAAAGCGTCAACGGTTTTCGAAGGCTTTTTTGCAGGAATTTTGCAGTTGGTGAAATTTTCCGCAGAGGAGTCGCGTCACGACGCTTCAGCGGCGCACACCGCGGCTGCATACTTCGGGCTGGAATTACAGGGGTTTTCCCGACGGGGGTCCACATGGGGATACGCGATTGGCCCGCCGGCGAACGGCCGCGGGAGAAACTCTTGGAGAAGGGTGCCGCCGCGCTCACGGAGGCCGAGCTCCTCGCCATCTTCCTGCGCACCGGGGTGAAGGGCAAAAGCGCGGTGGACCTCGCCCGGCAGATGCTGAAGCAATTCGGGGGGCTGAGGGCCCTCCTCGCGGCCGATCAGAAGGAACTTTGCGCACTTCCGGGGATGGGTCCGGCGAAGTATGCCCATCTCCAGGCGGGCCTGGAGATGGCCCGCCGGCACCTGGGGGAAGCCCTGGAACGGGGCAAGCCTCTCACGGACCCCACGGCCACCCGCCGCTACCTCACGGCCAGGTTCCGGGACATGCCTTATGAGGTCTTCGCGGTCCTATACCTGGATAACCGCCATCGGGTGCTGGCCTTCGAGGAGCTCTTCCGGGGCACCATCGACGGGGCGAGCGTGCACCCGCGGGAAGTGGTGCGCCAGGCGCTCAAGCACAACGGCGCGGCGGTGATCTTCGCCCATAACCACCCCTCGGGGGTGGCGGAGCCCTCCGACGCGGACCGGCGCCTGACGACGCGCCTCAAGGACGCGCTGGCCCTGGTGGATATCCGGGTGCTGGACCACTTCGTGGTGGGGGACGGGGATGTGGTCTCGTTCGCGGAACGGGGCTGGATCTGAGAAAAAGATGGGCGGCTCACAAGAGCCGCCCAACCATGGGATCCAAGCACTGGCCGTGGCTTTTATTGGAGCAGCACGGAGATCGAGCCCCACCATCCGAAGTTGGCGTCCTCCGAGTTCAGCACGGCGAGGTCAGGTTTGCCGTCGCCGTTCATGTCCGCGACCACCATGAAAGCAGGCGAGGTACCGACGGTGAAAGGCTGCTCGGGAGCGAAGCTCGCCGCCCCGGGACTCGTCGCGGTGTTCTGGAACACGGATACCGTGCCGTCGGATGCGTTGCCCGCCACGATGTCCTCCGATTTGCCGTTGCCGTTGACGTCCACGGCCACCACGCTGTTCGGGACGCTGCCGGTGGCGAAGGTCTGCTCCGCGCCAAAGGAGGCGGTGGCGACGGTGCTGGTCGAGCTCTGCGTCGTGGTGTTGATCAGCACCGAGATGTCATTCTCGCTGTTGTTGCCCACGATGATGTCGTCGATTCCGTCACCGTCGACATCCGCCAGGGCGACCGAGTAAGGCAGGTTGCCCACGCTGAACACCTGCTGGGCGTAGAACGCGGCTGTACTGCTCGAGGTAGTGGTGTTGTTGATGAGGACGGAAACGGTATTGTCGACTGTGTTGGTCACCACGAGGTCCGGCTTGCCGTCACCGTTCAGGTCCCCCGCCGCCACCCAGTTGGAACCGCTGCCCACGTTGAAGCCCTGGAAGTTGCTGAAACTCAGGGCACCACCCGTGGTGGTGTTCATGAGCACGTCCACCTGGTTAGCCCCCCAGTCCAGGGCGACCAGGTCCGGCAACCCGTCGCCGTTCAAGTCGACCGCCATCACCATGTTGGTGTCGGTGCCGGTGTTGAAATACACCGGAGCGGCGAACGTCGGGCTGGTGGCGCCTGCCGGCGTGGTGTTGATGAATACCGCAATCTGATTGGTGCCGTATGACTGGATCAGGTCCGGCTTGCCGTCGCCGTTAAGATCCGCGGCCGCGACGGAGATCGCGGCGGGCATGGTCGGACCGGCAGTGAAGCTGACCGTACCGTCACCCGGAGAGGTGTTGACCCAGAAGGTGCCGTCGGAAGTCACCATGTCCTGCCGGCCCTGGCCGGTGAAGTTGGCGGTGGCCATGGAGTAGACGTTGGTGCCAACCTGCACGGTGGTCCCGGTCACATAGCTGAGGGTGGCGGCGGACGCGGCAGCCGCGACGACCATACCCACCAGGGCGGCGCCCAGACGTTTCGAGGTGAAGAAGTGCTTGGTTTGCATGACTCTGCTCCTTGAGTTGCTTAGGTTGTCCCTGGCGTCGCCCTACCGGCTTGCCGGGAGTTCATCCATGGCCCCTTTGATGGCCCGGACTCTACGGGTGAGAAGTATCGGCGAGGAGCCGAAAAAGCGGCATCGGGCCGGCGCTTATCTGGGGCTCAGGGAAACCCTGATTTCGGGCTCAGGGTTGTGGAAGGGCCGATATTCCCAAATACCCCGCCCGAGGAGCCTTGGGGAAGGGTCAGGGTCACCCCCTTGGGAAGGGGCCGGCTGGGGCTTTTCAGGAGCTATCCGGCCCGAAATCCCTTGCCAAACGGGGGGCGGCTGCTAAAATACCCGCCCTTTCGCCCCCTTAGGGGCGAAGCGTAGCCCGATAGAGGATTTAAGCCATGTCGAGAGTCTGCCAGGTCACGGGCAAAGCCCCCGCCACCGGTAACAACGTCTCGCACGCCAACAACAAGACGCGTCGCCGTTGGCTGCCGAACCTGCACACCCACCGCTTCTGGCTCGAGGCCGAGAAGCGCTTCGTGAGCCTGCGCGTCTCCTCCAAGGGTATGCGCACCATCGACAAGCTGGGCATCGAGGCCGTGGTGGAAGAGATCCGTGCCCGCGGCGAGAAGGTCTGAGGTAAACAGCCATGCGTGAGAAGATCAAACTCGTCTCCAGCGCCGACACCGGCCACTACTACACCACCACCAAGAACCGTCGCCTCCATCCGGACAAGATGGAAACGACCAAGTTCGACCCGGTGGTGCGCAAGCACGTGAAATACAAGGAAGCCAAGATCAAGTAATCGGGCTTCCCCGCTGACCAATAAAAAAACCCGCCTTTCGGCGGGTTTTTTTATTGTCCGGATGGACCCGGGCTTAGGTTCAGGCCGCACTCAGGGAGTAGCTGCGCAGCTCGGTGGCAAACTCCTTGAGGGAGGCGATGCCGGTGGCCTCGGCCTCGGCGCACCACTGCTTCAGGTGCTGCAGCAGGGTGTCGTTGCTCTGGGCGTTGTTCTCCCAGAGCTGCTCGAGCCGCAGGCGGAACTCGTAGACGGTGTGCAGGGCGCGGCTGCGTGCCAGGGCCAGGCGCAGGCGGCGTTGGTCGGCGGCGGAGAGCAGGCCCCGGTCGCGGATCAGGAGGCGCCGGGCGCCGGCCAGGAGCCGGGCGCGGAAGGCGCCGGCGTTGCGGCGTTCCTGCTTCAGGGCTGGCAGGATCACGTCCCGTCCGTAATGGCGCAGCACGTGCAGGCGGTTCAGGATCACGGCACGCACGGTGTCGAGGTCCACCTGGGCCTCCGTGCTCTTGCAGGGCTTGGGCGCCACGCGGCGCACCTCGACCAAGTGCATCCAGCCGAAGAGGCGGATATACCACCAGCCTAGGTCGAACTCCCAGGGCCGCAGGGCGAACTTGGCGGAGCTCGGGAAGGCGTGGTGGTTGTTGTGCAGCTCCTCGCCGGCCAGGATCACGCCCCAGGGGGAGACGTTGGTGGCGGCGTCGGTGCACTCGAAATTGCGGTAGCCGTAGAAATGGCCCACCCCGTTGACCACGCCGGCGGCGAGGAAGGGGATGGCCATCATCTGCAGGGCCCAGATGGTGAGGCCCGGGGCGCCCAGGAACACGAGGTCGGCCACCAGCATGAGGGCGACGCCGCCCTTGCCGTGGCGGCTGTAGACGTGGCGCTCCATCCAGTCGTCGGGGGTGCCGCGGCCGTATTTATCCAGGGTCTCGGGGTTCTTGGCCTCGGCCCGGTAGAGCTCGGCGCCCTCCAGGACCACCTTGGCGAGCCCGCGGACCTTGGGGCTATGGGGGTCCTGTTCGGTCTCGCAGTGGGCATGGTGCTTGCGGTGCACCGCCACCCATTCCTTGGTGAGCATGCCGGTGGTGAGCCACAGCCACATGCGCATCACATGGCTCAACACCGGGTGCATGTCGAGACCCCGGTGGGTCGCGGTGCGGTGCAGGTAGAGCGTGACGCTGACGATGGTGAAGTGGATCATGCAGGCCGCCAGGAGGATGTAGCCCCAGACCGGCAGCCCGAGTAGGCCGTGAACGAAGATTTCCAAAAGTATGTCCTGCTTGAGACGCTGATTAAGTCAAAACTATAGGGCATGGGGTCTACCCCGTCCATCGGGCTTTCCCTGATGCTTGCAATCCGGGGCCCCCAACCCCGAAAATGCTGGGGCCTTGCCGCTTGCTGCGCAAAAACCGCCCAGGCGAGCGAGACATCCCGAACGCCTCCGGACACGCCTCAAGCACCAACCATGCCCAAGAACGCCGCACTCGTCCGAGTCGAGAACCTCTATCGCTATTACGACCGCCGCTGCGCGGTGCAGGACCTCTCTTTCGAGCTCGGCAAGGGCGAGATCCTGGGCCTCCTGGGACCGAACGGCGCCGGCAAGACGAGCACCCTGCAGATGCTCTCGGGCAACCTCGCCCCCTCCGCCGGCCGGATCTTCATCGACGGCGTGGATCTCCTGGACGAACCGCTGAAAGCCAAGACCGCGCTCGGCTACCTGCCGGAAGTACCGCCCCTCTACCCCGAACTCACGGTGGACGAATACCTCGTCTACTGCGCCGAGCTGCACCGCGTGCCCAAGAAACGCATCCGCGCCGCCTGCGCCAGCGCCAAGGAGCGCTGCGGCCTCAAGGACACGGGTGGCCGGCTCATCGGCAACCTCTCCAAGGGCTACCAGCA
>DASSIS010000012.1:0-2306 GCA_035691665.1 Gammaproteobacteria bacterium | reverse complement strand
AGGGGCTCGAAGTGACTTGCTTCCGGGCGGCGTGGTCCGAACCGTCTTTGGACGGGCCTAACCCACCTTCCGCAGTTGGCGATGAATAATTTTTTTCCGGGGGGGTAGGAGTGGGATTTTGTTCTGCTGTCGCCGGTGAATGGTTGAAACCCTCATGTAGTGAAGACCAGGTCGCTGTGACGAGTCTGGTAGGCTGCGGGTTGTGTACCTGCGGCGGTGCTATCGAGCCAGGGACGGCAAACGCCACGCCTACTGGGCGTTGGTCAAAGGCGAGCGCACCGCCAAAGGTCCACGTCAGCGCGTGGTGGCATATCTTGGAGATCTGGACGAAGCGGCGCGGCTGGGCGTGCGGCAGGCCGCGGGGCAACCCGACTCCTGTTCCCAAGGGGACCTGTTTCAGGAGCCGCTGCGGCCGCGGTACGTGGAGGTGGACCATGGGGCGGTGCGGGTGGAATCGATCCGCCGCTTCGGCGGGCCGTGGCTGGCGCTGCATCTGATCGGCAAGCTGCAACTCAAGGGGCTGCTGGATCGCCTGATGCCCGCCGGTCGCGAGGACGTGCCCTGGTCGGTCATGGCGCTGGTGCTGGTGATCTGCCGCCTGTGCGATCCTTCCAGCGAGCTGCGCATCGCCGAGCATGGCTACGAGCAGTCGGCGTTGGGGGATTTGCTGGGCGTGCCCGGCGACAAGGTCAACGATGACCGCCTGTATCGCGCGCTGGACAAACTGCTGCCGCACAAGCAGGAGCTGGAAAAGCACCTGAAGAACCGGCTGGGTGAACTGTTCGGCCTCAGCTATGACCTGCTGCTGTACGACGTGACCAGCACGTTCTTCGAGGGGGCCGCCGAAGGCAATGATGAGGCGCGGCGCGGCTACTCGCGCGACAGCCGCGGGGATTGCAAGCAGGTGTGCATCGCGCTGGTGGTCAGCCGCTGCGGCATGCCGCTGGGCTACGAGCTGTTCGCCGGCAACAAGGCGGACGTGACCACGGTCAGGCAGGTCGTCGAGGCGATGGAAGACCGCTACGGCAAGGCCGACCGCGTCTGGGTGATGGACCGGGGGATGGTCAGCGCCGCCAACATCCAGTTCCTCAAGGAGGGCTCTCGGCGTTACATCGTGGGCACGCCCAAGGGCATGTTGCGCAAGTATGAAAAGCAATTGGTCGAGGGCAACTGGTCCGCCGTGCGGGAGGGGCTGGAGGTGCAATGGTGTGCCGATCCGGAAGGAGGCACTGAGACGTTCATCCTCTGCCGCTCGCAGGCGCGGCGGGCCAAAGAGCAGGCGATGCACGAGCGCTTCGAGAAGCGCATCGAAGAGGGATTGGCCTCCCTGCAGAAGCTGGCGCAGAAGCGATCCATGACACCGGTGCAACTGGCCGGACGCGTGGGCCGGCTGCTGGGCCAGAACACTCGTGCCGCCGGAGCTTTCAAGACGGAGGTGACGGCCGATGCCGCGGGCCACGCGCAGCTCACCTGGGAAAAGGTGCAGTCGTGGCGCTCGTGGGCGAAGCTGTCCGAAGGGTGCTACCTGCTGCGCAGCAACGTCAGCGACTGGACGGCGGCGGAGCTGTGGCAGGCGTACATGCAACTGACCGAGGCGGAGGCGGCCTTCCGCATCCACAAGAGCGACCTGTCGCTGCGCCCGATCTGGCACCGGAAAAAGCAGCGCGTGCGGGCACACGTGCTGGTTTGCTTCCTGGCTTACGTGCTGTGGAAGACGTTGGGCCAGATGTGCCAGGCGGCGGGACTCGGCCACGAGCCGCGCAAGGTGCTGGATGAACTGTCGGACATCCAGACGGTCGATGTGATCCTGCCCACCCGCTGCGGCCGGGAGATCCGCAAACGCTGTATCGGCCAGCCCACCGACCATCAGGCGATCCTGCTGCACAAGCTGAGCCTGCAACTGCCGCGGAGCCTCGAACAGGTGCCGTTGTAGTGAAGACTTTCAAGATAAAACCGCCGTGGCGCTACGCCCTGGCGGTTTTGGTCCGCGAACTGCGGAAGTTGGGTTAGCAGAGCCGCGCAGAGGTGCGGTACGCTTGCGGTGCCAAAGGGGCACCACTGCGGTCAAGCGGATGCGCTCTTCCCGAACGCCGTCAAGTGCTCGCCACTGACGGTCAACCCCACCGCCCGACGATCGGGGGTCTTTCGACTAAATCCCTCCGTGTTCCGTGGCGAGCCATGGATGTTGCCAACGCGGGGCGCAAATCGAGTCGTCGCCGGGCCTTTACGCTCTCAGCCGGGCAGCGGAGCCGATCGACGCAATGGGGGCCGGGGTGCCGGGCGGCCTCACCCTCGGGTCAAGCTCG
>DASSIS010000011.1:0-20046 GCA_035691665.1 Gammaproteobacteria bacterium | reverse complement strand
CCGGTCTCGCGGCGGACGCCGAGACCGTCACCGCCCTGCGTTCCTGCCTCATGAAACCCGAACACGAGGCCTGGTTGCCCCAGATACTTGAAATAATCGATAGCTCCACCATTGAGGTAGTGGCGCATAATTGAAACTGACCTGAAGACGGGTCCATCGCCAAGCAAAGGGTCACAAGCTCCATGAGTGAAAAGAATTTCTTCGTACATATCTTCGGCGGGATGTGGAAGTTGTGGGACTTCCTCTGCCGGCTGGTCATCAACTTCGTCATCACCGTCATCGTGCTGGTGCTGCTGGTGGGTTCCTTGGGTTCCCGCCACCTGTCGGTGCCATCCACCGCGGCGCTGGTGGTGGATTTCCAGGGGCAGCTCGTGGAGCAGTTCTCCGGCGACCCCAGCGAGCGGGCCATCGACCGCTTCCTGGGCCAGAAGCAGCAGCCCCAGACGCGCCTGCGGGACGTGGTGGAAGCCGTCGATAAGGCGGCGGGCGACGAGCGCATCAAGGCCTTGGTGCTGGAGACCGATGAGCTGGACGGCGCCGGTATGGAGCAGCTCGAGTACATCGCGCACGCCATCCACGCCTTCGAGAAGACCGGCAAGCCCGTATACGCACTGGGCGATTCCTACGATCAGGCCCAATACTACTTGGCGTCCACGGCGGACGTGGTGTTCATCCACCCCCAAGGCCAGGTGTTCCTGAAGGGCTTCGGCCTCTACCAGCCTTATTTCAAGGATGCTCTCGACAAGTATGGCGTCGAATGGAACGTGTTCCGGGTGGGTAAGTACAAGTCCGCCGTGGAGCCGTTCATGCGCAACGACATGTCACCTGAGGCCCGCGAGGATTACACCCAGGTGCTTGACGCCCTGTGGAGCGACTACCAGTCCGAGGTCACCCGCGCGCGCAAGCTGCCCGGTGACGCCATCAAGACTTACATAGATGCCTTGCCTGCGAGTCTCGCTGCCGTGGGGGGCGACGACGCCAAGCTCGCTCTGCAGAACCGCCTGGTGGATAAGATCGCGACTCCCGACCAGATGCAGCAGGCCGTGGCCAAGGTGGTGGGCAGCGCCAACCACAGCTTTCGCGGTATCGAATACCAGAACTACCTGGCGGCGGTGGACGGAGACGACCACGGCACGCTGTCGGGCGGCGACAAGGTGGCGGTGGTGGTGGCGGAAGGCGATGTGATGGCGGGCGACCAGCCGCCCGGCACCATCGGCGGCGATTCCACCACCGCGCTCATCCGCGAAGCCCGTTACGACGACTCCGTGAAGGCCTTGGTGCTGCGGGTGGACAGCCCCGGTGGTAGCTCCTTCGCCTCCGACCTCATCCTGCGCGAGATCGAGCTCACCAAGGAGGCAGGCAAACCCGTGGTGGTGTCCATGGGCGACGTGGCCGCCTCCGGCGGTTACTGGATCTCCATGGCCGGAGACAAGATCTACGCCAGTCCCGCTACCATCACCGGGTCGATAGGCATCTTCGGGATGCTGCCCACCTTCCAGGATGCTCTCGCCAAGCTCGGCGTGCATACCGATGGCGTCGGCACCACCCCCTTCAGCGACGCTTTCGACATCACCCGGCCCATGTCGCCGGAGATGAAGCAGGCCTTCCAGCTCAGCATCGATCACGGCTACCAGGAGTTCATCACCAAGGTAGCCAAGAACCGCCACATGAAGGTGGAGGACGTGGACGCCATCGCCCAGGGACGGGTGTGGGCGGGCAGCGACGCCAAGCGCCTGGGGCTGGTGGACGCCTACGGCGACCTGGACGATGCAGTGGCGGCAGCGGCCAAGCTCGCCGACCTCGGCGACCGTTACTCCGTGGATTTCGTCGAGAAGCAGCCGAGTTACCTGGATCGCCTGCTCATCAGCCTGGCGAGCGATTCCGACGGCGCGCGCGCTTCCCTGAAGGCCCCCGCGGGGCCTGCCTCCTGGTACGGCCGGCTGCAGGGCTTAGCCCGCTCCCTGGCCGTGTTCGACGACCCGCATGGGGTGTATGCCTACTGCTTCTGTGAGGTACGCTAGACCCATGCCCAGCCCGGTGTCCGGAGCCATGGCCATGCGCTGCCTCGTGATCGAAGACGAAGCCAAGACCGCCGACTACATCCGCAAGGGTCTGGAGGAGGAGGGGCATGGCGTGGTGCTCTGCGCCGACGGCGACGAAGGCCTGCGGCGCGGTGTGGGCGAGCAGTGGGACGTGGTCATCCTCGATCGCATGCTTCCCAACGGGCTCGATGGACTGAACATCCTCAAGTCCGTGCGCGACGCAGGCAAGGCCACGCCGGTGATCATCCTGAGCGCGCTCGCCAGCCTCGACGAGCGCGTGCGGGGCCTCAGGGAAGGCGGCGACGATTACCTCACCAAACCCTTCGCGTTCTCCGAGTTGCTAGCGCGCATCGACGCCCTTACGCGCCGTTCCAAGCAGCAGGGAGAGGCGCGCGAGCTCGCGGTCGCGGACCTGCGTATGGACCTCGTCAAGCGCAAGGTGGAGCGGGCCGGGAAGCCCATCGCACTCCGGCCGCGGGAGTTCCGCCTGCTGGAGTTCATGGTGCGCCACCAGGGGCAGGTGATCACGCGCACCATGCTGCTCGAGTCGGTCTGGGATTGCCATTTCGATCCGGGCACCAACATCATCGACGTACAGATCAGCCGTCTGCGCAACAAGATCGACCGGGGTTTCTCGCCACCCCTGCTGCACACCCTGCGGGGCGAGGGATACACGATCCGCGCCGATGCCTAGGTTCTGGGATTCGGTGACCTTCCGCATCGCGCTGGCCTACGGCGGGCTGATGATCGTCACCCTCGTGGTGCTCTCCTCGATCTTCTATTACTACGCCGTGGTGGTGCAGGCGCACGGCATAGACCGGCGGCTGCTGGCGAGTTCGGTGAACATGAGCGCCAGCTTCGCTTCACAGGGGACGGCTGGCCTCAGCAAGGAGATCACCGAACTCCTCAACGATGGCGTGAGCCAGGACACGGAGGTGTACCTGCTGCTCGATGCCAAGGGGCAAAGGCTCGCCGGCAACCTCACCGCCTGGCCGACGGACGGCGTGCCGTACGAGACGCTCTTCACCGGAGATGTCACACGTTACGGGCGCGCTTCCGAGAGCCGCATGTTCTGGCACCGGCTCCTGGACGGTTCGACCCTGGTGGTGGGGCGCGACCTGTTGGATAAGCGCAGGATCCGCAGGCTGGTATGGCGTTCCCTGGGCGTGGGTGGCGGCATCGCCCTGCTGCTGGTGATCGTGAGCGCTCTGTTCTTCCGGCGTCTGCTCGTGCGCAACCTCGCTGCCATCCGGAGCACGACCCAGGCGATCCAGTCCGGAAACCTCGGTCAGCGCATCCCGCTCGGCAAGGCGGACGATGAGTTCATGCGTCTTAGCCGCGACATCAACCAGATGCTGGACCGCATCCAGCAGCTCATGGACGGCGTGCGCCACGTCTCCAACAGCATCGCCCACAACCTGCGCACGCCCTTGAGCCGCACCCGCGGTCAGCTCGAGGAAGCCCTGCGGCATAACCATGACTCGACGCCCTTGTCGGAGGCGGCGCAGGCCGCCATCCAGGAGATCGACGCCCTCATCGTGGTGTTCGAGCGGCTGCTGCAGATCGCCGAAGCCGAGTCCGGCACCCGGCGCCAGCCCTTCGAACCCGTACATCTCGCGGCGGTGGTCACCGACGTGGTGGAACTCTATGATGCCATGGCCGAGACCCGCGGCATGACACTCACGGCAGAGCTCAAGGGCGATCCCGTGGTGCAGGGGGACCGGCACCTGCTCGCTGCGGCGCTCGCGAACCTGGTGGAGAACGCCGTCAAATACGCCGACGGTTCTCCCGACATCCGGGTCAGCCTCATCGAGGAACCGCAGCGGACTTCCATCCTGGTGGAGGACAAGGGTCCGGGCGTGCCACCTGCGGAACTCGGGCGCGTCACCGAGCGTTTCTACCGCCTGGAGTCGCGGGTGCCGGGCACAGGCCTCGGGCTCTCCATCGTCACCGCCATCGCTTATCTGCACCAGGGACGCTTGCAGCTGGAGGATGCCGCACCGGGCCTGCGGGCGCGTATCGTCCTGCCGCGGACCCGGCTCCCGCTGGGCAGGGACGTCTCCGGTTAACCTCCTCCTGGCCTGCATGGCCCGCGGCGGTGCGTCGTCGCACTGTTACATTTCGTCGTAATCGGCGCCGGGACAATACGTCAACAGCTCCGGTAACATCCCGTTGTATACATTGCGAGACATGAGATCTCACTGCCGTCGGAGGTGCCAGCCATGAAGATACTGAAGCAAGCCCCCAAGGTCCTGGTCTTCGCCCTGGCCGCGGCGCTCGGCAGTGCCGCCCTGGCCGACGACCATCACCATACCGCGGTCGGGGTCCACGTGTTCACCACCCATCACGAGGATGTGCGCGGCGTGGTGTGGGGGCACGGTGACATCCGCCATTTCCACGACCACGATTTCGACGCCTGGCGCGGCGGGCACTGGATCCACGACTGGCACGACAACCACTTCGGCTGGTGGTGGGTGGTGGGCGGCGCCTGGGTGTTCTTCAATGCGCCCGCGTACCCCTATCCCGATCCCTACGTGCCCTCCACGGTGATCGTGGAGCAGGCCCCGTCCCAGCCGGTGGAGGCAGCGCCGGCGGCGCCCCCGGCGCCGGCACCGGCCTATTGGTACTACTGCGCCTCCGCCCAGAACTACTATCCCTACGTGACCCAGTGTCCGGTGGGTTGGGAGCAGGTGCCGGCTACGCCGCCGGCCGCGAACACGGCTCCGGCGCCCACGGCGGCCCCGCCTCCGCCTCCACCCCCGCCGCCCTCGAACGACGGCAACTGGTGAGTTTCAGACAAAGCAAAGCCCGGGAGTGCAAGCACTCCCGGGCTTTTCGATTTGCGGGTGACGCTTAGGCGCCGGTTCAGTTGCCGTGCTGCTTGCTCTTCCAATCCTGGAGCGCTGCCAGGGTGTTGGCCACGTGCTCGCCCGGATCCATGTTGGTGTAGGTGTAGAGGATGGTATCGTCCGGCGCGATCACGTAGGACGTGCGGTTGGCGTACTTGGCGTTCTGCGGCAGGATCGCGTCGTAGGATTTCATTACCACCTGCGAGCTGTCCACCGCCACCGGGAACTTGCTCTGGCATTCGCTCACGGAGAACCTGTTGAGCTTGTCGATCTCATCGTGGGAGACGCCGATGACAGTGGCGCCGAGCGCCTGGTACTTGTCCATGGCGGCGGCGAAGTCATGGGCTTCGATGGTGCAGCCCTTGGTGAACGCCTCCGGGTAGAAGTACACCACCACCGGCCCTTTCTTGAGGGCGTCCGCCAGGTTGAACGTGAATTCCTTGCCGCCGAGGGTCGCCTGGGCCGTGAACATCGGGGCCTTGCTGCCCACCGGCAGCGCCGCGAAGGCGGGCAGGGCGAAGAGGGCGAGCAGGGCGGAGAGGGTGAGTAGGTGACGCTTCATACAAGCTCCTTGGTTTTTTGGAGGCGGGCTAACCAGCTAAGGACCCGCTGGGTAGGGATTTTATTCCTCTTCAGTGGGCGCGGTGTTTCCCGGAGATATGTAACCTGGGGCACATGACGGAGCTCGCCGTTATCGGACGCCACCCTGCATGACGCGGTTCCCTAGGAGCCGCTCAGCCAGGCAAGCCCGCCGTCCTTGTGCGGGAACAGCTGCACGAAATAGCCGCGGTTGCGGCACACGTCCTCGTAGAACGTGAAGAGTTCCTGGTGGTAGCCGTCCTTGGGCAGGATCACCGCGGCCCTCACTTGCCGGGACAGCCCCCGGGCACTGTAGAGCTCCGGCAGCTGATAGACGTTCACCGTGGGGACGTTGAAATGGGCATCGTAGCAATCGAGGAGCAGACGCAGCGTGCCGCGCGCGATGAGGGTATCGACAATCGCCAGGGTGGCCGCGCGCAACTCGGCCGCCTCGAAATCCCCCTGGAAGGTCGCCGTGAGGAGCCGTCCGTCGTCCGTCGAAGCGAGGCTCAAGGGCATACGCCCCCCTAATGAGCGCCGCGTCAGGATGTCAATTCCAGTCTAGCACCACTTTCCCGGACTTGCCGGAGCGCATCACGTCGAAGCCTTCCTGGAAGTCCTTGACCTTGTAGTGGTGGGTCAGCACCGGGCCGATGTCCAGCCCGCTCTGCAGCATGCTCACCATCTTGTACCAGGTCTCGAACATCTCGCGGCCGTAGATGCCCTTCAGGAACAGGCCTTTGAAGATCACCTTGTTCCACTCGATGGCGGCGTCCGGCGGTAGGATGCCGAGCAGCGCGATCTTGCCGCCATGGTTCATGACGTCGATCATCTGGCGGAAGGCCTGTGCGTTGCCGGACATCTCCAGGCCCACGTCGAAGCCTTCCTTCATGTTGAGCTCGTCCATCACGCCCTGCAGCTTCTGGCTCTGCACGTTCACGGTGCGCGTGGCGCCGAGCTTGCGAGCCAGCTCCAGGCGGTAATCGTTCACGTCGGTGATCACCACGTGGCGGGCGCCCACGTGCTTGGCGATGGCCACCGCCATGCAGCCGATGGGGCCGGCGCCGGTGATGAGCACGTCCTCGCCCACGAGGTCGAAGGAGAGCGCCGTGTGGGTGGCGTTTCCGAGCGGGTCCAGGAAGGCGGCGATGTCGTCGGAGATGTCGTCCGGCAGCGGGAAGGCGTTCACCGCCGGGATCGCCAGGTACTCGGCGAAGCAGCCGGGGCGGTTCACGCCCACGCCGACGGTGTTGCGGCACAGGTGGCGCTTGCCGGCGCGGCAGTTGCGGCAATGGCCGCAGGTGATGTGGCCCTCGCCCGAGACCCGGTCGCCGACCTTGAAGCCCTGCACCTCGCTGCCGATCTCCGCCACCACGCCCACGAACTCGTGGCCCACGGTCATGGGTACGGGGATGGTCTTCTGGGCCCACTCGTCCCAGTTGTAGATGTGGATATCGGTGCCGCAGATGGCGGTCTTCTTCACCTTGATGAGCAGGTCGTTATGCCCGATCTTCGGCTTGGGCATGTCTTGCAGCCAGATGCCTTCCTGGGACTTCGCTTTGACAAGAGCTTTCATCTAACTACCTCAGAAAAAGAAGACCTGAAAATGAGGAATTTTGGCCACTGGCTAGGCGCGGATGGCCGAGCAACCGGAGCGTACTCTTAGTGTACGTGAGGATTGCGAGGCCGATCGCAACACCGCCAGGGGGCAAAATAACCATTTTCAGATCACGCCGAGTTTGCGGCCGACCTTGCCGAAGGCGGCTATGGCCTTGTCGATATGTTCCGGTTCGTGGGCCGCGGACATCTGGGTGCGGATGCGGGCCTGGTCCTTCGGCACCACCGGGAAGGAGAAGCCGATCACGTAGATGCCCTCGTTCAAGAGTTCGTCCGCCATGGTCTTGGCGAGTTTGGCATCGCCCAGCATCACCGGGACGATGGGGTGGTCGGCGCCGGCGAGCCTGAAGCCGAGCTTCTGCATGCCTTCGCGGAAGCGCTTGCTGTTGGCGTGCACCTTCTTGCGCAGTCCGTCGTCACCCTCCAGCAGGTCCAGTACCTTCAGGGTGGTGGCGGTGATGTTGGGTGCGAGGGTGTTGGAGAAGAGGTAGGGGCGGGAGCGCTGGCGCAGCCACTCCACGATCTCCTTGCGCGCCGAGGTATAGCCTCCGGAGGCGCCGCCCAAGGCCTTGCCGAGGGTGCCGGTGAGGATGTCCACCCGGCCCATGACACCGCGGAACTCGTGGCTGCCGCGGCCCTTCTCGCCCATGAAGCCCACCGCGTGGGAGTCGTCCACCATCACGAGCGCATGGTACTTGTCGGCCAGGTCGCAGACGCTCTTGAGGTCGGCGATGATGCCGTCCATGGAGAACACGCCGTCGGTGGCGATGAGCTTGTAGCGGGTGCCGGCGGCGTCCGCTTCCTTGAGCTTGGCCTCGAGGTCTGCCATGTCGTTGTTGTTGTAGCGGTAGCGCTTGGCCTTGCAGAGGCGCACGCCGTCGATGATGGAGGCGTGGTTCAAGGCGTCGCTGATCACCGCATCCTGCTCGTCCAGCAGCGTCTCGAAGAGCCCGCCGTTGGCGTCGAAGCAGGAGGAATAGAGGATGGTGTCCTCGGTGCCGAGGAACCTCGAGAGCCGCGCCTCCAGCTCCTTGTGCACCGTCTGGGTGCCGCAGATGAAGCGCACCGAGGACATGCCGAAACCGTACTTGGGCAGGGATTCCTGGGCGGCCTTCACCAGCGCCGGATGGTCCGATAGCCCGAGGTAGTTGTTGGCGCAGAAGTTGAGCACCTCGGCGCCGCCCGCCACCCGAATCGCCGCCTGTTGCGGCGTGCTGATGACACGTTCGGATTTATAGAGCCCCGCCTCGTGCAACCCGGCGGTCTGCTGGCTCAGTTGCTTCAGGAAAGCCTGGTTCAAGGGAGGCTCCGGGAGAGGGGAAGGCGGCTGCGGATTATACCAAGCGGGGATTTTACCGGGGTGCGGCCCGGGGCTCTTTCATATATGGTGGGGATTCGGGTGGTCCGCACGGACCGCCCCGAAAGGGCGGAGCGCTTGCATGCACGATCCCAGGGATGTGCGCCTCGACAAATGGCTGTGGGCCGCACGGCTCTTCAAGACCCGCGCGCTCGCCACCGTGGCCGTGAACGGCGGCAAGGTGCACGTGAACGGTGCGCGGGTGAAGCCGGCGCGGGAAGTGCGTCTCGGCGACACCATCTTCCTGCGGCGCGGTGATGTGACGATGGAAGTGGTGGTGCGCGGTCTCTCCGGCCGGCGCGGTCCGGCGAGCGTCGCCCTGGGTCTCTACCAGGAGACCGAGGAGAGCCGGCGGCAGCGCCTGGAGCGCGCGGAGTTGCGGCGCCAGGCCGCGCTCACGAACCCGGCGCCGGAGAAACGCCCCGACAAGAAGTCGCGACGGCAGATCATCCGCTTCACGGGGAAACACGGCTAAATTGATTTCATGGGAGTGGGGGAGATGCCAAGGCCGGTGACGCCGCTCCTGGCGGCGGACGTGATCATAGAGCTCCTGGACGAGCCGGGCCGGGTGGTGCTCATCGAGCGCCGCAACCCGCCCCCCGGTTGGGCCCTGCCCGGCGGTTTCGTGGAAGTGGGGGAGAGCCTGGAGCGGGCGGCGGTCCGCGAGGCGGAGGAGGAGACGGGTCTCAAGGTGCGCCTCAAGGCCTTGCTCGGCCTGTATTCGGACCCGGCCCGGGACCCTCGTGGCCACACCGTCACCGCCGTCTATATAGGAGAAGCCCGTGGCAGCCCCCGGGCGGGGGACGACGCCGCCAAGGCCCAGCCCTTCGATCCCCTGCGACCGCCGCCGCTGGCCTTCGACCATGCTGTGGTCCTCGCAGACTATCGCCGCTACCGGGAATTGGGGCAGGTGACGCCCCTGCGTCCATGAGCGGTGAGCAGCACCGCTGCGAACGCCCGTGCAGGACAGCACGGGCCGTGCTGCCGGCGTAGCAGGGAGAGCGGCATGCCGCGAGCGAGCCGGGCAGGTGGCGTAGCCACCCAGCATCTTGACTCTTGGTGGCCTAGACTCGGCCGATATGGCTGATACTTCCTTCCTCGACTGCGTCCTGGAACAACTTTCCGACGCCCGGGGCCTCAAGGTGCGCCCCATGTTCGGGGGCCATGGGCGAGCAGCACCGCTGCGAGCGCCCGTACAGGACAGTACGGGCTGGCCTGCCCGCGTAGCAGGAGCGAAGCGGGTAAGCTGGCGCTTCGCCAGCCAGATTGAATAGGGCCTGACCGGCATGGCCGACACTTCATTCCTGGACTACGTGCTGGAGCAACTGGCGGAGACCAAGGGACTCAAGGTACGTGCTATGTTCGGCGGCCATGGTTTATATGCCGGTCAGACCTTCTTCGGCATCGTGCACAAGGGCAGCTTATATATGCGCACCGACGAGGGGAGCCGTCCCGCCTACCTCGCCAAGGGCAGCCGGCCCTTCAATCCGCGCGGCGCCAAGGAGCTGCACCGCTATTACGAGGTGCCGGCCGAGGTGCTGGAGGATGCCGAGACCCTGGCCGGATGGGCCCGCCGAGCCTGCAAGACCCGCGATTGAAGCTCTGAGGCCATGCGGGGTTTACCGCCCTGTCATTCGCGGCCCCGTCGCCCACACTATATAATTCGCAGCTTCCCCCAATCGAACCGCCCCTTCTATGGCCATGACCCTGCCCACGCGAGTCATCCTGGCCGCCGCGCTACTGGCCGCGGCGTGGTTCACGGGGCTCGGCCAGCGGGACCTTTTCCAGACCGACGAAGGCCGCTACGCCGAGATCCCCCGGGAGATGGTGGTGAGCGGGGATTGGGTCACCCCGCGCCTGGATACCCTCAAGTATTTCGAGAAGCCACCGCTGCAGTACTGGGCCACGGCCATAGCCTACGAGGCCTTCGGCGCCACCAACGCCACTTCGCGCCTGTGGACCGCGCTCACCGGCTTCCTGTGCCTGCTCATGACCGGTTACGCCGGCACGCGGCTGTTCGGCGCCAGGAGCGCCTGGTCCGGGGTGCTCATGCTCATGGGAAGCGTGTACTTCATCATCATGGGCCACTTCAACACCCTCGACATGGGGGTGAGCTGCTTCATGTGCGGCAGCCTGTTCGCGTTCCTGCTGGCGATGGAGGCGAGCGAGATGAAGCCGCGCCGCGGCTGGATGTACGCCGCCTGGGGCATGGCGGCGCTCGCCACCTTGAGCAAGGGACTCGAGGCCGTGGTGCTTCCGGGCGCGGTGTTCCTGCTCTACGTGCTCATCAAGCGCGACTGGGCGCGCTTCAAACAGCTGCATTTCGTCGGCGGGCTGCTCATCTACCTCGCCATCGCCGCGCCCTGGTTCCTGCTGGTCAGCCTGCGCAACCCCGACTTCGCCCAGTTCTTCTTCATCCATGAGCACTTCGAGCGCTTCCTCACCACCGTGCACCACCGGGTCGAGCCCTGGTGGTTCTTCATCCCCATCCTGCTGTTCGGGTTGTGGTGCTTCCTGCCCCAGTTCGTCCGCGCCCTGGTGACGGCGCTGCGTCGGCAGGAGCCGCCGGTGGAGGCGGGGCGCTTCGACCACGGCCTGTTCCTGTGGCTGTGGTGCGGTTTCATCTTCCTGTTTTTCTCCCTGTCCGATTCCAAGCTCGGCAGTTACATCCTGCCGATCTTCCCGGCGCTGGCGCTGCTCGTGGGCCGCGAGCTCGCGCGCCTGAAGCGCGGCGACGCCATGTTGAGCGCACTCTGCTGCATCGTGCTCGCCATCGCCGCCCTGTGGCAGGCGCCGGAGCTGCAGCGCCACGGGGGCAGGATCCCGGTGGAGTTGTACCAGGCTTTCCTGCCCTGGCTCATGACCGGTTGCGGCCTGCTGCTGCTCACCGGCATCGCCGGCTTCCTGTGCGCCTATCTCCACAAGGTGAGCGCCGGGCTCGTGCTGCTGGCGGCGGGCATGTTCCTCGCCACCCAGACGGTGTCGGCGGGCGCACAGGCCCTGTCGCCGGTCTATTCCCAGCACGGCCTGGCACTTCAGATCGCTCCTTACGACAAGCCGGCTCAGCCCTTCTACAGCCTGAACGACTATCCCCAGTCGCTGCCGTTCTACCTCGGCCGTACCATGACCATCGTGGCTTACCAGGGCGAGCTCGAGTTCGGCATCGGCCGCGAACCCCAGAAGTGGATCCCCGACCTCGACGGTTTTGCCGCACAATGGCGCGCCGACCCGACGGCCCTGGCGGTGATGCCGCCCGAGACCTACGACAAGCTCGCGGCTGCGGGTCTTCCCATGATCGTCATCGGCCGCGACCCCAGTCATGTCGCAGTGAGGAAACCATGAATCTTGTCAGTTTCGCCCTGGTGCTCACCGGTGTGATGTTGAACGCGGCGGCGCAGTTGATGCTAAAGGCAGGTGTGCGCCACATGGGTGTGATCCAGCTCACCCCCGCTACCGTGTTCAGCGCCGGCCTCAAGCTGGCTATGGAACCCTACATCCTGGGCGGTCTGGCATGTTACGTCATCAGCGTGGGCATCTGGATCCTGGCGCTGTCCCGGGTGCAAGTGAGTGTCGCCTACCCCATGCTCTCGCTCGGGTACGTGGTCACGGCTGTCATCGCCTGGGCCTTCATGGGTGAAGCGGTAGGTGCCATGCGGCTCACCGGTATCGCTGTCATCATCGTAGGTGTCTTCCTCGTCGCCCGCAGTTAATACAAGGTATATAGATGAGCAGCGATTATCTGCCTTTCACCCGACCGAGCCTGGACGATGAGACCATCCAGGGTGTCGTGGACGTGCTGCGCTCTGGCTGGATCACCACCGGCCCCATGGTGCAGAAGTTCGAGCAGGGGCTCACCGACTACCTGGGCGGCAAGCGCCAGCTGCGCACCTTCCTGCACGCCACCGGCGCCATGGAAGAAGCCCTGGTCATGGCCGGTATCGGCCCCGGGGACGAGGTTATCGTCCCCGCCATGACCTTCGCCGCCACCGCCAACGTGGTGGTGCGCGTGGGCGCGAAGCCGGTGCTCGTGGACGTGGACCTGAAGAGCCGCTCCATGCTCATGGACCAGGCCGCGGCGGCGGTCACGTCCAAGACCCGCGCCATCATGCCCGTGCATCTCAACGGCCTGGCGGCGGACTTGGATGCGGTCTACACCCTGGCCAAGAAACACGGCCTGCGGGTCATCGAGGACGCGGCCCAGGCCATCGGCACCGAATACAAGGGGGCGCGCATCGGCTCCTTCGGCGACATCGTGGTGTTCAGCTTCCACGCCAACAAGAACCTCACCACCATCGAAGGCGGGGCGGTGTCCTTGGCGAGCGAAGCCGAGGCCAAGCGCCTGGAGATCCTGCGCTTCCACGGCATCACCAAGCACCCGGACGGCACCATGGACGTGTCCGAGGCCGCCAGCAAGCACAACATGACCGACGTGGCGGCGAGGGTGGGCATCGGCCAGCTCAAGCACCTGGACGAGTTCAACAAGAAGCGCCGCGCGCTGGCCTACCGCTACCTGGAACTGCTGGGGGACGAGGAACTCGCGGTGGTACCCGCCAGGGGCGACGCCGGCCACAGCTGGCATATGTTCACGCCGCTGCCTCTTTATAAGAAGTACGGCCTGGACCGCAACACCCTGAAACAGCGCATGCACGAACGCGGCATCGGCCTCGGCATCCATTACCAGGCCCTCAACCAGTTCAGCTTCTACCGTGAGATGGGGTATCGTGAGGGCCAGTTCCCCAACGCCGAGCGCATCGGCCTCGAGACCCTGACCTTCCCCCTGTTCCCGGCCATGCAGATGTCGGACGTGGATCGGGTCTGCGATGCCTTGCGAGCCTGCCTGAAGGGAGCCTGAGGGAGAGAGCATGAGCGAGAAGAGCAACAACAAGAAGCGATCCGCCGCCGGGGCTCCGGAGCTCTCGGTGGGTGAGCAGCGCGAGCTGCGAACGCCCGTGCATGGACGGCACGGGCGGGCCTGCCCGCGAAGCAGGATGCTGAGCGGGGAAGGCGGCGTCAGCCACCCGGCTTCTCAGATTTGGCATCCGGAAGGTTTCCCATGAGCGCTAACAAGAAAAATTCAGCGCCAGAGCTGTCCGTGGTCATCCCCGTCTATAACGAGCAGGAATCGTTGCCGACCCTGTTCAAGCGCCTGTACCCGGCGCTCGACGCCCTGAAGCGCAAGTACGAGATCATCTTCGTGGACGACGGCAGCGCCGACCGCTCGGCCGCCATGCTGCGCGAGCAGTACGGGAAGCGGCCCGACGCCACCCGGGTGGTGCTGCTGCAGAGCAACTTCGGCCAGCATGCCGCCATCCTCGCGGGTTTCCACACTTCCCGCGGCGAGAAGGTGGTGACCCTGGATGCGGACCTGCAGAACCCGCCCGAGGAGATCGGCAACCTCCTGAAGAAGATGGACGAGGGCTTCGACTACGTCGGCACCATCCGCCGCCGCCGGCGCGACGTGTGGTGGCGCAAGACCGCCTCGCGCATGATGAACCGGCTACGGGAGCGCATCACCAAGGTCAAGATGACCGACCAGGGCTGCATGCTGCGTGCCTATTCGCGCCACGTCATCGATGCCATCAACAGCACCAGCGAGATCAACACCTTCATCCCGGCGCTCGCCTATCTCTATGCGCTCAAGCCCGTGGAGATCGAGGTGGAGCACAACGAGCGGGCGGCGGGGGAGTCCAAGTACTCCCTCTACAAGCTCATCCGCCTCAACTTCGACCTGGTCACCGGCTTCTCGGTGGTGCCGTTGCAGGTGTTCTCCTTCTTCGGCCTGATGATCGCCGGTTCCTCGCTGCTGCTGTTCATCGCCCTGATCGTCTACCGCATCGTCTATCCGGAAGGCACGGTGCAGGGCGTGTTCACCCTGTTCGCCATCGTGTTCTTCCTCATCGGCATCATCCTGTTCGGCATCGGCCTCCTGGGCGAGTACGTGGGCCGCATCTACCAGGAAGCCCAGCGCCGGCCGCGCTTCCTGATCCGCGCCGTCCTGGAGAAGGGCAAGAAGTGAAATCCGCCGTCGTCTTCGCCTATCACGACGTGGGGGTGCGCTGCCTGTCGGTGCTGCTCGCCCACGGCGTGCGCGTGCCGCTGGTGGTGACCCACGAGGACGACCCGGGCGAGAACATCTGGTTCGGCAGCGTGAAACGCCTGGCGGAGCTCAACGGCCTGCCGGTGGTGACGCCCGCAGACCCGAACCAGGGCGACCTCGCGCAACGGGTCGCGGCCTTGAAGCCCGACTTCCTGTTCTCCTTCTATTACCGCTTCATGCTGGGCGAAGCCTTCCTCAACGCCCCGAAGCACGGCGCCCTCAACATGCACGGCTCCTTCCTGCCCAAGTACCGCGGCCGCGTGCCGGTGAACTGGGCGGTGTTGCACGGCGAGCGCCAGACCGGCGCCAGCCTGCACTACATGGAGAAGAAGCCGGACGCCGGCGACCTCGTGGACCAGCAGGCGGTGCCCATCCTGACGGACGACACCGCCGGCCAGGTGTTCGGCAAGGTCACGGTGGCCGCGGAATGCGTGCTGGACCGCAGCCTCCCGGGCCTCTTGCTCGGCAGCGCGCCGCGCCGGCCCCTGGACCTCAAGGCCGGCAGCTATTACGGGCGTCGCCGTCCGGAGGACGGACGCATAGACTGGAGCCAGCCAGCCTGGACGGTGCACAACCTGATCCGCGCGGTGGCTCCGCCTTACCCCGGCGCCTACAGCAGCGCCGCGGGCAAGCCCATCAAGGTGCTGCGCAGCCACTACCCGGACCAGCCGGCCAAGCACCGCCGGCCGACCCTGTACGTGGAAGCGGGCCGCTGCCTCGCCGACTGCGGCGACGGCAAGCGCGTGGAAGTATTGCAACTGGAATGGGAAGGCCGGGTCATGGAAGCCGCGGAGTTCGCGCGGCGCCATGCGGCCGACCCCTTCCCACTGGGAGAATGAACGTGAAGAAGGTCCTGATCCTCGGCGTCAACGGCTTCATCGGCCACCACCTTAGCAAGCGCATCATCGAGACCACGGACTGGGAAGTCCATGGCATGGACATGTACTCCGACAAGGTCAAGGACCTGATGGGGAACCCGCGCTTCAGCTTCTTCGAAGGTGACATCACCATCAACCGCGAATGGGTGGAATACCACGTGCGCAAGTGCGACGTGGTGCTGCCGCTGGTAGCCATCGCCACCCCGGCCACCTACGTGAAGGATCCGCTCAGGGTGTTCGAGCTCGATTTCGAGGCGAACCTGCCCATCGTGCGCCAGTGCGTGAAGTACAAGAAGCGCGTGCTGTTCCCGTCCACCTCCGAGGTCTACGGGATGTGCCGCGACCCGGGCTTCGACCCCTACACCTCCGAACTCATCCTCGGCCCGATCAATAAACCCAGGTGGATCTACAGCTGCAGCAAGCAGCTCATGGACCGGGTCATCGCCGCCTATGGCGACCGCGAGGGCCTGGCCTACACCCTGTTCCGCCCCTTCAACTGGATCGGACCCGGCCTCGACTCCATCTACACGCCGAAGGAGGGCAGCTCCCGGGTGGTGACCCAGTTCCTGGGCCAGATCGTGCGCGGCGAGACCATCAAGCTCGTGGACGGCGGTGCCCGCAAGCGCGCCTACACCTACGTGGACGACGGCATCGACGCACTGATGAAGATCATCGACAACAAGGGCGGAGCCGCCGACAAGCGCATCTACAACATCGGCAACCCCAAGAACAGCCATTCCGTGAAGGAGCTGGCGGACATGATGATGGAGATCGCGCTCTCCATGCCGGAATACGTCGACAGCGCCAAGAAGGTGAAGCTGCTCAACGTCAGCGCCGACGATTACTACGGCAAGGGCTACCAGGACGTGGAGAACCGCCTGCCCAGCATCGAGCACACCCGCCAGGAGCTCGGCTGGGAGCCGAAGGTGGACATGAAGACGGCGCTCAAGAAGCTCTTCGAGTTCTATCGCGGTGATGTGGGCAAGGCCCGTGCATTGGTGGAAGAAAACGCCTGAACTTGTGAAACGACTCGCGCTGAAGATAGATGTGGATACCTTGCGCGGCACCCTGGAAGGGGTGCCGCCGCTGGTGTCCATGCTGCAGAAGCACCAGGCCAAGGCCACTTTCCTGTTCAGCCTGGGGCCGGACCACACCGGCCGCGCGCTGCGCCGCATCTTCCGGCCCGGCTTCCTGAAGAAGGTGTTCCGCACCAACGTGGCGGCCAACTACGGCTTGAAGACCCTCATGTACGGCGTGCTGCTGCCGGGGCCGGACATCGGCAAGCACGCGGCACCCACCCTGCGCGCGGTGCGCGACGCTGGTTTCGAGGTGGGCATCCACACCTGGGACCACATCCGCTGGCAGGACTTCGTAGCTGGCAAGGATGCGGACTGGACACGCCATGAGTTCGTGCCGGCCGTGGAGCGCTTCCGGGAGGTGTTCGGCACCGAGCCCAAGACCTACGGCGCCGCCGGCTGGCAGATGAACTTCCATGCCTTCGAGCTGGAGCATGAGTTCCACATGACTTACGCCAGCGACACCCGCGGCACCCATCCCTTCCTGCCGGAGATGCACGGTCGGGTGTTCTCGGTGCCCCAGATCCCCACCACGTTGCCGACTCTGGATGAGCTCGTGGGCGTCAACGGCATCACCGTGGACAACGTAGCCGAGCATCTGCTGAAGCTGACCGAAGGGCCCGCGCCGGAACATGGACATGTCTATACCCTGCACGCGGAGCTGGAAGGCATGGCCCTGAGCCCGGTGTTCGAGAAGCTCCTCGCCGGCTGGCGCGCCCAGGGTTACGAGCTCATAGCCACGGAGACCATCGCCGCCGGTCTCGACCGCAAGAAGCTCCCCATGCACACCGTGGTCATGGGCGAGATCCCGGGCCGCTCCGGTACGCTCGCGCTCCAGGCCGGAGCCTGCGTACCCGTTACGGTATAATCCCGCGCCGCGCATCGCGCGTCGTCCTTTAAATACCAATCGCTCCCGAGGGAAGCCATGTCCTACAAGCATGTGAAGCTGCCGTCCGGCGGCAACAAGATCACCACCGCCAAGGGCAAGCTCCTGGTGCCGGACCAACCCATCCTGGGCTACGTGGAAGGCGACGGCATCGGCGTGGACATCACTCCCGCCAGCATGAAGATCTGGGACGCGGCGGTGGAGAAGGCTTACAAGGGCAAACGCAAGATCCACTGGTGCGAGATCTACCTGGGCGAGAAGGCCCAGAAACTGTACGACGGTAACTATTTCCCGGACGAGACCCTGGCGGCCATCAAGGATCTCGTCGTCTCCATCAAGGGCCCGCTCACCACGCCGGTGGGCGGCGGCTTCCGCTCCCTCAACGTGACCCTGCGCCAGGACCTGGACCTCTACGCCTGCGTGCGCCCGGTGAAGCATTACCCCGGCGTGCCTTCGCCGCTCAAGAAGCCGGAGCTCGTGGACGTGGTGATCTTCCGCGAGAACACCGAGGACGTCTACGCCGGGATCGAGTACCAGGCCGGCAGCGACAAGAACAAGAAGCTCGCCAAGTTCCTGCGCGAGGAGCTGGGCGCCAAGTTCTTCGAGGACGCGGGCCTCGGCGTGAAGCCGGTCTCGGCCTTCGGCTCCAAGCGCCTGGTGCGCAAGGCCATCCAGCACGCCATCGACTATGACCGCAGCTCCGTGACCCTGGTCCACAAGGGCAACATCATGAAGTTCACGGAAGGTGCGTTCCGCCAGTGGGGCTATGACGTGGCCAAGGAGGAGTTCGGCGCCGAGTTCCTGGACGGCGGCCCGTGGATGCACTTCAAGAACCCCAAGACCGGCAAGCCGATCGTCATCAAGGACCAGATCGCGGACATCATGTTCCAGCAGATGCTGCTGCGCCCGGACGAGTACGCGGTGCTCGCTACCCCGAACCTGAACGGCGACTACCTCTCGGACGCGGTGGCGGCCGAGGTGGGCGGCGTGGGTATCGCTCCCGGCGCCAACATCGGCGACGCCCTGGCGGTGTTCGAGGCCACCCACGGCACGGCCCCCAAGCACGCCGGCCTGGACAAGGCCAACCCGGGTTCGCTCTTGTTCTCCGGCGTGATGATGCTGGAATACATCGGCTGGCGCGAGGCGGCGGACATGATCCAGGCGGCCTACGCCAAGACCGTGGCCTCCGGCGTCGTGACCTATGACTTCGCGCGGCAGATGAGCAATGCCAAAGAGGTCAAGACCAGCGCCTTCGCCGAAGCCGTGATCGAGAATCTTTGAGGCTCATACGGCGGGTATGATGAAATAGGACGGCGGCCTCCTGGCCGCCGTCTTGCTTTCGGGAGTACACATGGCCAAGGGCACCCACGACTACCAGGACGACCCGCGCAACGCCGCCATCCAGATCGGCATCAACGGCAAGCTCTTCCCCCGGGCCGAGGCCAAGGTCTCGGTCTTCGACAGCGGCTTCGTGCTGGGGGACGGGGTCTGGGAGGGCCTGCGGGTGCATGACGGCGGCCTGCCGTTCCTGGACCTGCATCTCGACCGGCTCTACGAGGGGGCCAAGGCCATCGCCCTCGACATCGGCCTCTCCCGCGCCGCTCTCATCGAGCAGCTGCTCACGGTGCTGCGCGCCAACCGGATGCGGGACGGGGTGCACATCCGCCTCATGGTGAGCCGCGGCGTGAAGGCGACCCCCTATCAGGACCCGCGCGTCACCATCGGCCCGCCCACGGTGGTGATCATCCCCGAGTACAAGCAACCCTTGCCCAAGACCGTGGAGCTGGGGATACGCCTCGTCACCACCCACGTGCGCCGCGCCGCGCCCGACACCCTCGATCCCAAGCTCAACTGCCATTCCAAGCTCAACGACATCCTGGCCTGCATCCAGGCGGCGAACGCCGGCGTGGACGAGGCCCTGATGCTCGATCCCCACGGCTTCGTCGCCACCTGCAACTCCACCCATTTCTTCATCGTGCGCAAGGGCGAGGTGTGGACCTCCTCGGGCAAGTACTGCCTGGGGGGCATCACCCGCGGCAACGTGCTGCGCCTCTGCCGGGAGGAGGGCATCACCGCCTTCGAGAAGGACTTCAGCCTCACCGACGTGTACGGCGCCGAGGAAGCCTTCGTCACCGGCACCTTCGCGGGCTTGGTGCCGGTCACGGAAGTGGACGGCCGCGCCATCGGCCCCCGCGGGCCGTTGGTGAAGCACCTGCAGGCGCTCTACATGGAGCTCGTCAAGCATGAAAGCGCCAAAGGTCCCCGCATATGAATCCCGGGCTGCGGCTGGCCATGTGGTCCGGTCCGCGCAACATCTCCACCGCCATGATGCGCGCCTGGGAGAACCGGGAGGACACGGTGGTGGTGGACGAGCCCTTCTACGCCTATTACCTCAAGCACACGGGTGTCGACCATCCGGGCCGGGAGGAGGTGATGGCTTCCCAGCCCACGGACTGGCAGCGCGTGGTGAAAGAGCTGACGGGACCCGTGCCGGACCACAAGCCGATCTGGTACCAGAAGCACATGACCCAGCATCTGCTCCCCCAGGTGCCGCTGGATTGGCTGGAAAGCCTGAACAACTGCTTCCTGATCCGTCGTCCCGAAGAGGTAGTGGCGTCCTTCACCATCCAGCGCCCCGATGCGGCTACCTGGGAACTGGGTTTTC
>DASSIS010000010.1:0-9241 GCA_035691665.1 Gammaproteobacteria bacterium | reverse complement strand
CTGCGATGCTCGGCTCGCGCTACGGGTGGGAAGAACCAGACCGGCAGCCGTGGTTCTTGCCACCCCCTTGGAGGCCGGCGAGCACTGGAGCGAGCAAGGAATAGCCCCGTCAGGGGGCGAAGCCAGGGATGGCGAGCTTGTACGACCGGGGCAGGATGCCCCGTGAGCACAACTCCGTAGCGAGCGAAGCGCACAGCGGAGTCCCCTTGGGACCGGCATCCGGGGGCGCCTTTTCTTTTCGTCCCTTTTCTTTGGGCGTGCAAAGAAAAGGGACCCGTCTGCGGCGCGGAAGCCGCCCTCTTGAACAGGCCCGCCGCCGGGAGGCGGCGAATGGGCTTTCGCCAGGGACGCCTGTCGCCAAAGCTCGGCCGTCAGAGGCCGAGCTTTTTTTCCAGGTAGTGGATGTTCGTCCCGCCGGCCATGAACGCCGAGTCGCTGAACAGCTCCTGGTGCAGCGGCACGTTGGTGGCGATGCCCTCCACCACGATCTCCTGCAGCGCCGTGCGCATGCGCGCCAGGGCCGAGGCCCGGTCGTCGCCGTAGGCGATGACCTTGCCGATGAGCGAGTCGTAGTTGGGCGGCACGGAGTAGCCCGTGTAGGCGTGGGAGTCCACGCGGATGCCGGGGCCGCCCGGCGCGTGCCAGCGGGTGATCTTACCGGGGGAGGGGGTGAACTTGCGCGGGTCCTCGGCGTTGATGCGGCACTCGAAGGCGTGGCCCTTGAACTGGATGTCCTTCTGCCGCAGCGTGAAGGGCATGCCGGCGGCCACCATCAGCTGCCA
Source organism: Gammaproteobacteria bacterium (assembly GCA_035691665.1). GTDB lineage: Bacteria > Pseudomonadota > Gammaproteobacteria > Natronospirales > REEB76 > DASUBN01. The sequence goes on along the minus strand of DASSIS010000010.1, from coordinate 8,459 downwards.
CTTCACGATGTCGATGCCGGTGATGAACTCCGTCACCGGATGCTCCACCTGCACGCGGGTGTTCATCTCGATGAAGTAGAAGTTGCCGTCCTGGTAGAGGAACTCGAAGGTGCCGGCGCCGCGGTACTTGATGTTCTTGCAGGCCTCCACCACACGCTCGCCCATGGCGCGGCGCTGCTTGTCGGTGATGCCCGGGGCCGGGGCCTCCTCGATCACCTTCTGGTGGCGGCGCTGCATGGAGCAGTCGCGCTCGCCGAGGTGCACCGCGTTGCCCTGGCCGTCGGCCATGACCTGGAACTCCACGTGGCGCGGCCGCTCCAGGAACTTCTCCATGTAGACCATGTCGTTGCCGAAGGCGGACTTGGCCTCGGCCTTGGTCATGCCCACGGCGGCGACCAACGCCGCCTCGCTGTGCACCACGCGCATGCCGCGGCCGCCGCCGCCGCCCGCGGCCTTGATGATCACGGGGTAGCCGACCTCGCGGCCGATGCGCATCATCTCCTTCGGGTCCTCGGGCAGGGCGCCCTCGGAGCCGGGCACCGTGGGCACGCCGGCCTTGATCATGGCCTGCTTGGCCGAGACCTTGTCGCCCATGAGGCGGATGGTGTCGGGGCGCGGGCCGATGAAGATGAAGCCGCTCTGCTCCACGCGCTCGGCGAAGTCCGCGTTCTCGGCCAGGAAGCCGTAGCCCGGGTGGATGGCCACCGCGTCGGTCACCTCGGCGGCGCTGATGATGGCCGGCATGTTGAGGTAGCTCTCGGCCGAGGGCGCGGGGCCGATGCACACCGACTCGTCCGCGAGCAGCACGTGCTTCAGGTCCTTGTCCACGGTGGAGTGCACGGCCACGGTGCGGATGCCGAGCTCCTTGCAGGCGCGCAGGATGCGGAGCGCGATCTCGCCGCGATTCGCTATGACGACTTTTTCTAGCATGTTGGGCCCTTACTCAATTATGAATAAGGGTTGACCGAACTCTACGGGATCCCCGTTCTGGGCCAGGATGGCCTTCACCACGCCGGCTTTGTCGGACTCGATCTGGTTCATCATCTTCATGGCCTCGATGATGCAGAGCACGTCCCCTTCCTTCACCGTCTGGCCCACGTCCGCGAAGGCCTTCGCGCCCGGGGAGGCGGCGCGGTAGAAGGTACCCACCATGGGCGATTTCACCTGGTGGCCGGCGGGCGCGGCCGGGGCCGCGGCAGCCGCCGGGGCGGCAGCCGCTGGAGCGGCGGCGGGGGCCGCGTGCATCATCGGCGCCGGGGCGGCCATCATCATCTGCGGCTGGGCGGCGACGCCGCGGCTGATGCGTACCGACTCCTCGCCTTCCGTGATCTCGATCTCGGCTATGCCGGACTCCTCCAGGAGTTCGATGAGTTTCTTGACCTTGCGGATGTCCATGAGAGGCTCCTTGGGGAAGCTCGTGCGGTTCTAGTTCTGGGGATTGGCCTGGGCCGCCAGGCGGCGGGCGGCGGCGACCAGGGCCAGTTCATAGCCCAGGGCACCGAAGCCGGTGACCACGCCGGCGGAGATGTCCGAGAAATAGGAATGGCGGCGGAAATGCTCGCGCCGCTGCGGGTTGCTGATGTGCACTTCGATGAAGGGCAGGGCCACCGCGAGCAGGGCGTCGCGCAGCGCGATGCTGGTGTGGGTGTAGCCGCCCGGGTTGAAGATCATGATGGCGGTGCCGTCGCTGGCCGCCTTCTGGATGCGGTCGATGAGCCCGCCCTCGTGGTTGCTCTGGTAGGCATCGAGCTCGTGGCCCATCTGCTTGGCGAGAGCGGCCACGTGCTTCTCCACCGCCGCCAGGGTATCGGGCCCATAGAGATGGGGTTCCCGCTTGCCCAAGAGGTTCAGGTTCGGGCCGTTGAGCAACAGGATCTGGGCCACGTTCACTCCGTTTCCGGGATGTTGGCGCGTTTTACCAGCACGATCCCTGCTGGTCTTTTCCGGGTGGGCGGGGCTTTTAAGCCCTCTCCGGCCCCATTTCGAGGGGGGCGGAAACCCGGTTGGCCCATCTCATCCGGAGGCGGGTCCGTTTGTACCTAAAGCAACCGATATAAGAAGTTGGAGGCCAGATAGCCAGCTAATCGCCGATTTTGAGCCCGGATTCTTCGGCCGGGTCTCGGACCGGGCCCCACTCTATCATGGGGCCGGTTAATTGTGGGTCATGGAAGCGGGTTTGTCTATGGTACTAAGTGAGGAAATGGTCCTATTCGACGGAGATAGGCCTTATTTAACGGTTGTTGCCACCGTAGTAACTGTTGCTGGGGCGGCGGCACTGGAGGAAGCCGGGGCTTTGCCGGCAAGACCCGCCTGGACCAGGGCCTGGGCTTCGTCTGGATGCAATTCCCCGGCGTGGATGGCCAGCACCTTGCCGTCCTTGCCCAGCACCACGCTATAGGGCAGGCCGATGAGGTTGCCGCCGAAGCCCGCCACCATGCTCGCCACGTCCTCGGTGCCCATGAGCATGGGGTAGTTCACCACCATGCGCTGCAGGAAGGTCTTCACGTCCTTCTCGTCGGTCTCGTCGGTGGCGATGCCCACCACCTGCAGGCCCTGAGCCGCGTACTGGGCCTGGAGCTTCACCAGCAGGGGGATCTCCTGGCGGCAGGGCTGGCACCAGGTGGCCCAGTAGTTCACCAGCAGCGTCTTGCCCTTCCAGTCCGCGAGCGTGTGGCTGCCGGTGCTGTCCAGGGATTCGAACTTGAGGGCCAAGGCCTCGTCCGGCGTCATCCCCTTGGCGGCTGGCGGCAGGGTGCCCTGGGCCGGGGGCGGCGGCGCCGGGTTCGCCATCCACTGGTAGACGCCGAAACCGGCGGCGCCGGCGGCGACCAGGAGCAGCACGATCAGAGGGGCATGACGGGGCGCTTGCATGGGCAAAGACTCCAGCGAAAATCTATCGGCTAGCAGGAAGGAGGCGGATTTTATCAGCTAGGGTTGCTGCCGCCGAACGCGGACTGCAGGATCTTCAGAAAGTCGTCCGCATCCTTATATCCGACCAGCCGGTCCTGGGCGAGTTCCTGGCCGTCGCGGCCGAAGAACATCACCCCGGGCGGGCCGTAGATGCCGAAGCGCTTGCAGAGGGCCTTGTCGTCCTCGTCCCAGGCGGTCACGTCCGCCTGCAGCAGCACCACGCCCTTGAGCGCCGCCTGCACCCGGGGGTCGCTGTAGGTGTCGTGGTCCAGCTCCTTGCAGGCCACGCACCAGGCGGCGGAGAAATCCAGCATCACGGGCTTGCCGGCCGCGGCGGTGAGGGCCGCGTCCAGGTCCGCCGAAGTCTTGATGCGTTTGAACGGCAGAGCGCTGGCCCCGTTCGCGGCCGGAGCAGCCGCATTGGGGTTCGGCTGGCCGGTCATTGAAAACCGCGCCAGGGGTTGCAAGGGGTCGTCCCCTCCTGTGGCCGCGCCCACCAGCAGGATCACCCCGTAGAGCAGCGCGATGATGCCGAGGCCTTTCCAGAGCCGGCCCCAACCCTGGGTGCCGTGTTCCAGCGCGCCGAGATACACGCCGCAGCAGATGGCGAGCGCCGCCCAGAGGGCGAGAGTCACCGGGCCGGGCAGGATGCGGGAGAGGAACCACACGGCCACGCCCAGCATCACCACCCCGAACACGTGCTTCACCCGGTTCATCCAGGGCCCCGCCTTGGGCACGAGCTTGCCGGCCGAGGTGCCGATGATGAGCAGCGGCACGCCCATGCCGAGGCCGAGCGCGAAGAGCGCGAGGCCGCCGCGCAGGGCCGAGCCTGACTGGCCGATGAACACCAAGACCGCCACCAGGGGCGCGGTGATGCAGGGGCCGCAGATCAGCGCCGAGAGCGCGCCCATCACCGCCACGCCCACGAAGGCGCCGGACTTCTGCTGGTTGCTGTGGCGGGTGAGGTGCGACTGGATGAAGCCCGGCACCTGCAGCTGGTAGAGGTCGAACATGGAGAGCGCGAGCGCCACGAAGATCAGGCTGAACACCGTGAGCACGTAAGGGTTCTGCAGCGCGATCTGGATGTTCGCCCCCAGCAGCCCCACCACCAGGCCGACGATCGCGTAGGTCACCGCCATGGCGAGCACGTAGGCGAGTGAGAGCGCGAAGGCGTGGGCCGTGGTGAGCTTCTTGCCCTGGCCCACGATGAGGCCCGAGAGGATGGGGATCATGGGCAAGAGGCAGGGCGTGAACGCCAGGAGGATGCCGATGCCGAAGAAGATCACCAGCACCCAGAGCAGGTTGCCGCTGGCCAGGAGCTGCGCGAGCTTGTCCTGCTGCGTCAGCGGCGGCGCGGCCGCGCCCGGCACCAGCATGGGCCCGGCGGCGGCGAGGTCGATGGGCTGGGTGTGGCTGATGGGCGGATAGCAGAAGCCCGCCTCGGCGCAGCCCTGGTAGCCCGCCGTCAGGTCGAACTTGCCCGCGCCGTTGTTGCGGGTGACGGGCACCAGGATGTCGATGTCCTGGGTGTAGATCTCGCTGGTGCCGAAATATGGGTCGTTCTTGATCTGGCCTTCCGGGAAGTCCGGCGTGCCCAGCACCACGTCCGGGTTGTCGCTCGTGAACTGGAACTTCTGTCTATATAAGTAATAGCCCGGCGTCACCTGCCAGCGCAGCTCCAGGGTGTTCTCGTCCTTGGCCACGGCCACGTACTTGAAGGCCTGGTCCGGGGGCAGGAACTTCTGGCCGCTGCCGCCGTTCACCAGCGCTTCTAAATCTGGAGGCTTGACCCCGGAAGCGGCGGCGGGGGCCGCTCCCGGCTTCGTGCCCGTCGCTCCCGACGTCCTGTCTCCCGCGACACTTGCACTTCCATGTGCATCGCCGTCGGCCAATATAAGGCTCACGGTCTTGTGCTGGGGCGGATAGCAGAAGCCCACCACCTCGTTGCAGCCCTGGTAGACGAGCTCGAGGTCCAGCTTCCCCTGGCCCGTGTAGGGCAGGGTAGCGGTCACGCCCCGGTGGTAGATCTCCTGCTTGCCGAAGTAGGGATCCGTCTTGGTCTCGCCCTTGGGCAGCTCAGGTAGCCCAAGCTTGATGCCCGTGATGTGACTGATGAAGCGGAACTTGTCCTTATAGAGGTAGTAACCCTTGAGGATGTCCCAGTGGACCGTGATCGTGCCCGGCGTGCTGCTGGCCGAGAGCTTGTAGACCTGGTCGGGTGGGAGCGGTTGCTCATCGGCCCGGGCGAGCAGGGGAGAAAGAACCAGGAGCGCCAAGAACAGGAATTTTTTCATTGGATGCTTTCCGAAATTCAATTTAGATGATCCAAGCTTCCACCCGTTGTGGGAATCGTTTTCAAGAGAACTCCACCTCCCTGTGGTGGTTCCGGCCCCTCCCAGGGGCCGGGCTACTTTCGTGTCGCGACAAGATAGTAGCCAAAGAAACGCTCCCCCGGATACCGGCCCGGAAGACCGGGCTACGCTGCGCGCTTCGCTCGCGGCGGGGTCGCGCTCACGGCACATCCCTGTGCCGGTCGCGCGAACTCGCGATCCCTCGCTTCGTCCCTGACGGGCCGACCTTGCTCGCTGCAGTGCTCGCCGGTATCCAAGGGGGTTATAAGAGCTCGCTTCCAACCCGTTCTCCTCTTTCCCTCACCCGTAGCGCGTGCCGAGCATCGGAGCGAGCAAAGTCAGCCCGGAGGGATGCGGCCCAGGGAAGGCCGCATCCGCGCGAAGGTATATGGATATACCGTGAGCGCGGCTCTGCAGCGAGCGAGAAGCACAGGGGAGGCGCGGCTTCCGCGCCCCGCGCTCCGGGGAAGCGATTTTGGCGACTTTTGACGCCACAAAAGTCGCCCGCGCCGCCGGGACGGCGCGGAACAGGGCAGGGATGCCGAAGAGTCTATTAGTGCTCATTTCGTGCTTTCCGTTATCCAGTCTAGGTATTCACGGCTGCCATGGATGATTGGCAGCGCGATGATCTCTGCTACGTCGTAAGGGTGCAGTTCCTGGATCCGCTTCTTCAAGACGTCGAAGCGCGACACGCCGGTCTTGATGATGAGGAGCATTTCCGAAGCTTCCTCCACTTTCCCTTCCCATCGGTAAAACGAGGCCACGCCCGGTACCAGGTTCACGCAGGCGGCGAGCCGTTCTTCCACCAGGGCCCGGGCGATGCGCTCCCCTGACTCCCGGTCAGGCACCGTGCAGAGCGTAACTATATGATTTTCAGCCATTTATCCTCACTGGCTAAAAACTGACCAGCCCAAGGAAAACCCGGCCAAGCCCTTGACTCTGCTGGTTTTGACACTATTATTAGCACTCCGCTGAAGTGAGTGCCAAGGGCCTCTTTCAGCTGCCCATTATGACCCTTCCAACCTAGAAATGATTTCGTGAGGAGTGCTTTGCCATGAAGATTCGTCCCCTGCATGACCGGGTGATCGTGAAGCGCCTGGAAGTCGAAACTAAGTCCACCGGCGGCATCATCATCCCCGACAACGCGGCCGAGAAGCCCTCCAAGGGCAAGGTGATCGCGGTCGGCCCCGGCAAGACCACCGACGAGGGCAAGGTCATCCACCTCAGCGTGAAAGTCGGCGACGTGGTGCTGTTCGGCAAGTACAGCGGCAACGAGATCAAGGAAGGCGCGGACGAATACGTCGTCATGCGCGAGGAAGACATCCTGGGCGTGATCGAAGGCAAGTAAGCCTTCCCCGCGCCCCATCCCCATCCAGATATTAGATAGAGGAAATCGCAATGGCTGCCAAAGAGATCAAATTCGGCGACGACGCGCGTCAGCGCATGTTCCGCGGCGTCAACATCCTGGCCAACGCCGTGAAGGCGACGCTGGGCCCCAAGGGCCGCAACGTGGTGCTCGAGAAGAGCTTCGGCGCCCCCACCATCACCAAGGACGGCGTGTCCGTGGCGAAGGAGATCGAACTCAAGGACAAGTTCGAGAACATGGGCGCCCAGATGGTGAAGGAAGTGGCCTCCCACACCTCCGACGAGGCGGGTGACGGCACCACCACCGCGACCGTGCTGGCCCAGGCCATCATGCGCGAGGGCTTGAAGGCCGTCGCCGCCGGCATGAACCCCATGGACCTCAAGCGCGGCATCGACAAGGCCGTGATCCAGGCCGTGGCCGAGCTGAAGAAGCTCTCCAAGCCCTCCGCCGACAACAAGTCCATCGCCCAGGTGGGTACCATCTCCGCCAACGGCGACGAGGTGATCGGCAAGCTCATCTCCCAGGCCATGCAGAAGGTCGGCAAGGAAGGCGTCATCACCGTCGAGGAAGGCTCGGCGCTGATCGACGAGCTGGAAGTGGTGGAGGGCATGCAGTTCGACCGCGGCTACCTCTCGCCCTACTTCATCAACAGCCAGGGCGACATGACCGCCCAGCTGGAGAAACCCTACATCCTGCTCTGCGACAAGAAGATCTCCAACATCCGCGAGATGCTCCCCGTGCTGGAAGGCGTGGCCAAGAGCGGCCGCAGCCTGCTGGTGGTGGCGGAAGACGTGGAAGGCGAGGCCCTGGCGACCCTGGTGGTCAACACCATCCGCGGCATCGTCAAGGTCGTGGCCGTCAAGGCCCCGGGCTTCGGCGACCGTCGCAAGGACATGCTGAAGGACATCGCCATCCTCACCAAGGCCACCGTCATCAGCGAAGAGCTGGGCCTGACGCTGGAGAAGGCCTCCATCAATGACTTGGGCGAGGCCAAGAAGGTCATCGTCGACAAGGAAAACACCACCGTCATCGACGGCGCCGGCAAGGCCGCCGACATCCAGGCCCGCGTGGAAGCCATCCGCAAGCAGGTGGAAGACACCACCTCGGACTACGACAAGGAGAAGCTCCAGGAGCGCGTGGCGAAGCTCGCCGGCGGCGTGGCGCTGATCAAGGTCGGTGCCGCCACCGAGATCGAGATGAAGGAGAAGAAGGCCCGCGTCGAAGACGCCCTGCACGCCACCCGTGCGGCCGTCGAAGAAGGCATCGTCCCCGGCGGCGGCGTCGCGCTGGTCCGCGCCAAGCAGGCCATCGGCAAGCTCAAGGGCGAGAACGAAGACCAGCAGATGGGCATCCAGATCCTGCTGCGCTCCATGGAAGAGCCCCTGCGCCAGATCGTCGCCAACGCCGGCGAAGCCGCCGACGTGGTGCTGAACAAGGTCGCCGAGGGCAAGGGCAACTTCGGCTTCAACGCCGCGACGTCCGAGTACGGCGACATGGTCGAGATGGGCGTGTTGGACCCCACCAAGGTGGCCCGCACCGCGCTGCAGAACGCAGCCTCCGTGGCGAGCCTGCTCATCACCACCGAAGCCATGGTCGCGGAACTTCCGAAGGAAGATAAGCCGGCGATGCCAGGCGGCGGGATGGGCGATGGTGGGATGGATTTCTAATCCACCCACATCGCCCAAAACAGGCCGAGAAATTGGTCAGTTGGATCAAAGGCCCTGCAGAAATGCAGGGCCTTTTTCTTTGTGTCGCCTCCCGTGCCGTATCAAATAGGCGGGTGGAGGGATGGCTGAGCCGGTAAGGTGAAGCACTGCTTCACCGGCGGCGAA
>DASSIS010000009.1:0-26388 GCA_035691665.1 Gammaproteobacteria bacterium | reverse complement strand
CTTGCATCACCTTCTCGAGCGTGTCGCGTTCGTAGTTCATGTACTGCTTGCAGGTCTCGACGAGCTTAGGCAGCTCGTCATGGCGCTGCTTGAGCAGCACGTCGATGTTGGCCCAGGCTTCCTTGACGTTGTTCTTGAGGGACACCAGCCCGTTGTAGAGCATGACGAGATAGATCACGGCCACGGCGATGACCGCGATGAACACGAAGCTTCCTACTCCCATTTGAATACCCCATCCCTATGGTTAGTTATGACGAAAGTATACATCGGGGCAACTGATGCCATTTCAAGGTCCGCGGAGCAGTGCGCGGCGCTTTTGGGGACGCGGTAGAATGTGGATGCGCCGACATGTCCACTCCATATCTCCTTAAGGCCTCGGCATGAACCTGCGCCCTTTCTCCGGCATCGTCCCCGTCCTCGGCGAACGCGTCTATGTGGACGCCACCGCCGTCGTCATCGGCAAGGTCACGCTGGCAGACGACGTCTCGCTCTGGCCCTGCGTGGTGGCGCGGGGCGACGTGAACAGCATCAGCGTCGGCGCACGCAGCAACATCCAGGACCTTACCGTGCTGCACGTGACTCACGACGGGCCCTACAGCCCCGGCGGCTTCCCGTTGGTGATCGGCGCCGACGTCACCGTGGGCCATAAGTGCCTGCTGCACGCCTGCAGCGTCGGTGACCGCTGCCTCATCGGCATGGGTTCCATCGTCATGGACGGGGCGGTGGTGGAGGACGATGTGCTCCTCGGCGCCGGCAGCCTGGTGAGCCCCGGCAAGCGTCTCGAATCCGGCCATCTCTACAAGGGCAGCCCGGCCCAGAAGGTCCGTCCGCTCACCGCCGAAGAGCGGGAGATGCTGCGTTACTCCGCCGCCCACTATGTGCGCCTCAAGGACCGCTACCGTGCCGGCGGCTGAACGTCGCGCGGGGCGTGTGCGCGGCAGACGCAACGCCCAGCAGCTGGCACGCGGTTGGCTGTGGCTGCTGGTCAGCGCCTCGCTGGTGACGCTGGCGGGCTTCGCTGTCATCTTCGCGGACCACTGGACCTGGGCGCGGGAACTCCTCTGCGCCGTGCTCGCGGCCGCGACCGCCTGCTTCCTGCTCACGCTGGCGGATCCGGAACGCTTCTGGTGGGCGCTCAGGGTGGTGGCGGGCCTGGTGGCGGTGGGTTACCTCGCCGCCATCCTGCGGCTCACCTTCTTCCCCCTGGCCGGCGGGCTCGGCACACCCTTGCCCCTGCTGTTCCTCGCCACCGCCGGCTTCATGGTCTGCGGCGTGCCGGCCTTGAGCTTCGTGCTCTGGGGCCATACCCGCGGGCGCATGGCCCGGGACGACTCCGGCGAGGCGGGTGCCTTCGAGCGGCACACAGCGCGGCTCATGCCGGCGCTCGCCTACGGCACCTGGTTCGCCATCGGCGTCTACCTGGTGCATCTCCTGGTGCAATGACGGTCGAGCCGTGTTCTGGACCATCGGCCATTCCACCCGGCCCATCGCCGAACTGATCGCGCTGCTCGAAGAGCACGGCGTCACGCGGCTGCTGGACGTGCGCACCGTGCCGCGCTCGCGCCACAACCCGCAGTACGACACCGCTTCCCTCAGGCAGACGCTGCCCCCCGTGGGCATCGGCTACGCCCACCGTCCGGAGCTCGGCGGCCTGCGCAAGCCGCGGGGCGACTCCGTGAACCAGGGCTGGAAGAACGAGAGCTTCCGCGGCTACGCCGACTACATGCAGACCCCGGAGTTCGAGCAGGCCTTGGCCGCGTTGATGACGGACGCGGCAGCGACGCCTACGGCGGTGATGTGTGCCGAGGCGCTGCCCTGGCGCTGCCACCGTTCGCTCATCGCCGACGCCCTCAGCGTGCGCGGGGTGGAGGTGCGGCATATCATGGGTCCCGGCAAGAGCCAGGTCCACGCGCTCACCGCTTTCGCCCATGTCGAGGGCACCCGCGTCACTTACCCGTTTTCTCTCGAAGGTTGAGCCATGAACTACCTGCATAGCATGATCAGGGTGTCCGACCTGGACCAGACCCTGGACTTCTTCTGCCGCCAGCTCGGCTTCACCGAAGTGAGCCGCTCCGAGCACGAGAAAGGGCGCTTCACCTTGGTGTTCCTGGCGGCGCCCGGCGACCTCGAGGCGGCGCGTCAGCAGAAGGCGCCCCTGGTGGAGCTCACCTGGAACTGGGACGAGCGGGGCTACAGCGGCGGCCGCAACTTCGGTCACCTGGCCTACCGGGTGGAGGACATCTATGCCCTGTGCGGGAAGCTCATGCAGGCGGGGGTGGTCATCAACCGCCCGCCGCGCGACGGCCATATGGCGTTCATCCGCAGCCCCGACGGCATCTCCATAGAGCTGCTGCAGCAGGGCGAGCCTCTGCCGCCCCGGGAACCGTGGAAGTCCATGGGCAACACCGGCAGCTGGTAAACGTCGCGGCTATATGGACGGTTTGCACCTGTGTAAACTTCGCGCTCCGTCGGCGCATGGGGTGCCGGCGAGCACGCATTTTCCGGGAGTTTGACCATGGCCAAGATCGGTATCGTCGGCGCAGGCATGGTGGGCAGCGTCATCGCCCAGGACCTCGCCACCAGGCACGACGTCACTTCCGCCGACCTCTCCGCGCCGGCGCTGGAGCGCCTGGCGAAGCAGGGCATCAAGACCCGGCAGCTGGACAGCCGCGATCCCCGGGCCCTGACCGAGTTCTCCCGGCCCTTCGATCTCATGGTCACGGCGGTGCCGGGCTTCATGGGCTTCGCCACCCTGAAGACGCTCATCGAAGCGGGCAAGGACGTGGCGGACATCTCCTTCTTCCCGGAGGACGTGCTGGCGCTGGACGCTATGGCGCGCCAGAAAGGCGTGCGGGTGATCACCGACGTCGGCGTCGCCCCGGGCATGGACAACGTACTGCTCGGGCGCTACGACAAGCGCATGCAGGTCACGCGTTTCGAGTGCCTGGTGGGCGGTCTGCCGCAGCGGCCGGAGCCGCCCTTCCTGTACAAGGCGCCGTTCTCACCCATCGACGTGATCGAGGAGTACACCCGTCCGGCGCGCCTGCAGCGCGGCGGCAAGGTGGTCACCTTGCCGGCCTTGACCGAGCGCGAGATGGTCCAGTTCGACAAGCCCGGCAAGCTCGAGGCTTTCAACACCGACGGCCTGCGTTCGCTGCTCAAGACCATGGCGCACATCCCGGACATGTCCGAGAAGACGCTGCGCTACCCCGGCCACATCGCCCTCATCGAAGACCTGAAGCGTGCCGGCTTCTTCGGCGAGACGGCGGTGGAGGTCAACGGCGCCAAGGTGGTGCCCCTGGAAGTGACGGCGAAGCTCCTCATCGACCAGTGGAAGCTCAAGCCCGGCGAAGCCGAGCTCACGGTCATGCGCGTCACGGTCGAGGGCACGGAACAAGGCAAGCGCCTGCGCCACGTCTGGGACATGTACGACGAGTACGATCCCAAGACCGGGTTCTCCTCCATGGCGCGCACCACGGGGTTCACCTGCGCCGCGGCCGCCAACCTGCTGCTGGACAGGACCTTCCAGGAGACGGGCGTGCACCCGCCCGAGCACGTGGGCGCGGTGGAAGCCTGCTACGACCGGATGCTGGCTTACCTCGCGGAGCGCGGCGTGCACTACCGCCAGCGCACCGAGACGCTCTGAGCCGTAGACCGGCGCCGGGTGGTGGTGCTGGCCGGGTTGCTCGGCAGCGGCAAATCCACCCTGGCCAGGTCCCTCTGCGGGCGCTTCGGCCTCGCGCTCATAGACCGCGATCGGATCCGAGACCGACTCTTCCCTGATTGCCGTTTCACGGAGGCGGAGAAGCAGGCCGCCAACCAGGCGGTGCTGGAGGCGCTGTGCGCCCACTGCATGGCCGGCGAGAGTTCGCTCCTGGATGGTATGACCTTCGGACGGGAGAGCGGGCGGGAGGCGGTGCGTCGCATCGCCGCGCGACACGGCTTCGACTGCATCGTGATGTGGCTGGATTGCCCGGTGGAGGTGGCGATAGAACGGGTGACGCAGCAGCCCCATCCGGCGGCGGATCGCACGCCGCAACTGGTACGGGACGTGGCCCGACGGTTCGAGCAGCCCATTGACGCGGTGCACCTGGATGCTACGCTGTCGATCGGAGAGTTATTGGAGCGCGCCGTGGCGGCGCTGCTCAGCTGATCCAGCCAGCCCTTATGGTTATGGGCCACAAGACCTGACGAGCAGCCTTGGGGTCGCCCCAGGTTTTCAGTAATTCATCGCCCACCAGCTCGAGCGGGTCTTTGCCGTTCTGCTTGATGTAGTTCTGGGTCGCTGACCAGCTGCGCAGGTAGCCTACGTAAGCCTCCAGGTCCCATCGTACTTCCATCTGGAAGCGGGGCAGTTCGATCTCGGTGAAGGGGAAGGCCAGGTCCGCATAGCCCCGCTCCACGTGCTTGCGCTCCGGGGGCCAGTAAGCGTCGCCCAGGATGCCGTTGTAGAGCCGCTCGGTGACCGCGTCCACGCCGGGGTCAACGGCGCAGCGCATGTAGCAGGAGCAGGCCAGCAAGGCCCGGGGTCTGGCCACGCGCCGCACCTCCGCGTAGAAACGCGGCAGGTCGAACCAGTGCAGGGCCTGGGCCACGGTCACGAGCGCCACGCTTAGGTCCTGCAGGCCGCTCTGCTCCGCCGGCGCCACCGTGTAATGGATCCTGGGGTGGAGCGTGGCCGCGGCGATCTGCTTGTCGCTGGCGTCCGTCGCTTCCACCCGGTCGAAGAGCTCCGCCAGCCCCAAGGCCGCCTGGCCGTTGCCGGTGGCGCAGTCCCACACGCATTCCCGGTCCGGCGCCAGGGCGGCCAGCGCCCTGAACATGGCGGCGGGGTAGGCACCCGGGCGATAGCGGGAGTAGTCGGTGGCGTGGCCGGAGAAGTGGTCTTTGAAAGCGGTCTTTGCCATGGGCATAGAATAACAATCGGCTCGTGACGGGATTTGGTTAACTGGACGGGAGAGCGCGATGAAAGTCCTGGCGATGGTCGGCAGCCTGCGCAAAGGCTCTTACAACAAGCTCACCCTGCGCGCGGCCATGGAGCTCAAGCCCGCCGGCATGGAGATCGAGGATTTCGATATCGCGCCCATCCCGCCCTACAACGAGGACGTGCGCGCCCAGGGTTTCCCGCCGCCGGTGCAGGCCTTGCGCGACGGGATCCAGGCGGCGGACGCGCTGCTCTTCGTGACACCCGAATACAACTACTCCGTGCCGGGGGTGCTCAAGAACGCCATCGACTGGGCCTCGCGGCCGCCGGAGCGGGTCTTCAGCGGCAAGCCGGCGGCGGTCATGGGCGCCTCCGGCAGCCGGCTCGGCACCGCACGCGCCCAGTACCATCTGCGCCAGACCGGCGTGTTCCTGGACCTGCACTTCATCAACAAGCCCGAGGTCATGATCTCCTTCGCGGAAAAGGTCTTCGACGCCTCGGGGCGCCTGACCGACGAGGCGGCCCGCAAGCTCATCGCGGACCTGCTGGTGAACCTCGCGGACTGGACGCGGCGGCTGCAGGCCAAATGAGAAAGGGCCGCTTGCGCGGCCCCCATCTCTCGTCCTCTTGATCCTCAGTGGCGGGTGGCTTCGCCGCCGGTCTTGGACAGCCATTTCATGTAGGGGATCGCGATCACCGCCAGCACCGTGCCGGCCAGCGCCACCAGCCCCAGGTTCATGAACAGGTGGGTGTAGAGCGGCAGCGTCTTGAGCGGATCGGTGACGTCCTTCGGCACGCTGGCGTAGTTGGCTACGAAGCCACCCAGGTACTGGGAGATGCCCGTGGCCAGGAACCAGGTGCCCATGATGAAGCCGCGCAACTGCGGGCCCACGTAGCGGGCCACCATGGCGAGCCCCAGGCCGCTGATGAGCAGTTCGCCGAGGGACTGCAGGCAGAATCCCCAGAACATCCAGGACAACCCCACCTTGCCGTCCACCGCGAAATGGCCGCTGAAGCCGTAGACGAAGAAGCCGGCGGCCAGCACCAGGAAACCGGCGGCGAACTTGGTGGAGATGTGGAAATCTCCCTTGTCCTTACTCAGGTGGGTGTAGAGCCAGGCCAGCGGCGGGCTGAGCACGAAGATCCACACCGGGTTGAACCACTGCACCATCTCCGCCGGCACGTTGATGCCATAGAGGTTGAGGTCCACGTTGCGCAGCGAGTAGAGCGTCAGCGAGGTGGACATCTGCTGGTAGAAGATGAAGAACAGCATGGTCTGGGCGGTGAGCACCATCACCGCCACCAGACCCTTGCGCTCGCCGCTGCTGCCCTTGTGGATCATGATGCCGAAGATGCACAGCATGCAGATGAAGGCGAGGACGGCGAGGTCGCGGGCGTAGTCCTTGTTCTGGATGATGGCCGCCACCACCGCGATGCCGATGGCGGCGCCGGCCAGCACCATGACGAGCTTCTTGAGGTCAACCGGTTTGAAGTCGGGCTCGGAGCCCACGTGCGCCAGGTGGCGGCGCAGCATGAAGTAGTTGACGATGCCGAGCGCCATGCCGGCGGAGCAGAACGCGAAGGCCGCGTGCCAGCCCCAGTACACCTGGATGATGGGCGTGAAGAACTGCGACAGCGTCGCGCCCAGGTTCACCGCCATGTAGTACATGGTGAAGGCGCTGTCGATCTTGGCGGACTCGCCCTCGTAGATCTTGGAGATGAGGTTGGCCGGGTTCGACTTGAACAGGCCGCCGCCGACGGCGCATACCGCCAGCGCCACGAACAGGAAGGCCGGGTCAGGGATGGCGAGCATGGCGTAGCCGACCACCAGGATCGCGGCTCCCATCAGCGCGGTGCGCTTGCTGCCCAGCACCCGGTCGCCGATCCAGCCGCCGATGGCGGGGATGGCGTAGGCGATGCCCACGAAGGCGGAGAAGGTGAGGTTGGCGTTGTCGTCGGTGTAGCTCAGCTTCTGCACCATGAACAGCACCACGATCTGGGTCATGCCGTAGTAGCCGAAGCGTTCCCACATCTCGATGAGGAACAGGCTCACGAAGCCGAGCGTCTTGGAAGGCTTGCCGGTCTGGGTGGTCATTGGCTGTCCCCAGGTGAAGGTGGGTCGGGCGGCACCGCTCTTGGAGGCGGCTGCGGACGGAGGGCCAGTGACTTAAGTACCAGAATATGACGCCTGTGTGAAGCCGCGCCGGGGAGGCTGACCTATACTCCAAGGCCTGTGGCGGGGAACCCGGGGAGCCATCCGTGACCGTCAAAGCCGCCGAACGCCGGCGCTTTACACGCTTCCGCTTCGCCTCGGTCATCCGCACCCGGGACGGCGACGCGGACCGGGAATGCACGCTCGTGGACCTGTCGCTGCGGGGCTTCCTGGCGCGCTGCCCGGCGGAATGGCGGCCGATCCCGGGCGAGCGGCTGCGGGTGGAATGGCGTCTGGCGGAGCTCATCACCCTCGACCTCGACGCGGTGGTGATGCACACCGATGCGGACCGCATCGGCTGCACCTGGCAGGCGCGCGACGCACAGAGCTTCGAGCACCTGAAGCGCCTCGTGGAGATGAACCTCAAGGATCCCAAGCTGGTGGCGCGGGAGCTCAAGGCCCTGCAGGCCGAGCCGGTCCGCCAGTTCGCGTTGCACTGAGTCCCGGGATTCAGTCTCCCCAGAGGTCCAGTTGTCCGCCTTCCGGCGGCACCCGGAAGCGGGTCAGGTCGATCCCCATGCGCCGGCCGAGGCCGAGCTTGAGGCGCTTGCAGGCGAGCGCGAAGCGCTGGGCGATGAGATCCGCGTACTTGCCGGTGCCGCGCATGCGGGTGCCGAACTCCGTCTGGTATTCCGCGCCGCCGCGTGACTGGCGTACCAGGCTCATCACGTGTTCGGCCTTGAGCGGGTAGTGGGCCGTGAGCCATTCCTTGAAGAGGTCCTTGAGCTCGTAGGGCAGGC
This sequence comes from Gammaproteobacteria bacterium, assembly GCA_035691665.1. Taxonomy (GTDB): domain Bacteria; phylum Pseudomonadota; class Gammaproteobacteria; order Natronospirales; family REEB76; genus DASUBN01. The sequence goes on along the minus strand of DASSIS010000009.1, from coordinate 18,512 downwards.
GCAGCAGCACGTAGCCGGCGCTGCAGGCACCGGCCCCGGCGGCGAGTTCCAGGATGCGCTCCATCTCGGCATCGTTGATCATGGGGATGATCGGTGCGGTCATGACGCCCACCGGCACTCCGGCCTTGGCCAGCGCCTCCACGGTGCGCAGGCGCCCTTGCGGGCTCGCGGTGCGCGGTTCCAGGCTGCGCTTCAGCCCGTCGTCCAGCGTCGTGATGCTCACCATCACCGACACCAGACGTTCCCTGGCGAGCTCGCTCAGGATGTCCAGGTCCCGGGTGATGAGCGTGCTCTTGGTGATGATGGCCACCGGGTGATGGAAGCGCCGTACCACCTCCAGGATGGACCGGGTGACCTCGAACTTCTTCTCCACCGGCTGGTAGGGGTCGGTGTTGGCGCCCAGCATCAGGCTGCTCACCCGGTAGCCGGGCTTGCGCAGCTCCTTGTCGAGCAAGGCGGCCGCGTCCGCCTTGTAGAAGAGTTTGGTCTCGAAGTCGAGGCCGGGCGAGAGATTGAGGTAGGCGTGGCTCGGTCGGGCGTAGCAGTAGATGCAGCCGTGCTCGCAGCCCTTGTAGGGGTTGATGGATTGGGAGAAGGGGATGTCGGGTGAGTCGTTGCGGCTGATGAGGGTGCGGGTTGGGTCGGGCCGCACCTCGGTCTTGAGGGGCGGGAGTTCGTCCTCTTCCTCGACGGGTCGGTTCCAGCCGTCGTCCTCCACGAACTTGTGGATGCTCTCGAAGCGGCCCTCGGGGTTGGAGAGGGCGCCGCGGCCTTTGTGTGCTTCCGGCGGTTTCACAGGTGGTAAAAAGGATAGCTGTATATATATACAGTATAGTATCAGACCCAAGCTTCCGGCTAGAGCTGGTTTGGGGGGTCCGGGATCGCGTGTTAAGGTAGCCCCGCCATCCCTTCCTCTCTAGAAGCTCCGATAATCCCGTGAATAGCATGATGAAATCCGGCCTGCTCCTGGCCGCCTGCGGGCTCTTGGCCGCATGTGCCGCGTCTCCCAAAGTTTCAACCCTCCCTCCGCCACCCCCGGTCCCGCTCCTCATCGCCTCGCCCGTGAGCGACGCGGCGCCCACGGCGCTGGAGGCCCGGCTCGCGGTCACCGAAGACAGCCAGATGCTGATGCGCTTCGAGGTGGAACCGGACGGCTCCGTCCAGAAGACCATGGTGCTCATGAGCAAGCTCTCCCCCGACAACACCGCTGCAGTCACCGCGGCTTTCGCGGGGCTGCGCTTCCGCCCTTACGTGGGATCCGGTAAACCCGTGGCTCGAGCCTTCATCTATCCACTCTTCTTCGGGCCCGATGCCGTCTCGGAGCGCACCCGCTTCCTCTGCCGGCATCAGCAGGAGATGTACCTGCCCGCGAGCCGCTGCGACATCGTGCCGCGCGATGGCTGGCAGGTGTATCGCGTGACGCCGCCGTATCCCGAATCCCTGCTCGCCGCTCCGGTCGCGGGCGCGGTCACCTTGAGCTTCGACGTTGACGCGAGCGGTGATCCGAGCAACGTGAAGGTGGTGAAGTCGGTGCCGCCGGGTGTGTTCGACACCGCGGCGGTGGTGGCGCTGCAGCAGTGGTACTTCGAAGCGCCTCCGGGCGTCAGCGCTGCGCCGCCACAACATGCGAGCGTGATCCTGCACTTCACGCCACCGGTGTCGCATAAGTGATGCCTCGAGTTCGCGCAGACTTGCGCGAGCCAGGTCGCAGCGCGGATATTTCGACACACTAATTTTTTGTGTGCGAAATTCGCTTTGCTAGGATCCGAGTACCCGCACTCCATGGAACGTGCGCGTTTCTCCATCCGGCTGCAAGTGCGGTTTTCCCGTGATTTAAGGCTCTTCGCGCACACCGGTGGGTGGCGCGGCGCATCGCCGTCGGATTGAAGTTTGGCCAATTAATCCCAAATTATTTTTGGGATACGAAATCCAAAAATCCCTGTGCAAGCCGGCACTTCCAGAACCGGTAGCGGTGGTGTATATCCATCGGCAAAGAACCAAGCCGCCGCGGCCGGAAGCCGCGTGCGGCAGCATGCCGAGGAAAGGGAGTCCGCCATAGTCGCCGCCGTCAAGAGACCTGTGCTGCACAAGGCGCTGGTGCTGATCATGGTGCGCATCCTGCGCCCTGTCGCCCGTATCGCCCTGCGCAATGGCATGTCCAACATCGAGTTCGAGGAGATCTCGCGCTGGGTGTTCGTGGATACGGCCTTGCACGACCCCGTGTTCTCGCTCAGCGGGCGCAGCAAGCAGTTCAAGTCCCGGGCCGCGATCCTGACCGGACTCTCGCGCAAGGAAGTCATGCGCCTCTCACGCCAGCCGCAGCCGGGCGAGCAGGGAGATGTGCTTTGCCGCAACCGCGCCGCGCGAGTGCTGGCGGGGTGGATGTCGCCACCCTACGCCGACAGCCGCGGCCGCCCGCGGGTGCTGCAAGTGAAGGACGGTGCCGATTCCTTCATGCACCTCGTGAAGAGCTGCGGAGGCGACGTGCCCTACCGCGCCATCCTGGACGAGCTGCTCGAGAGCGGTGCAGTGGAGCGCGTCAACGGCAAGGCCATCCGCATCAGGCCCGGTGCCAGGGCTTATCCACGCAGTTCGCCAGAAGCCCTGCAGAAGGCCGGCGAAGGGATGGACAGCCTGCTGGCCGGTGTCGAACGGCATCTGCATCCGGAATCGCGCCGCCGGGGGTAACATGGGGGCTGCCCTCCGGGAGCCCAGGTCCATGCCGAGAACCCGATTCCGCTGGCTGGTCGTAGGCCTGATCTTCTTCATCACTGCCGTGAACTACGTGGACCGCTCCGCGCTCTCCTATGCGGTGCATGGCATATCCGCCGAGTTCGGCTTCGACACCGCCGCGGTCGGCCGCATCCTCGGCGCCTTCGGCATCGGCTACATCGTCACCACCTTCCTGGGCGGGATCTGGGCCGATCACTACGGCGCTCGTCTCACCTTGTTCGGCGCCTCGCTGCTCTGGTCCGTGTCCATCGGCATGACCGGCCTCGCCTCGGGCTTCGTGATGCTCTACGCCGCGCGGGTGCTGCTCGGAGTGGCGGAGGGGCCGAACTTCCCGGCGCTCAACCGGGCCGTGGCGGACTGGCTCTCCAGCCGGGAACGGGCCATCGCCTTGTCCAACTCGCTCGTGGCCGTGCCCCTGGCGCTCGCCATCGGTGCACCGCTGGTGACCCAGCTCATCCTGCATCTCGGTTGGCGCGGCATGTTCCTGGTGTTGATGGTGCTCGGTGCACTGTGGCTGCCGCTGTGGTGGTTCCTGTTCCGGGATTTCCCGGAGCAGAGTCCCCACGTGGATGCCGCCGAGCTCGCTCACATCCGGGATGGCGCTGAGCGGCGCCAGGACCCGGCCGCGCTGCACGCACGCCGCAGTCATGGGCTGCAGCTGTGGCGGTTCCTGCTCTCGAACCCGACGCTGCTCGCCAACGACTGGGCGTTCTTCGTATTCGGTTATTACCTCTTTTTCTTCATGACCTGGTTGCCGAGCTACTTCCAGCAGGTCTATCACCTGGACCTGAAGCAGGTGGGGCTCTTCAACGTGCTGCCTTGGCTCTCGGCGGCCGTACTGCTTTGGGCCTTCGGCTATCTCTCGGATTGGCTCTTGAATCGCACTGGCAGCCTGCGCATCGCCCGCTCGCACCCCATCTGGATCTCCCAGCTTCTGGCGGCGCTCTGCATCCTGCCGGTGATCTATACCCACAGCTTCGGGGTGGCGCTCGGCTTCATCACCCTGGCGGTGGCGCTCAGCATGAGCACCAACAGCGCCTATTACGCCATCAACGTGGACGTGGCCCGGGAGCGCTCCGGCACCGCGCTCGGGGTTATGGACGCGCTCTTCGCCCTGGCGGGCTACCTCGCGCCCACGCTCACTGGCGAACTCGTGGCCGGGACCGGCAGCTTCGAGACTGTGTTCTGGGTCCTGGCGGGCCTGGCGTTCTCCTCAGTGCTGGTGGTCCTTCTGTTCCATCATCCTGATAAGAGCGCGAAACTGGAGCAACAGGTATAAAAAAGACGCCCACCGGAAGGCGGGCGTCTCATCTTTTTCACTGGGCAGCGATACATGGACGTAGCGCAAATCAGCCGGAACCACTCCTGTCCATCGGTGATCCGCAGAGTCCGGGCATGTACCGGACTCGGCGGGGAGAAAAGTCCTGGACGGACTTTTTCGATTGGATCAGGAGCACTGACCGTTTCGGTCAGTGCGTCGCGTCGTCGTAGAACTTCGTCAGGTCGGCCTTGAACTGCTTCAGGGCCTCATCGTGCATGTAGATCATGTGGCCTGACTGGTAGTAGGTGTAGCGCAGGTTCTTCTTCAGCGACGGGTCAAGCCCCATGTGGTCCAGGGTGTACTCCGTCTCCAGGAACGGGGTGGCGAAGTCGAAGTAACCGTTGGCCGACATCACCAGCATGTGCGGGTTCTGGGTCATGGTCTGGCGCAGATCCTCGGCCACGTCGAACAGCGGCGCCTTCTGACCGTCCACTTTGTGGCTCCAGTCCCAGTCGTTGCCCACCATGTAGTTGGTGGGTTTGTAGCTCATGTCCTCCCCGAACTTGAGGTCGGTGCGCACGTAATTGTTGAAGGCGGCCACGAAGGCCGGGCCGAAGGCGTCCGAGGCGGCGTCGGACTCGGGGGTCTCGCCGGCGTTGTCGTGGTCGATGCCGGTGTAGCGGGCGTCCAGGCGGCCCGTGACACGGCCTTCATCGCGCAACAGCTCTTTCTCGAAACGGTCGGGTGTGATGCGCAGCTTGGCTTCGAGGATATATTTCACCGGCAGGCCGGTGAACCCGGAGAGCTTCTGGGCGATGGCCTGGGTGTCGGCCGGGCTCAGCTTGTCGCCCTGGGTGAGCGCGGTGGCGTACTCGCCCAAGGCGAACTCCCGGGCCTGTTGCACGAACGTGGCGACCTCCGCCGGCGCGCTCGGGACCTTATGGTGATACCAGGCAGTGGCCGCCATGGTGGGCAGGTAGAGTTCGTAGGGCTCGTCCACCGCGTAGTTGGGACCGAAGAAATCCACGTAGGGGTCGAGCCAGGAGGAGACCAGCGTCACGCCGTTGAGCGCGATGCCTTTCTGCTGCAGCCATAGGGAGAGGCCCGCAGCGCGGGTGGTGCCGTAGCTCTCACCCAGGAGGAATTTCGGGGAGTTCCAACGGTCGTTCACGCTGATATAGCGCTGGATGAAGCGGCCGAAAGCCGAGACGTCCTGGTCCACGCCCCAGAAATCCTTGCCCTCGCCCTTGCCGACCGGCTTGCTGAAGCCGGTGCCGATGGCATCCACGAACACGAGGTCGCTCTTGTCGATCAGCGAATAGGGGTTCGGCGCCAGGTCGTAGGGGGCGGGCGGCGTGGGCTGTGCGTCCGGTGTCACCACGCGCAGCGGCGCGATGGAGCCCATGTGCAGCCACATCGAGGAGGAGCCCGGCCCGCCGTTGAAGATGAAGGTCACGGGGCGGTGGGTGTCGCCCGTGGTGTAGGCCACGTAGAACACGCTCGCCACCGGCTCATCCTTGTCGTTCTTGATGAGCAGGGTGCCGGCGGTGGCGTCGTAGGCGATGCTTTTGCCGCCGACGGTGACGCTGTGATGGGTGGTGGATTTCTCTTCCTTCGGGATCGGGGCTTCCTTGGCGGCAGTCGCATCCGACTGCGCCTTGCCCGAGTCGTCGTCGGCGTAGGCCGGCGCGGCCAGTACGGCGGCGAAGGCGAGTAACAGAGCCAGCTTCTTCATGGGTCTCTCCTTATGGGATTTTCATGGCGCCCGGCTCAGCGTGCCGTGGCGTCGTAGAACTTGGCGAGGTCGGTTTTGAGCGCCTTCAGCGCCGGTACGTGCAGGTAGATCATGTGGCCGGAGTCGTAGTAGCCGAACTGCACGTTGCCCCGTAGCGAGGGATCCAGCCCCATGTGGTCGATGGTGTATTCGGTGGCGAAGAACGGCGTCGCCAAGTCGAAGTAGCCGTTCGCCACGAACAGCTTCATGTGCGGGTTGTGGGTCATGGCCTGGCGCAGGTCTTCGGCCACGTCGAGGGAGCCCGGCCACCAGGGGTTGAAGCCGTTGTCGTGCTTCCAATCCCAGTCGCGTCCGGCGCGGGCGCTCAGCACATAGTCCCGATCCGGGTTGTAGTCGAGGGTGTTGGTCATGTAGTCGTGGAAGGCGGCGTTGAAGGGGCCGCTGAGGTAGCTGTTCGCCGGATCGAACTCCGGGGCCTCGCCGGCGTTGTCGATGTCGATGCCGGTGTAGCGGGCGTCGAGGCGCCCCACGGTCACCCCCTCGTCACGCGTCAGTTCCTTCATGAAGCGGAAAGGATAGATGCGCAGTCGGCTCTGGGTGAGGTAGGTCTCGCTGAGACCCGAATAGGCGGAGAGTTTCTTCAGCACGTCGGCGCGGGTGGCCGCATCGAGCTTATCGCCCTGCATCAGGGCGTCGGCGTACTCACCGGCCGCGAAGGCGCGGACCTCCTTTAGGAAGGCGGGCAGGTCCGCGGGCCTGGGTTTGAGCTTGTCGTGGTACCACGCGACGGCCGCATAGCTCGGCAGGTTGGTGATGAACGGCAGGTCGTTGCCGACGTTGAAGCTCTCGGTGCCGAAGTCGAGGATCGATGACACCAGGATCACGCCGTTCAGGGCCACGCCGGCGTTGCTCAGCATGTTGGAGAGCAGCGCCGAGCGGGTGGTGCCGTAGCTCTCGCCCATGAGGTATTTGGGCGAGTTCCAACGGCCGTTCTTGGAGAGGTAGCGCTGGATGAACTGGGTGAAGGCCTTGCCGTCCTGGTCCACGCCCCAGAAGTCCTTGTCCTTGGCCTTGCCCACGGCGCGGCTGTAGCCGGTGCCGATGGCGTCGATGAACACGAGGTCGGTCTTGTCCAGCAGGCTGTACTGGTTGCTCACCAGGGAATAGGGCGCGTCGGGGGTGGACGTGGCGTCCGCGGTCTCGACGCGCACCGGGCCCACCGAGCCCATGTGCAGCCAGATGCTGGCGGAGCCGGGCCCGCCGTTGTAGAGGAAGGTCACCGGGCGATGCGCCGGATCGGTGCCGTCCTGGGTGTAGGCCACGTAGAACACGCTCGCGTCAGCATCGTCCTTGTCGTCCTTGAGCAGCAGCGTGCCGGCCGTGGCGGTGTATTTGATGGTCCTGCCGTCGAGGGCGAGGCTGTGATGGGTGACAGCGCTCTCTTCCTTGGGCTGGTCGGCGGGGGCGGTGTCAGCCTTGGAAGCGGGTGCATCGGCGGCGAAGACCGGCTGGCCGATAACCAGGGGCAGCGCAAGGCAGCAGAGGCTGAGCAGGCGTGGCATTCGAGGGTCCTCCTTTGGGAGCCGGCAGTGTAACCCGCCGGTCAGGTGGGTTAAGACCCTTGCGGGGCCTGGCCGTTCCAGGTGTCCGGGGCGAAAATCCATCCGGACAGAGACCGGACAGCCGGCGGACAGCGGCTGAAAAAGACGCCCGCCGGAAGGCGGGCGTCTTAAGTGTCTTGGCAATCCCAGTATCGGCTTACTGCATCGCCTGGTCGTAGAACTTGTCCAGGTCGGCGGTGAGCTGCTTATGGGCCACGGGGTTGAGATAGATCATGTGGCCCGAGGGGTAGTAGCCGAACTCCACGTTCTTCATGAGTTCCGGCGGCAGATCCATCTGGTCCAGGTCGAACTCGGTCTTGAAGAACGGCGTGGCGAGGTCAAAGTAGCCGTTGGCCGAGAACACCTTGAGGTGCGGGTTCTTGCGGATCGCGTCCGCGAGGTTCGCCTGCACATCCGGCAGCGGCGGCTCGCGGAACTGCGGCCGGCCCGGCAGCGGATGCTTCCAATCCCAATTGCGGATCACGTCGTAGCCGGTCACGCGGTAGTCCGCGTCGCCGGAGTAGCCCAGGTCCGCCCGCAGGTAGCGGTTGAAGGCGGCGGTAAAGGCGGCGCTGATGGCGGTATCGGAGGCGTCGTAGTCCGGTGTCTCCTCCGCATCGTCCACATTGATGCCCTCGAAGCGCGCGTCGTAGCGGCCCACGGTGCGGTCTGAATCGCGCAGCAACTCGGCGCGGAAGCGCGTGGCGCTCACGCGCAGGTCGGCTTGCTTGAGGTATTGCTCGGAGAGGCCGGTGTAGGAGTGGAGCTTCTGCAGCACCTCGTTGTATTCCGTCTGCGGCAAGCTCGCGCCCTGGAACAGGGCGTCGGCGTACTCGCCGCGGGCGAAGGCGCGCACCTCCTCCAGGAACGCCTTCAGGTCCGCCGGTTTGTTGGGCAGCTTGTCGTGGTACCAGGCGATGGCGGCGTAGGAGGGCAGGTAGGTCACGTATTCCAGGTCCGTGCCCGGGAAGGTGTCGCCGTAGTTGAGCACCGAGGACACTAGGATCACGCCGTTCATGGCCACGCCCTTGTCCTGCAGCCAGTCCACTAGGTTGGCGGAGCGGGTGGTGCCGTAGCTCTCGCCCAGCAGGAACTTGGGCGAGTTCCAGCGCCCGTTCACGGAGATGTAGCGCTGGATGAAGCGTCCGAACGCGGAAGCATCCTCGTCCACCCCCCAGAAGTCCTTGCCCTCGCCCTTGCCCACGGGCTGGCTGAAGCCGGTGCTCACCGCATCGATGAACACAAGATCGGTCTTGTCGAGCAGGCTGTAGGGATTGGCCTTGAGACCGTAAGGGGGAGGGGGGGTGGGTTCCGCGTTGCTGGTCTCGACCATCATGGGGCCGAAGGCACCCATGTGCAGCCAGATGGAGGAGGAGCCGGGGCCGCCGTTGTAGACGAAGCTCACGGGGCGGCGGTCGGAGTCCTTGGTGCCGTCCTCGGTGTAGGCCACGTAGAACATGCTCGCCACCGGCTCATCCTTCTCATCCTTGATGAGCAGGTTGCCGGCGGTGGCGGTGTAATTGATCTCGCGGCCGTTGATGCTCACGCTGTGGTGTGTGACGCTCTTCTCTTCTTTCGGGATCGGCTTGTTCTCGGGGGCAGCCGGTTTGGCGGCGGGTGCCTCGTCCGCGGCGTAGGCGCCGCCGGCGAGGAATGTCAGGGATGAGACGAATGCGAACGCGGCGAGACGTTTCATGGGTTTCCTCCTTTGATTCGAGCCCGGCTTATGACCCTGCGCGGGGCCTTAAGTTTCCTCGAGTAGCATGACGCGGGTCACAGGCGCGGTGCGGCGCAAGGATGCGTCGCACGCGAATCAAGCGCCCGGCGCTTGATTCGGCGCAGGCGAGTCCGGGCGTGTACCGGACTCGCCGAGACTGGAAAATCCAGGGATGTATTTTCCAGTCTTATGATTCGGAGTGACGTGCGTCTTACGCACGGAACGCATCCCGGGTCAGATTCTCGGGGCCGGCGGCTTTCGCCACCACGTTGTCCTCGATGCGGATGCCGCCGAACTTGCGGAAGCCATCGACTTTCTTCCAATCCACGTGCTTGCCGGCAGGTTCCGCCTTGAGCTTGTCCAGGAGCCCCGGGATGAAGTAGAGCCCAGGCTCGATGGTTACCACGAAACCCTCGCCCAGGGTGCGGGTGGTGCGCAGGTACGGGTGTCCCTCGGGTTTCGGCAGGGTGCCGCCGGCGGGGCCGGCCATGAAGCCGCCCACGTCGTGGGTCTGCAGCCCCAGGAGATGGCCGAGGCCGTGGGGCAGGAAGGTGCGGGTGATGCCCTGAGCCAGCATCGCCTCCGGCGACAGGTCCACGAAATCGAACTCCTTGAGCAGGCGCGCCACGGCGGCGTGGGCTTCGAGGTGCAGCTTGGCGAAGTCGACGCCCGGCTTCACCTGGGCACAGAGTGCCTGCTGTTCCCGGTCCATGCCGTCGATGAGCGCCTGGAACTCGTCGGCCTCGCCGGAGTAGGTACGGGTCACGTCCGATGCGTAGCCGTGGTGCTGGGTGCCGGCGTCGATGAGGAAGGCACGATGCTGCTTGGGGCGATCCCGTTCCCAATGCTGGTAGTGCAGGGTCGCGGCATGCTCGTTGAGTGCGACGATGGCGTGGTAGGGCAGGGCGTCGTCCGTCTCGCCGGCGCCCGCCAGGAAGGCGTTGTGGATCTCGTACTCCGAGGCACCGGCCCGGAAAGCCTGTTCCGCGGCGTGATGACCCCGGCCTGCCGAGGCGTTGGAGCGGCGCATGCACTCCAGTTCATAAGCGGTCTTGGCGGCGCGGGCGTAGTGCAGCGGATTGATCAAGGCCTCGGGGTTCACGAGGTCGAAGCCCCAGCCGCGGAGGTCCTCGCGCCATTCGCCCAGGAAAGCGCGTTTCTTAGCCGGCGGCAGCTCCTCGCGGGCGGTCTCCGGCTGCTTGATGACACGTACGTCGAAGTGTTCCACCCAGTAACCCGTGGGCGGAGCCGGCGGCACGTGCCAGTAGTCGTCCGGCTGGAAATAGATCAGCACCGGCTTCTTGCCGGCGGTGTACACCACGAAGGACTCCGGTGCCGCGGTGAGCGGTACCCAGTACTTGAAGTGCGGGTTGGCCTTGAAGGGGTAGTGGTAGTCGTCCAGGAACTGCAGGTGCGGGGACCCGGCGAACACCGCCACCTGGTCGCAACCCATGGCCTGCATGGCCGCATCGAAGTGACGGCGCACGGTCTCGAGGTGGGTGGAGTAATGCTTGGCCAGGGCGTCGCTCATGGTCCGTCCCGTGTGGCGAGGAGGGCCGTTAGTTTAATACCGGGGGCGGTTCAGGGGAGGCCGATATAGGCGGTTACTTCTTCCCGGTCGTGGTAGAGCTGTTTGCAGCGCAACACGGGGTCCAGGCCCTCGGCGTCGAGGCGTCGGCGCAGGCCATCCAGGCATTCCCGGAGGCTCCGGTAGCGGCGTTTCATGGGCAGTTTCAGGTTGAAGACCGCCCGCCGGCAATCGCCGCGAGCCAACCAGTCTCCCACCAGCGCCGCCACCCGCTGCGGCTGTTCCACCATGTCGCAGAGCAGCCAGTCCACCGGCCGGCGCGGGCGGAAGCGGAAACCGTCCTCGCGGCGGTGCTCCACCAGGCCCGTGGCCATGAGCTCGGCCTGCATGGGACCGTTGTCCACGGCCGTGACCTTGAGGCCGCGGTGGGTGAGCTGCCAGGTCCAGCCGCCGGGGGCCGCGCCGAGATCCACGGCGGTGAGCCCCGGGCGCAACCAGCGGTCACGGTCGCGCTCGTCGAGGAAGCGGAGCAGCGCTTCCTCCAACTTCAAGGTGGAGCGGCTCGGGGCTTGCCGCGGCATCTTGAGATGCAGGATGCCGTTCGGTAGCGGGCTGCCTTCCTCTCCCGCGGAGAAGCCGAGGCGCAGGTGACGGGAGTCGGTGAAGAGCAGATGCAGGCGCCGTCCGGCGCCGCGCTGCACCGGGAAGCCGCGCTTGGCGAGAGCGGACTTCAGCGGCAGCGCGAACTTCTTCAGGAAGCCCGCGAGTTCCTTGCCGGCGTTGGTGTCCGGGTGCTCCAGCAGCAGCTCACTCACCGGCCCTGCATGGGCTTCGAGGGCGGCGAGGATGGCGTTGATGCGATCGCCCGCCGGCAGCTCCTTGAGCTCCGCCGCCTGGCGGAAAGCCTGGCGCGCGAACACGAGTCCCGAGAGCGGCGCATCGGAGCCTGCGGCACTCACCATGCCTTCGCCCAAGACCGCGGCGCCGGCGCCCGCCTCCTCGGCGCAGTCCGTCTCGAAACCGGGGCGGCATTGTAGGATGCGGAGGGAGGCGAGACGGTCCATCGCGGCATTTAAGCATGTCCAGGCAGGCACGGTAATATGGGTCATGCCCCATCCCGATGCGCCGCGACAGGCCGAGATCCACCGTCTCATGAGCGCCGCCTCCGTGGCCTACGGCCAGGGAGATCATGGTGCCGCCACGCGCGCCGCCATCCAGGTGCTGGCGTTGCAGGCGGACCAGCCGGATGCGCTGCATCTCTTAGGTCTCTGCCGCATGGCGGCGGGCGATCTTTCCCAGGCGATCGCTTCCATGGCCCGGGCCGCCGCCCTGAAGCCCGCCGATGCGGGTTTGCAGCACAACTTAGGTGTAGCCCTGGCCGACAGCGGCGCCAAGCTCGAGGCGCGCGAGGCTTTCGCCCGGGCCGCCGCGCTCGATCCCCGCCGCCCGGAGTCCCAGTTCAATCTGGGAGTGACCAGCGAGGAGACGGGCGCGGCCGAAGCGGCGGAAGCCGCCTACCGCCGCTGTCTCGCCCTCGCACCGGAGCACGTGGCCGCCGCGGCGGGCCTCGCCTCGCTCCAGGAGCAGCGCAGCGAACTCGAGGAGGCAGGGCGCTGGTGCGAGACGGCGCTTAAGCACGCACCTACCGACCCCGTGGCGCGCCTCACCCACGCACAGCTGCGCTTCCGTGCCGGCGAACTCGAGCCGGCAGCCTCGGAGCTGGAAAGCTTGCGGCAAGAAGTGCTCACGCCCCGCAACCGGGCGCTCGTGACGGGCCGCCTCGGCGCCCTTTACGATCGCCTGGGGCGTGCCCAGGATGCCTGGCGGATGTACCTGGAAGCCAAGACCGCTCTCCATGAAACGCTGGCCGCCGGCACCGGCGAGGGGCCTTACAGTTTCCCCGTCGCCGCCCGCTCCGCCCGGTACCTCGGACGGTTGCTGGTTGCGCCCACTGAGGATGGGCCGGACTCGCCGGTGTTCCTGGTGGGCTTCCCCCGCTCCGGCACCACGCTCCTGGACCAGATCCTCTCGGGCCACCCCGAGGTGACGGTGCTGGAGGAGCAGGACACCCTGCAGGACTTCCTCGCCCGCTACGCGCTCAGGGACAGCGGGATGGAAGCCTTGCTCAGCGCTTCGTCAACGGAGCTCGCCGCGGACCGGCAGCGCTACTGGCAGCGGGTGGACGCTTATCTAGCAGGCCGGCCGCGCCGGCGCGTGTTCGTGGACAAGCTGCCGCTCAACACGCTCTTCGTGCCGCATCTCAAGCGTCTCTTCCCGGCGGCGCGCTTCGTCTTCTCCTTGCGTGACCCGCGTGACGTGGTGCTCTCCTGCTTCATGCAGAGCTTCGTGTTGAACGAGGCCATGCGGCATTTCCTCAGCCTGGAGGAGACTGCGGAGTTCTATGCCGCGGTGATGGAGGTGGGGCGGCGCTCCTTCGCGGCTATGCCCAAGGCCGTGTTCACGCTGCGTTACGAGGATCTGCTGGAAGACACCGAGGGCCGGGCGCGCGCGCTGCTGGAGTTCCTGGAGCTGCCCTGGGATCAGGCCGTGCTGGATTACCAGGCTACCGCCAAGGGGCGGCGCATCAACACCCCGAGCTACCATCAGGTGGCGCGGCCCCTCTATAAGGAAGCACGGGAGCGCTGGCGGCGTTACGCAGAGGAGCTCGCGCCCGTGATGGATAGCTTGCAACCGTTTGTGGAAGCATTCGGGTATAAATAAGCAGTCTTCCTGACCATCCTTGGTGCCGTGACCGGCTCAGCCCGCGGCGCTACGCTTCCAGCTCCGCTTGCGGTCCGGGGTGTATATCCATATACACCCGCGGAAACCTCGTTTCGGCCCATGGCTGAGCGCTCGCCGTATACGGCTCGCCCCTGTGCATCAAAAAAGAGCCCCACAACCCTCGCGGGTTGTGGGGCTGAGCTACCCCACGTTCTTTGTTGTTAAGGCTTAGAAATTCACGCTGATGCGGCCGTACACGAAGCGGCCGGGAACGTCATACAAGGTCGGATCGAAGTTGTTGAGTTCCTGGACGGTCGAGGACGGCGGCTCCTTGGCCCACAGGTTGCGGATACCCACGGTGAAGGTGGTGTTGAGCGAGTCCACCTTATAGCTGCCTTGGGCGTCGTGGTAGGTGGTCGCGCCGTCGTGCCGGGTGGGCGCCCCACCGGCCTGCGGTTCCGACAAGGCGCTGACGTAGCGCAGGCTGTACTGCGCCGACCAGTTGCCCGCGTTCCAGTCCAGGGCCAGCTTGGCCTTGTCCTGCGGCACGCCGAAGGGGAACACCGAGCCGCCGCGCTCCACGCCGGCGAGCTCGGTCACCGTCGCCGGGCCCGTGGCGTTCGGGAACACCTGTTCGAAGGTCTTGATGTGGGTGTCGTCGAAGGAGAGCTTGTAGTCGCCCGAGGCCGTGCTCGGGAAGGCATAGCTCGCGCTGACGTCGATGCCCGTGGTGGTGGTGGTGCCGACGTTCTGGACCAGGTCGTCGATGGTCTGCACGTCGCCGAACACCGTGCGCTTGATCAGGGCGCAATCCGCGGCGTTCGAGGTGGCGAGCGTCGCCGTGTAGCAGCCGTTGAGGATGATCTGGCCACTGGCGGGCTGGATGGTGTTATCCACCTCGATCTTGTAGTAGTCGGCATTGAGGTTGAAGCCCGGGAGCCAGTCAGGGCTGTACACGAAGCCGATGGTGCGGGAGATGGAAGTCTCCGGCTTCAGGTGCGGGTTGCCGATCTCCAGGGTGTTGATCTGCGCGTTCGGCTGGGCGTAGGCGGGCACTCCCTTCAGGGCGCAGGTCGGCGCAGGCGTGAGCGGGTTCTGGGTGATGGGATCGGCGACGGTGCAGGGGTCGGTGATGTTCGCCGACAGGTTGGAGCCCGCGGAGAACAGGTCCTGGATGGTGGGGGCGCGGAAGCCCTGTGACCAGGCGCTGCGCAGCATCAAGTCGTTGTCGACGTTCCACTTCAGGCCCCAGCGGTAGGTGTTGCTGCTGCCGAAAGTGTTGTAGTGGGTGTTGCGACCCGCGAGGTCCAGGTCCAGGGACTTGATGCCGGTCACGCCGCCCACGAGCGGCAGGTCGGTCTCGGCGTAGACAGCCTTGGAGGTCTCGCGGCCTTGGGTCGGCAGCACCGGGCGGCCCGGGTTGAAGCTGTCGTAGCCGTTCTGGGCCACGGAGTCCGGCAGGAACTGGCCGTCATGCTCCAGCACTTCGGCGCCCACCGCGAGGCCCATGGGGCCGCCGGGCAACTCCGCCAGGTCGCCGTTGGTGAGGTCGGCGTTGTAGACGCGCTGGGTGTTGCTGAACTGGTTCTGGGCGGTGTAGGCAGCGTAATTCAGCATGGCCGGGGTCATGCCGCCGGGCCCCTGGAAGATGTCGAGCGGCACGCAGCCCGCCACCGCGGCGCAGATCGTGGGATCGCCCAGGGCGAGACGCAGGTGGCTCACGTCGAAGTGGCCGCCGTTGACGTCGATCTCGTCGTCATTGGAGTAGCCGTAGTTCATGTCCCAGTCCCACTCGCTGGACCCGGCGTTGAAGAAGCCGTTCAGGCCCAGGTCGAAATGGAAGACGTCTTCCTTCTCGTGGTAGGTGCGGATACCGTTGGCCACCATGCGCAGGCCGGCGAGACCCAGGGTGACGGGTTTGGTCGGGTCGCCTGCGTTCAGGTCGATGCCGAAGGGGTTGTACTTCTGGTTCGCCGGGATGTCGATGGTGATGCTGCTCGAGGCGAAGAACAGCGGTTCCGGCGCCGCCTGCTGGCGGGAGTCGCGATGGGTGTACATCATGTCCGTCTTGAACGTGATGTTGTCCGAGAGGTCCGAGTAGCCCTGGAAGAAGGCGGCGTAGCGCTCTTCCGGCGTCAGCACGTAGTTGAAGGGCGCGTAGTTGAAGCGGTCGCTGGTCGCGCCCTTGCTCACGAAGTCACGGAAGTGGCTCGGCACAGTCGGGTCGTAGGTCAGGTCGCACGAAGCGGACATGGTGGCCGGAGCGGGGCATAGCGGGGAATGGGATCCTGCGGGCGCCACGATGAAGAAACGGCCGTTGGGGAGGGCGGAGCTGCCGCCGGCATTGCCCTCGCCGATCACCGGCTCCTTGGAGATGTTGCGGTCCTTGGAGAAGATACCGTCCTGGTTGGTGTAGGAGGCGTTGAACACCATGCCGCTCTTGTCGTTGTTCGCGCCGTAGGTGAAGTCGTAGGCTTCGGTCTTGCCGTCCCAGTGGCCGTCGCCGTTGTAGATGCCGGCGTAGGCGTCCGCCTGGCGGCCGTTGAAGTTCTTCACCGTGATGATGTTCACCACGCCGGAGATGGCGTCGGAACCGTAGATCGCGGAGGCGCCGTCCTGCAGCACTTCCACGTGGTCGATGACCGAGGCCGGGATGGTGTTGAGGTCGACGGTGTCGTCGAGGCCCGTCACCCAGCGCCGGCCGTTGACCAGCACCAGCACGCGCACGGAACCCAGGTTACGCAGGTCCACGGTGCTCTGGCCGCCGCCGGTGAACTGGAAGTTGCCGCCGAAGTTGTCGAGGGTGCTGAGCGAGGCGCCCGTGGAGGTGAGCTTCTGGATCACCTGGCCGATGGTGGTGAGGCCCGAGGACTTGATCTCCTGCGCCGTGATCATGGTGATCGGCTGCGCGGTCTCGGTCTCGGTGCGCTTGATCCTGGTGCCCGTGACCTCGATCTTGCCGAGTTGGGCGGTGGAATTCTGGTCCGTCGCGGCGGTCTGGGCGTCATCGGCGGCGAGGGCCGCGCGGGCGGTGAGGCCTGAGGCCACGCCGCACAGGAGGGCGATACGGACTGCGTTACTGATGAGATTCTGCTTCGTCATTCTGTTTCTCCTCAGGGCACGGTGTGTATGTGTGCGGGACAGGGCCGGGCATCCAAAGCCACCGGTCATGGCCGCATGGGCGAAAATGGGGATAACCTTCCTAGAGTCCTCGGATTGGTCTCAAGCTTGCCGTTAATAGTAGTTGAAACACAATGTTGCAAAAGCGCGAATGCAGAAATAATTTCGGATTGTTCTAAAGATAGCTATTTACATAAGTAAATGATATTTAAAGGTATTATTTTGTTTCAGCTATTTTCGGAATCAACAGCGCTTTGTAGGGCACAGGCGACAGATGCATAAAACCCCATGGGAAGCGGCTTTTGACCATGGTCTCTGAGGCCGCACTCAGCGTGCTCCTGCAGCAGGCCGCGGCTGCCCACCAGCGGGCCGAATGGGATGCGGCGGAGCGGGACTACCGCGCGGTGCTGGCGGCGCGTCCCGAGCAGCCGGATGCGACCCATTTCCTGGGGCTCTTGCTGCACCAGCGCGGCCGGAGCGAGGCGGCCCTGCCGTTCCTGGACCGGGCCCTCGCGCTCCAGCCCATGAACCACCTCTACCGCGCCAACCTCGCCGGGGTGCTGAAGCAGCTCGGCCGCCCGCTAGACGCGGAGCGTCTCTACCGGGAGGCGCTCAAGCTCAGGCCCGATTACCTGGAGGGCTATCTCAACTTGGGGATGCTGTACGCGGATGAGGGGGACCCTCTGCGGGCTTTGGCCGCGTTCGAACAGGTGCTGAAGCTCGATCCGGAGCACTACACGGCCTGGTCCGCTTGCGCCCGCTCCTTGCAGCAGCTGGCCCGGGTGCAGGCATCCCGGGCCGCGTTCCGCAAGGCCGCTGCACTCGCCGACCGGGATCCCGAGCGGCTGCAGGCCTTGAGCGTGGCCCTGCGGGAAGCGGGCGAGATCGAGGAGGCAGCCCGCTGCCAGACCCGCGCCCTCGAACTCGCGCCGGATTCGCCCCAGGCGGAGAACGGCACCGGCAACGTGCTCGCCATGCAGGGGGATCTTGCCGGCGCCGAGCGGCACTACCGCCGCGCACTCGCCTTGAAGCCCGCTTACCCCAGCGCTTTCCACAACCTCATGGACGTGGTCCGGCTGAAGCCGAGCGATCCCCTGTGGCCCGCTTTCATGGCGCTCGCGGAGCGCGCCGAGACGCTCGCGCCCGAGGAGGCGGTGCCGCTGCATTTCGCCCTGGCCCGGGCCTGGGATGCGGAAGGGGAGACCGGCAAGGCTTTCGCACATCTCACGGCAGGCAACCGCCTGAAGCGTGCCGGCATCCAGTACGACGAAGCGCGCCAGGCCCGCTTCTTCAGGGATTTCATCGACAGTTTCCCGGGGCTGGCGGCGGCCGACAGCGAGGACGAGCGCCCGGTGTTCATCGTCGGCATGCCACGCTCGGGCACGAGCCTGGTGGAGCAGATCCTGGCGAGCCACCCGGCGGTATACGGCGCCGGCGAGACCCATGCCCTGCGCAATTGCCTGCGGGAAGAACTGCCGCCGGACCCGGGGGATCACGCCTTGCCGAATCAGCTCGCCAAGCTCGATGCGACGGCGCTCGGCCGCGTCGCGGGCCGCTACAGCCGCTACCTGGATGAACTCGCGCCCGGCGCTGCACGTGTCACCAACAAGCTTCCGGGCAACATGGTGTTCGTGGGCCTGATCCGGCGCCTCTACCCCAAGGCCCGCATCGTGCACTGCCGGCGCGATCCCCTGGACACCTGCTATTCCCTCTACGCCAGGCTCTTCACCACGGGCCATCCTTTCAGCTACGAGCTCGGCGAGCTCGGCCGCTTCCATC
Source organism: Gammaproteobacteria bacterium (assembly GCA_035691665.1). GTDB lineage: Bacteria > Pseudomonadota > Gammaproteobacteria > Natronospirales > REEB76 > DASUBN01. The sequence goes on along the minus strand of DASSIS010000009.1, from coordinate 317 downwards.
GGATGTACCAAGGGCTCATGGCGGATTGGTCGCGGCTGCTGCCGGAGGCGATGCTGCCCGTCGTGTACGAGGATCTGGTGGCGGATCTCGAGACCGGCGCACGCCGGCTCGTGGCCCATTGCGGCCTGCCCTGGGATGAGGCTTGTCTCTCTTTCCACACCGCCCAAAGACCGGTGCGCACCGCGAGCCTGGCACAGGTGCGCCAGCCCGTGTACAGGAGCGCCGTGGGACGTTGGAAGTGTTACGAGAAGGAGCTGGCGCCGCTCAAGGCGGCGCTCGAAACCACCCTTTAATTGGGTGGATTATATGGCATCGTC
>DASSIS010000008.1:0-48889 GCA_035691665.1 Gammaproteobacteria bacterium | reverse complement strand
GCATGGAGCCCACCGGGGTCTCTAGCACCGCACCGCTGGAATATCGAAAACCCTCTCCGGGCTTGATGTGGGGCTGTTCGCCCACCACGCCCTCTCCGCGGATCTCCTGCACCTTGCCGTTGGCATCGGTGATGATCCAGTGGCGCGTCAGGAGTTTCGCGGGGCTCCCGCCCTGGTTACGGATGGTGATGGTGTAGGAGAACACGAAGCGGTTCTGGTCCGGATCGGACTGGTCCGGGACGAAGGTCGTCTCCACGTCCACGCGAATATCGTTGGATTGCGGGGGGGCTGTCATGCCGCCATTTTACGCGAAACCCGCGCGATTCTGGCCGCAGGTTTAGGGCAATCAGGCTTTCAATGAAGCCTCACGGCGAGCACGTCGCAGCTGGCTCGATGCAGGATGGATTTCTCGGTGGAGCCCAGCAACAGGGCCAGCCCGTGGCGCTCATGGCTGCCGAGCACGATGAGGTCGATATGCTCTTCCATGACGGTCCGTAACAGTTCCGCCTTGATGACACCCGTCACCACCCGGTGAGGCAGGTCTTTGATATTGAGGGAACCACACAGATCCTCGAGACGGCGTTTGGCGCCCTGTACCAGCTCGTTCTCCAGGTCCATGGGCGGGGGGAGCAGGGCTTCTCCAGCTGGATCCACGGGGATGAACTCCACCACGTGCAAGACAGTCGCGCGGGCGTTGAAGCGGCGCGCCACCTCGAGCCCCCGGTGGACTACGGCATCGCTGTCGTCGCTCAGGTCCACGGCGATCAAGACATGGCTGTAGCCGCTCATGGGATGCCTCACATGCCAGTGCCCCGGCCCTGAGTATAGGACCGGGCGGACGACTTTACCTTTCAGCCGCTCAACTTGGCGAAATCACCGGCACTGAGAGTCTCAGGTCTCGCTTGCGGGTCTATGCCAGCGGCTCGTATGGCGGCTTCGCCCACGAGGCCGGAGAGCGCGTTACGCAAGGTCTTGCGGCGATGGCTGAAGGCGGCCGTGACCACGCGGCCATAGCGCTTCCAGTCGGCGATGGCGAAGGGCGCCACGGTGTAAGGGGTCAGCCTGACGAAGCTCGATTCCACCTTGGGTGGGGGGCGGAATGCGCCGGAGCCGATATTGAAGAGCTTCTCCACCTTGCAGTGGGCCGCCAGCATCACTGTGAGCCGTCCGTATTCCTTGCCGCCGGGGCCGGCCGCCATGCGCTCCACCACCTCTTTCTGCAGCATGAAATGCATGTCCTGGATGCAGGCGGACTCTTCCAGGAAATGGAACAAGAGGGGCGTGGAGATGTTGTAGGGCAGGTTGCCCACGAGCCTGAGCTTCATGCCTGCCGGGGCCAGTGGTGCGAGTCCGGTCTTGAGGGCGTCCGCCTGGATGATGTGCAGCCGTCCTCTGCCTGCAGCGGCAGCTTCGAGCTTCGGGATGACATCCCGGTCGAGTTCGATGGCGGTCAGGGTGCCGCAGCGTTCCAGGAGCGGGAGGGTGATGGCGCCCAATCCGGGGCCGATCTCCACCAAGGTGTCGCCGGGTATGGGCGCGATGGATGCGAGGATCTTGCCGATGATGCGCTGATCGTGGAGGAAGTGCTGACCGAAGCGTTTGCGCGGACGGTGCTGCATCAGCCTTGCCGCAGCATGTGCAGTGCCGTCTGCAGCGCCGTCTCGAGGCTGCCAGGGTCCGCCCGACCGCTACCGGCGAGCTCCAAGGCCGTGCCGTGGTCCACGGAAGTGCGGATGATGGGGAGTCCTAAGGTGACGTTCACCGCTGCGCCGAAGCCCGCGTATTTCAGCACCGGCAGACCTTGGTCGTGATACATGGCGAGGACCACGTCGACGCCGTCGAGTCGTGCGGGACTGAAAGCCGTATCGGCGGAGACCGGGCCGATCACGTGCAGGCCGCGTGCGTACATCGCCTCGCAAGCGGGTGCGATCGCATCCCGTTCCTCGGTGCCCAGGTGCCCGCCCTCGCCGGCGTGAGGGTTGAGGCCCAGCACCAGCACCTTGGGGGCGGGGATGCCGAAGCGCTTCTGCAGGTCGGCATGGAGTGTGGTGAGGACCCGCTCCAGGTGCGGGCGGGTGATCATTTGCGAGACGTCCTTGAGCGGCAGGTGGGTGGTGGCGAGCGCGACACGCAGTTCGTCCGCCGCCAGCATCATCACGGGTTCTGGGCTCTTGCAACGCGCGGCGAGGAATTCCGTGTGGCCGGTGAAAGGGATGCCGGCGTCGTTGATCACGCCCTTGTGTACTGGGGCCGTGACCAGGGCGCCGAAGCGGCCGGCGAGGCAGCCGTCGGTGGCCTGTTCCAGCATCTCGATCACGTAGGGCGAGTTGCGGGGATCGAGACGGCCGGCCTCTGTCTCCGCGCGTAACTTCACGGGATGCACCCGTAGGGATGCAGCCGTTTGGGGCGCGCTCCCTTCACCGGCCGGGATCAGGGTCAAAGGCAGGCCCAGTTGCCTGGCGCGCGCTTCCAGGAGTACCGGATCCGCGAACACCACGAGATCGGCGGCATGCGCCTTCTGCGCCAGGCGGATGCAGATGTCCGGGCCGATGCCCGCCGGCTCGCCGGAGCTGAGCGCGATGCGCGGGACGGCGGCGGCCATGGCGGGTGCCTTCACTGGTCCAGGTGGTACTCGATGAACGCGGAGTCCTTTAGCTGGCTCAACCAGTGCTCGATCACCTCTTCCGATTTGCGCTGGTAGATGGCCTCGTAAGCCTGGTTCTTGCGAGCTTCGTCCGAGAGCTCGCCCTGGCGGCGTCCGAGCACCTGCACGATGTGCCAGCCGAACTGGCTCTGGAAGGGTTCGCTCATCTCGCCCGGCTGGAGCTTGTCCATGGCGGCCTGGAACTCAGGCACCGTGGTGCCCGGGTCCAGCCAGCCCAGGTCGCCGCCCTGTTTGGCGGATCCGGGGTCGGCGGAGTCCTCTTCCGCCAGCTTGGCGAAATCCGCACCTGACTTGAGTTGCTGGTAGATGGCGTCGATCTTGGCCTTGGCCTGGTCCGATGTGAGGACGGGGCTCGGACGGATCAGGATGTGACGCGCATGGGTCTGGGTCACCGTGGCTGCGCCGCCGCCCTGCTTGACCTCATCCAGCTTCACAATATGAAAGCCGCTGACGCTCTGGATGGGCGCGGAGAAATCCCCCGGCTTCATCTGGGTGACGACGCCGGTGAAGATGGTGGGCAGTTCCGAACCCTTGCGCCAGCCGAGGTCGCCGCCCTTGAGCGCGTTCTGGTCGTCGGAGGACGCCACCGCCGTGGCGGCGAAGTCGGCACCGCCCTTGAGTTTCTTGTAGATGTCGTCGGCTTTCTTACGGGCAGCGGCGATCTGGTCCGGGCTCGGATTCAGGGGCGTGGCCACCAGGATCTGCGCCAGGTGGTATTGGGTGTCGGCATCGCCGCTGAGCTCGTCGGCGTGCATCTGGTCCTGCAGTTCCTGCTGGCTGATGTGCAGCTGGTCGCTCAGCACCTGCTGCTGCAGGTCCTGGACCACGATCTGCTCGCGGAGCTCCTGGCGGAACTCGTTGTAGTCGATGCCGTCCTTCTTGAGGCGGTCCGGGAGCTGGTCGAGGCTCACCCCGGCACGCGCGGCCACGCGGGTGAGGGCCTGGTTCAGGTTGTCCTCGCTGACGGTGATGCCCTTGTCGGCCGCCTGTTCCAGTTCCGCCTTGGTGGTGACCATCTGGTCCAGCACCTGCTTCTGCAGCACGTCGAGCGGCGGCAGGGGCGTGCCCTGGGCCTGTATCTGCCTCTCGATCTGGGCGGTATGTGCGTCGAGCTCGCTCTTCAGGATCACTTCGTCATTGACCACTGCCACGACCCGGTCGAGCAACTCCCCCGGCTGGGGTGCGGCGGCGGGGGTCTTGGCGGGGAGCGCGGCCGTGGAGGCGGCGGGTGCGGTGGCGACCGCAGGAGCAGCCGTGGTAGCTGCCGCCGGCACTACCTCGGGGGCCTTGGGTGCCCGCGGCTTGGGGTGGGCCGGGTGGTAGACGCGCCCCGGGAAGGCTCCGCAGCCGGCGAGGGCCAGCAGCATGGCGACGGACAAGCAGAGGGAGAGGCGCCAGGCGCCGGTCGGTTTGGGCATATGCATTTTTCGGGGTGCCGAGGCTATTGGGATTCGGTGAAGGCGTTATCCGAGTAGCCTAGGATACCACTTTCGACCAGATCATCGAGGTGGCGGCCAGCCGTGACCAGCCCCTTGAGCGAGAGCTGGAAGAAGAACACGTTGTCGAGGAGGGGCTGTCCGCCGCGGGTGCCCGTAACGACGTGGCGGTGGAGGATCTGGAAGTTCCAACAGCAACTATCGTATTCGAGGCCGATGAAGTCCTCGAGGGTAAGATGCGGATTACTCGAGATGTCGTAGTTCCAGCGCCCTACCATGCTCCAGTTCGTTGTGAGCGGCCAGCTGAATGAGAAGTCCGTCTGCTTGACTAAGGGGTTGTTGTTCGCGCCGCGCTGGTACTGGTAGCCCAGGTTCACCACCTGCCGATAGGCGGGGTGGTACTCGAAAAGCACGTTCGCCAGGTCGGTCTTGCGGGTCGCGGGGTTCCAGAGCTGCTGGTGAGTTACGGTCCATTCATCGTTGAGGCTGTAAGCGAGGTCTCCAACGATGTCAGAAAATAAAAACGTCGCCGCCGGCGTACAGCCGATCGGGATGTTGGAAGAGGTACAGGCCGTACCTATCGACACCTTCCGATCCGCCAGGTAACGGATCTGACCTATGTCGCCTCGCAAGATCTCTGCGCCGGTGGTGGGATCCAGGAGGCGAGAGGTCAAGGCATAGCTCAGCTGGTTGGCGTCCGATTGCCGGTCTGCGCCGTAGAAGTTATTGTCGCTGAAGAGTTGCGCATAGCTGAAGGTCGTGCCTAGGGCATCGAAGATCGGTATCTCGTTCTGATTGCGATACGGCACCCTCAGGTAGAACAGTCGTGGCTCCAGGGTCTGCAGGTAGCTGCCGTCACCTATGTCGCGGTCGAAATAGAGGCCGCTATCGATATCGAATATTGGAACGCTGCGGGAGAAGTGTGCGTCGTCGAGGAAAGGATTCTGCTGCAGGGGCAGCGAACCTGGCGCCAGGTTCGCCTGCTGTTGCTCAGAAAGGTCATACTCCGTGTAGCGCCAAGCCAGCGTGGGGGTGAAATAGCCGAAGTAAGAACTCATGGGGAAGCTGACGCTGGGTTCCGTATCGAACCTCCAGGCACCCAATCGCTCCGACCGCTGGAAGCGTACCACTTCAGTATCCATAGTGTATTCGGGGCCCTCAACCGCGCTGTTGTTCCCCAAGCCGATGGTTACCTCTGGCGCCCTGCGATAGGGGTATGACGTGCGTGCGATGTTGGGGTCAATTACCTGATAGTCCTGCATCAGGGTAGCGACGTGTAGGTCGCTTCCATCTCCGTATTTGAGTTTTAGGTTGCGGTTGAGGTAGGTGCTGGAGACGATCGATAGATCGCTGCTCAGGTCGTGGAAGTACTCGTCGTCCGAGACCCAGTTATAGTCCCCAGTCAGACTTGTATTATCGTTCACGATCATGTTGTGCTTTAGCGTGAACTGCCCGCGCTCATGGTTGCCCGTCACCCCGTATTCCTTGTCATACACCATGTCGTGCGGCATATAACTGCCGTAGATGTAGTCGTAGCTGATGGGCGTCAGGATCTGGAAGTCTGCACCGGTCTGCAAGCCTCGCTTGGTGATGGGGCGCGGATAGAGTGTAAGGTCGTAATTAGGCGCCAGGTTGAAATAGTAGGGGGCCTCGATCTCGAAACCATTGATGGCGTCGAAGCTGAACTCGGTGCTGAGGAATCCAGACTTGCGGTCGTCGGTGATCGGAAAATTGAGATAGGGTGTCCAGAATATGGGTACACCCAGGAAGTCGATGGTCACGTCGTGGGCGATACCGGTGTTGGTACTCATATCCAGGCTCAGGTCCGGAGCTTTGAGGAGCCAATCCTGGTGACCTGGTGGGCAGGTGGTGTATTGGACGCCGAACATCTGGCTATGGTCAGTGTCCAGCGAGTTCACAAGGTCGGCGGTACCGCGGCCATGGCGCTGGGGCAGCAGGAACTCGGCATCGTCGAAACTACCGAAGCCCTTGTTGGTGTCGTAGCTACCAGAGGGGCTCAGCACCATGAGCCGCGGTGTGTAGTAGTTGACGTCTTCCTTGATCAGGGCGATGCCCGTGTTGCTGTCATAGGTCATCTTCTGGCCAGTGACGCGATGGTCGCCTTGATCCAATTGCACGTCGCCGGTTATGAAGGATTGACCCTGCTGGATGCCATCGATCTGGTCGCCGATGATGAAGGCCTGCTGTTGACCGGGCAGCGGGCTACCTGGGGGTAAGGGCAACACCGGTGAAGCCGGGAAGGCCGGGCAGAGACCCCAACTGTCGTGGTAGAAGGGGGATAGGGTGCAGGCCGTCTCATTACGCGGCGCCGGCTCCACGGACGGTGACTGGCCGGGGGAGCTGGAGATGCAGGTCCAGCTCTTGCCTTCGAAGGCGCGTGCCATCATGGCCTCGGGCGAAGTGCTCGACGCCGGGGCGCCGCTCATGTCCTGGGCGGTCGACATGTAGGAATTCGGACTGGCGGTATCGTCGGCGAGCGCCGGCGCGGAGGCGAGCAGTGCGGTTATGAGGAAGAACGCTCGACCTGCCTTCACCCGCGGGCTCCCTGAAACTATGTCGAGACGCGGCGTACAATCGCACACTTTGAGGGGGCCTTCAAACCTGTGAGGGATGTCTTGCCGCCAGATCGCCAGCAGGAGCTCCGGAGCTGGATCGCTACCGCGTTGGCCGATCCGGCACCGTCGCTGGAACCGGCGTCCGCGGATGCCAGCTTCCGGAGCTATTTTCGCACGACTACCGCTGGGCGTTCATATATCGTCATGGACGCGCCGCCTCCCCAGATGGACTGCCGGCCCTACCTCCGTGTGGCCGGTCTCCTCAAGGAAGCGGGGCTGCATGTGCCCGAGATATTCGCTCAAGACCTGGACCGCGGCTTCCTGGTCCTCGAGGATCTGGGCCGCCAGACGTACCTAGATGTGCTCGACGCGGGCAATGCCGACCGACTGTTCTCGGACGCCATCTCCGCCCTGATCCTGTGGCAGCGGGCCACGCGTCCGGGCACCCTCCCGCCCTTCGATAGAGCCTTCCTGCACCGGGAGCTCATGCTCTTCCCGGAGTGGTATGTAACGCGTCATCTCAAGCTAGAGTTGACCGCCATGGATAGCATGGCGCTGCAGGATGCGTTCAAGTTGCTGGAGGACTCGGCCCTGACCCAGCCGCAGGTGTACATGCACCGCGACTACATGCCCCGCAACCTGATGGTCAGCGAGCCCAACCCCGGGGTGTTGGATTTCCAGGACGCAGTCATGGGGCCGGTGAGCTACGACATCACCAGCCTGTTTCGGGATGCCTTCCTCTCTTGGCCCGAGGAGCGGGTGCGGGGGTGGCGTCACAAGTACTGGGACCTGGGAAGGCACGTGGGTCTGCCGCTGCCGGCGGATCCCAAGGAATTCGCCCGCGCTTCCGACTGGATGGGCATGCAGCGCCACTTCAAGATCCTGGGCCTGTTCGCACGCCTCCACTACCGGGACGGCAAGCCCCAGTACCTGAAGGACACCCCCCGCTTCCTGGGCTATTTGAGGGAAGTGGGGCACCTATATAAGGCATTCAACCCGCTGCTCCGGCTCCTGGACAAGCTGGAGAAGCAGGCAGCGCTGGCGGGCGGTGTATGAAGGCGATGATACTGGCCGCAGGCAGGGGTGAAAGACTGCGTCCTTTAACAGATACTACGCCCAAGCCCTTGCTAGAAGTGAAAGGCAAGCCGCTCGTCGTGCACCACTTGGAGCGGTTGCGGGACGCAGGTTATACCCAGATCCACATCAACACCTCCTGGCTCGCGGACAAGATCCAGGGCGCTCTCGGCGACGGCGGGCAGTACGGCGTGCATATACATTATTCCTACGAGGGACCTGAGCCGCTCGAGACCGGCGGCGGTATCTTCAGGTTACTGCCTAAACTCGGTCGCGAGCCCTTCCTGGTGGTGAACGGAGACGTGTTCACCGATTTCCCCTTCGAGACCTTGAAGCACCGTCTCAAGCACGACGATCTGGCCCACCTCGTCATGGTGCCCAACCCTCTCCATCACCCGGAAGGCGACTTCCACCTCACCACCACCGGCCACCTGCACCCGCAGGGCGAGCCTAAACTCACCTACAGCGGCATCGGCGTCTACAAGGCGGATTTCTTCAAGGAGTGCCGCGCCGGCAAGTTCAAGCTCTTGCCCCTGATGGAGAGCGCCATGGCGATGGAGGCTTTGAGCGGCGAGTTTTATGGTGGACTCTGGTCCGACGTAGGGAATCCCGAGAACATCGAGGTACTTAAGGTCACCAAATGAAGAAGCGGCCTTAAGGCCGCTTCTTCAGGTCCATCTATCTATCTACCGGATCTTTTATCCCGTTTTTTCGTGCAGGACTTCTTCCGCCTGCTTGTCCGCATGGTACGACGACCGCACCAACGCCCCGCTGGCCACGTGGTCGAAGCCCATCTCGTATCCGCGCCGCTCCACTTCCTTGAACTCTTCCGGCGTCATGTATCGCACCACGGGATGGTGGAACTTGCTGGGCTGCAGGTACTGACCCACGGTGAGCATGTTCACGTCATGGTCCCTGAGGTGCTGCATGGTCTCGAAGATCTCCGGGAGCTCCTCGCCCAGGCCGACCATGATGCCGGATTTGGTGGGCAGGTCCGGGTGTGCGGCCTTGAAGCGTTTCAGGAGCATCAGGGAGTGGGCGTAATCTGAGCCGGGCCGCACTTCACGGTAGAGCCGCGGCACGGTCTCGAGGTTGTGGTTGAACACATCCGGCGGCGCTTCGTGCATGAGCGCCAGAGCCACGTCCATGCGCCCGCGGAAATCCGGCACCAGCACCTCGATGCGGGTCTGGGGGGACTCTCCGCGGATGGCGCGGATGCAGGAGACGAAGTGACCGGCGCCGCCGTCGCGCAGGTCGTCCCGGTCCACAGAGGTGACCACCACGTACTTGAGGCCCATGGCCTTGATGGTGCGGGCCAGGTTCGCGGGTTCCTCGGCGTCGAGGCTGCCGGGACGGCCATGGGCCACGTCGCAGAAGGTGCAGCGGCGGGTGCAGACGTCGCCCATGATCATGAAAGTGGCGGTGCCCTTGCCGAAGCACTCGCCGATGTTAGGGCAGGAGGCCTCTTCGCACACGGTATGCAGGTGGTTGTCGCGCAGCACCTGCTTCAGGCGCGCGACTTCGGGAGTCGCCCAGGATTGCACCCGTATCCAGGAAGGCTTGCGCAGCGGCGCGACCGTGGGTTCGATCTTCACCGGGATGCGCGCCATCTTTTCCTGGGCCGTGAGCTTCTTGCCGGGCTCGAGGCTCGGACGGGGCTTGGAAGTGGGTTCGGACAAGGAGTCGACCTTTGACGGGATTCAGGCGCCCGCGCGGGCAGCCACAGGAGGCTTATTGTACCCCAGGCGTCCCAGCAGGGCCGGGAGCAGGTCTTGCGCCACGCGGGCTACGTCCGCCGGCCCCCCCAAGGCGCTCACCTGGGTCATCTCCAGGCCTTCGTAGCCGCAAGGGTTGATGCGATCGAAGGGCTCGAGGTCGGTGTGCACGTTGAAGGCGATGCCGTGATAGGTGCAGCCGCGCCGCACGCGGATGCCGATGGAGCAGATCTTCTTCTCGCCCACGTACACCCCCGGCGCATCGCGCCGGCCGCGGGCCTTTATGCCGTAGAGGGCGAGGGCGTCGATGACCGCGTTCTCGAGGCCTTCCACCAGCTCGCGCACGCCCAGCTTCTGGCGTTTGAGGTCGAGGAGGGGATAGACCACGAGCTGGCCCGGGCCGTGGTAGGTGACCTGGCCGCCACGGTCGATGTGTACCACCGGGATGTCGCCGGGAGCCAATACGTGCTCCATCTTGCCCGCGAGCCCCAGGGTGAACACCGGCGGGTGCTCCAGGAACCAGACCTCGTCCGGGGTCTCGGGGCCGCGCGCCAGGGTGAACTCCTCCATGGCGCGCCAGGTGGGGATGTACTCCACCAATCCGAGATGCTTGATGACGGGCGGGCTCATAGGGCCATCAGCACCAGGTGGTGGGCGCTCAAGTCCCGGTAGAGGGCGTCCAGTTGCTCGCGCCTCTGGGCCTCGATGGTGACGGTGATGGAGACGAAGCGGCCTTCCTTGCTGGGTTGCTTCTTCACCGGCAGCTCGCTCAAGGGCGCCACGTGGCGCGCGATGATCTCCGCCACCGCGGCATGGAAGCCGGGTTCGTCCTTGCCCATGATCTTCACGGGGAAGACGGTGGGGAACTTCAGGGGGGAGGTGTCGCTCACGCGCGCCTTCAGGTCGCCAGCTCAGCCTTGTGTCGCTGGAAGAGATCGAACATGCGCTTCCAGTGTACGCCAGGTTTGCCGCCCCCTGCGGGGGCACCGTCCATCTCGGTCACGGCATAGACCTCACGGGTGGAGCTGGCGAGCCAGATCTCCTCCGCTTGCTTGAGTTCGGCCGCCGGGATCACCGCCTCGTGCCAGGGAAGCCCGTGGTGCCGGGCCAGCTCCAGCACCACGTCGCGGGTGATGCTGGGCAGGAGTTCCCGGCTCTTGGGCGGAGTGACGATGACGCCGCCCTTCACGATGAACAGGCTGCTGGCGGTGGCTTCGGTGGCACGGCCGCTGCGCAGCAGGATCGCCTCGTTGCAACCCCGGTCCGTCGCCTGCTGACGCAAGAGCACGTTGCCGAGCAGGGCGGTGGACTTGATGTCGCAGCGCTGCCAGCGGATGTCCTCGAGGGTGATGACCTTGGCGCCGCGGGTCTTGAGTTCCTCCGGCAGCGGGCTCAGGGGCGAGCACATGGCGAACACTGTAGGCGCGACGCCGGCAGGGAAAGCGTGGTCGCGACCCGTATCGGCACCGCGGCTGACCTGGAGGTAGAGGGATTGGTCGCCGCCGCCGTTGTCCTGCACCAGTTTGCTCAGCAGCGCGGTCCAGTCCGCATCGCTGAGCGGGTTCTTGAGCCGCAAGGCATCCAGGCTGTACTGGAGGCGCTTCAGGTGCGCCGGCAGGTGGAACAGGCGGCCGGCGTACACCGGGATGACTTCGTACACCCCGTCGCCGAACAGGAAACCCCGGTCCAGGGGCGAGATGTGCGCTTCGGCGAGCGGCAGGAAGCGCCCGTTGAGGTGGGCGATGGGCAGCGGTTGGGCCAAGCGCTTACTTCTTGCTGAACCAGAGACGCACGCTGTCGAACATGCGCTTGAAGATGTTGCCTTCGGGCACGGTCTTCAAGGTATAGAGCGGCACCTGGGCCAGCAGCCGGTCGCCCATGTTGATGTTGAGCATGCCCACCGGGGTGTGCTCGGGCACCGGCGCGATGAGGCCCGGATGGCCGTCCGCCGTGGCATGCAGGTCGTTGTAAGCGCCCTTGGGCAGGGTCACGTAGACATCGCTCACCACGCCGGTCGCCGCGTCACCCTCGGCACCCTTCCACACCTTCACGCTGGAGATGGCGGTGCCGGCGGCATAGAGCTTGCGGGTCTCGAAGAAGTTGGAACCGTAGTTGAGCAAAGCCTCGGCGTCCTGGGCGCGGGTCTTGGTGGATTTGGCACCCATCACCACGGAGATGAGGCGCATGCCGCCGCGCTGGGCCGAGGCGATGAGGCAGTAGCCGGCGTCGTCGGTGTCGCCGGTCTTGAGCCCGTCCACGGTGGTATCGCTGAACAACAGGTCGTTGCGGTTCTTCTGGCTGATCTTGTTCCAGGTGAAGTCCTTCTCCATGAAGAAGTGCTGGTACTCCGGGAACTCGCGCACGATCGCGCTGGAGAGCAGTGCCAGGTCACGGGCCGAAGCGTAGTGCTGCCGGTCGGCGGTGAGACCGGACGCGTTCACGAAATGGGTGTCTTTCATGCCGAGCTTGTCGGCGTATTGGTTCATGAGGGAGACGAAGGCATCCTCGCTGCCTCCGACCCGCTCCGCGAGCGCCACGGTGGCGTCGTTGCCGGACTGCACGATCATGCCCTGCAGCAGGTCCTCGACGCTGATGTGGGCACCCAGCTGGGCGAACATGCGCGAGCCGCCCATGCGCCAGGCGCGCTCGCTGACCACGGCGGTGTCGTCCAGGTGGATGACGCCGTCCTTCAGGGCATGGAACGCCACGTAGGCCGTCATCAGCTTGGTGAGGCTGGCGGGTTCGCGGTGTTGGTCGGGGTTGTAGGCCGCGATCACTTGGCCGCTGTTGGCATCCATGAGCACGTAGCTCCTGGCATCGAACTGCGGCGGGGCGGGGATCGGTATCGCACGGGCGGTGACGGCGACGGAAAGCAGCAGGAAGGCGAGCAGGCTCTGGACTCTCACGGACACCTCGGCGGACGGGGATGCTGATAGGCGCGGAAATTTTACCCGTTTGCGCGAGGCCGTGCAGGCGCCCTCAGGGGATGACGATCTCGGCGTCGGGATAGCCCAAGGCCGCGAGCCGGGTGCTGAGGCTGTCCACCCCGTCCACACCCGCTACCGGGCCGATGCGGACCTTGTACAGGGTGCGACCGTTCTCGCTCACCGCCAGGATGAAGGTCTTCTGTACGCCGTTGACCGCGAGCTTCTGGAGCACCGCATCGGCGTTGGCGCGTTCGACATAAGCGCCCACTTGCAGGAAGATCTTCGGGTTCAGATCGGGGGCGACAGCCGGTGCTGCTGCACTCGCCACGGTCGCTACCGCCGGCGCGGGGACTGGGGCCACCGCGGGCGGCGGACTCGCCTGGCCCGCCGTGACGGCCTGCACGTCCACGAGGGCCGTGCCGGTGCCCAGCATCTCGAGCTTTGAAGCGGCCGCATAGGAGAGGTCGATGAGCCGGTTCCCCACGAAGGGGCCACGGTCGTTGATCTTCACCACTACGCTCTTGCCGTTCTGCAGGTTGGTCACCCGGGCGTAGCAGGGGATGGGCACCACCTTGTTAGCGGCGGTCATGGCGTACATGTCGTAGGTCTCGCCGTCGGAGGTGCGGCCGCCGTGGAACTGGGTGCCGTACCAGGAGGCGATGCCGCGGTCGTGATAACCCTTGCAGGAGGGCACGAGGTCGTAGGTCTTGCCCAGTACCGTGTAGCGCGAAGGGTTGCCGGAGCGGCTCGGGGTCTCATCGCCCGGCACCGCGTCGGGCACCTTGGATACGTCCACCGTATGCTCCGGGCCGCGATCCCCGGAAGGCAGGGTGGGGAAGGGGGCGCAGGCGCAGAGGCTCATGCCCAAGGCCAGCACGCCGAGGAGCAGCAGTCGCTTACGGCCCATTGCGGTTCTCGGCGGAGCGCCGTTCGGCGATGGCGTCCGCCAGCTGCACCGCCGCCATGGCATAGAGCGGGCTCTTGTTGTACTGGGTGATCACCCGGAAGTTGTGCAGCCCGACCCAGTAATGGATCTCGTCCTCACCCTGCAGCGCCACCAACACCGCCTCGGCGTCGTCGGGGAGCCCTTCGCTCAGGATCACGTGGGCGCGGCGCAGCGCGCCCACGGTGGTGGGGGTCAGGGGCGCGGGAGGATCCGCGTCCTTCATGAGCGCGGCGGGCACCGCGATGAGGCCGTTCGGCTGCCAGCCGTGCAGGTGGAAATAGTTGGCCACGCTGCCGATGATGTCCGCCCAGTCGTTCCAGATATCGCGCTTGCCGTCGGCATCGAAGTCCACGGCGTAGATGCGGAAGCTGTCCGGCATGAACTGGGGCGCACCCATGGCTCCGGCATAGGAGCCCATGGGCTTGAGCGGGTCCAGGGACTGTTCGTGGCACATGATCAGGAACTGTTCCAGCTCTCCCTGGAAGAAGGCCGCCCGCGGTGGGTAGTCGAAGCCCAAGGTCGTCAGGGCGTCGATGACCGGATAGCCGCCGTGCTGCCGGCCGTAATAGCTCTCGATCCCCACGATGGCGACGACGATCCCCGCCGGCACTCCGTATTCGGCCTCGGCCCGGGTGAGGGTGTCCTCCTCCCGGTCCCAGAAGGCCACGCCGCCGTCGATGCGGCCGTCGTTCACGAACAGAGGTTCGTATTGGTACCAGGGCTTGGCTTCGTAGGGCCGAGTGATGGCATCGATGACCGCCTGGCGCCGCTTCGCGCCGTCCAGGGCGCGTTTCACCCAGGCGGCATCCAGGCCGTCGCGCTTGACCACGTCCGCCGCGAACTGCTGCACGTCGGCACGCGCCACGAAGCCGGTGGCCGCGGGCGGGGCCGGCACGTGTGTCTCGCGTTTCTCGAGGGGCTGATGGGCGCAGGCTGCCAGGAGTAGCAGGGGGGTGACGGCGAGGAGGCGGAGTCGCGCGTTCAGGATGCCACCAGCTTGCGGTGCGAATGGATGCTCATGAGGATACCGAATCCTGCCATGAGGGTCACCATGGAAGTGCCGCCGTAGCTGATGAGCGGCAACGGCACCCCCACCACCGGCACGACGCCGGAGACCATGCCGCTGTTGATGAACACGTAGGTGAAGAAGGCCATGCTCAGGCTCCCGGCGGTGAGGCGCGAGAAAGTGTCCTGGGCCCGCATGGCGATGAACAGTGAACGCGCCACGATGAAACCGTAGAGCCCGATGAGCGCGAGGGTGCCGATGAAACCGAATTCCTCGCCCACCACCGCGAAGATGGAGTCGGTGGAGCTCTCGGGGAGGAAGTCGAGCTGGGACTGGGTGCCCTGCAGCCAGCCCTTGCCGAACACGCCGCCGGAGCCGATGGCGATTTCGGACTGGATGATGTGATAACCGGCGCCGAGCGGGTCGCGCTGCGGGTTGAGGAAGGTGAGCACGCGCTCGCGTTGGTAGCCGTGCATGAAATGCCAGACGAGGGGGGTCGCGATTCCCAGCAACAGGAAGATGAGCACGATCACCCGCCAGCGCAGACCGGAGAGGAAGATACCGAAGGCGCCGGCGCTCATGATGAGCAGGGCGGTGCCGAGGTCGGGCTGCACACCCACGAGTAGCACCGGCACGAGCACGATGGCGAGCAGCGCCGGCAACTGACGCCAACTCGGAGGCAGGGGTCTATCGTGCAGGTACCAGCCCACCATCATGGGCACGGCGATCTTCATGATCTCCGAGGGTTGGAAGCGCACCACGCCGAGGCTCAGCCAACGCTGCGCCCCGCGGCCGATGTGTCCGGAGTGCAGGGTGAGCAGAAGCAGCACCAGGCCGATGGTGAACACCCACGGTGTCCAGAGGCGCAGGAACTGGGGCGAGAGCTGCGCCACCACGAGCATCACGCCGAAGGAGAGCACCAGGCGGATGGCCTGGCGGGAGACCATGCCCGGGTCCTGCCCGCCGGCACCGTAGAGGATGGCGAGACCCGCGGCGCAGAGGGCGAGGATCGCCACCAGCAGCGGTGCGTCGAGGTTGAGCCGGTCCAGCAGGCGTTCGCCGAGCGTCTGCTCGCCCACCGGGCGATAGCCGGAACCGGGTTGGATCTCAGGGCTCATGGCGGCGCGGTCGTGGTGCTGGTCTGGTCAAGAAGATACGCGTCCAATACCTGGCGCGCCAGCGGTGCGACCGTGGGCCCGCCGCCTCCATGTTCCACCAGCACCGCCACGGCGATGCGCGGCTGTTCGACCGGGGCGAAGGCGATGAACCAGGCGTGGTCGCGCAGCGACTCCGGCACGTCCGACTCGTCTTCCTCGCCGATGATGCCGAGCTTCTTGGCGTGCACCTGTGCGGTGCCGGTCTTGCCGGCAACGGTGTATTTCAGGCCGTAATCGATGCGCGCAGCGGTGCCGTATTTGACCGCGCCGCTCATGCCCTTGATGACCAGATCCCAATCGGTGGGTTCAGGCATGGTCACGGTCGGTAGGGCCTGAGGAGCCGTGTCGCTGATCACACCGGAGAGAGGGTCGCCCACCGCGTGCAGCAGACGGGGGGCGTAACGCTGGCCATGCTCCGCGAGTGTGGCGGTGGCGGAGGCGAGCTGGAGCGGCGTGGCCAGCATGTAACCCTGGCCTATGCCGGTGATCACCGTCTCGCCGAGATACCAGGGCTTGTGCATGGTCTTGCGCTTCCAGTCCGGCGACGGGTTCACGCCGTCATCTGCGCCGACCAGGTCCACGTCCGGTGCGGCGCCGAAGCCGAACTGTGACAGGAAGTCATGTATCCGGTCGATCCCGAGCTTCTGGGCGACAGTGTAGAAATAGACGTCGCAGGACTCGGCGATGGCCTTGACCAGGTTCGTCTCGCCGTGTCCGCCGGCTTTCCAATCGCGGTAGGGGTTGGGATTGCTGGGCAGGTAGAAATAACCGGGGCACATCAGGTCCGCGAACGGGTTGATGACGTGGTAGTTGAGCGCGGCGAGCCCGAGGAAAGGCTTCACCGTGGAGCCGGGCGGATATTGGCCGCGCAGCGCGCGGTTGAAGAGCGGCTGGGAGGAGTCGTCCTGCAGTTCCGCGTACTCGTCCGGGTCGATGCCGCCCACGAACTGGTTAGGGTCGTAGGAGGGACGGCTCACCAGGGCCAGCACCTCGCCGGTGCTGGGGTCGATGGCCACCACCGCGCCATTGGACTTCCCGAGCGCCTGTTCCGCGGCGGCTTGCAGCTTCACATCGATGGAGAGATAGAGGTCGCTGCCGGGCACCGAGGGGGTATAGGACACCACGCGCACCGCCCGGCCTTCCGCATTGGTCTCCACCTGCCGGATACCCACGGAGCCGTGCAGCTGCTTCTCATAAGCGGCCTCGATGCCGATCTTGCCGACCTCGGACGTGCTCGAGTACTGCTCCGGGTCCAGATCGTCGAGTTCTTCGGGGCTGACGAGGCCCACGTAACCCACCACGTGCGCGGTGAGCGCGCCCTGCGGGTAATAGCGCGCGAGGGTCGCGGTGATGTCCACGCCGGGGAAGTCCTGGCGCTGGGCGGCGAAGCGCGCGATCTCATCGTCCGAGAGCGCGAGCCTCAGGGGCAGCGGCTGGAAGGGGCGCTTGGTCTTGAGCAGGTCGTCGAAGCGCTTCAGGTCGGCGGGCTTCAGGTCCACCAGCTTGCCGAGGGCGGCGAGGGTGGCGTCCAGATCAGGTACCTGCTCCGGTACCACGTCGAGTTCGTAGCTCGGCCGGTTCTCCGCCAGCGGCACGCCGTTGCGATCGAAGATGAGCCCGCGCGGTGGGGTCACGGGTTCCGCCCGCAGGCGGTTACCTTCCGCCAGGGTGGCGAAGTGCGCGTAGTTCACGAGCTGCAGGTCGATGAGCCGGCCAGCTACGAAGAGCAGGAGCAGGAGGGCGATGGCACCCACCACGATGGCCCGTACCCGGAAGAGGTGCTGTTCCATCCATTCGTTGCGGATCCGGATACGTGCCATCGGTTATGCGCAGCGGCTCAGCTGACCTGGTAGCGGTGCTGCAGGCGGGTGAGCACGCTCAGGATCCAGGGCCAGAGCAGGGAGCTCACCACGGCCGGCACCCAGCGCAACCCGGCGCCCACGGTATAACCCAGCATGCCATCCACCCAGAAGAGCGCGAAGCTGTAGACCAGCATGATGCACAGCACCACGAAGCACTGCTGCCACCAGGGGAAGACCCGTACCTGCAGGTGCAGCCAGAGCGCAGTCCAGGCCACCAGCACCAGCGCGAGGGCGTGTTCGCCGAGCAGGGTGCCGGTGAGAGCGTCCAGGAGCAGGCCCGCGACGAAGGCGGTGACCACCCCGATCCGGTGCGGCAGCCACAGGCACCAATAGACGGTGACGAGCACCACCCAGACAGGGCGGAACATCTCGGCCCACTGCGGCAGCGGCCAGATGGTGAGGATGAATGCTGCAAGGTAGCTCACGGCGATGACCCAGACCGAGCGCGGCGGCGAGAGGTCTCTCATGGTTTCTTCTTCCGCGCGCCTTTCTTGCCGCTGTTCGCCGGCTGTCCCGCTGGCGCCGCTTCTTTCTTGGGCAGCGTCACCTGAGGCAGCGGCGTCGGCGGCCAGTAGAGCAGCACCTCGTGGCCGTGGCTGAGATCGGCGGTGGTGTGCACCGCCACCGTGGCGAAGGGCTCGGCGGGATTGCGCTCGAACTTGATCACCGTGCCCACGGGGTAACCCGCCGGGTAACGCCCGCCGAGGCCCGAGGTCACCACGAGATCGCCGGTCTTTATGTCGCTGTCGTTGGTGACATAGGGCAGCGAGAGCTGTTCGAGGTCGGCGCTGCCGACGGCGAGGGTCCGCAAGCCGGTGCGGTTCACTTCCACCTGGATGGCCTGACTCGGGTCGCTGATCAGCGTGACTTCGGCCTCGAAGGGATCGGCGCGTTCCACCTGCCCCATGATGCCGTTGGCGTCCAGAACCGTCTGGCCGGTGTACACGCCGTCACCGGTGCCCTTGTCGATCACCACGAGATGCCGGAAGGGATCGAGGTCTGCCGCCAGGATCTCGGCGGCGCTGATGCGCCCGGGCACCCGCGCGGTCGCCTGCATGAGGCTGCGCAGGCGGTTGTTCTCCTGCTCCAGGGCAGCGAACTGCTGCAGTTGCGCCTGGGCGATGCCGAGGCGCTGGCGCAGGTCGTCGTTATCGCGCACCAGCGCCACGTGGGTGGCGAGCTTGTCTTCGGCCCAGAGCAGCAGCGTGTGGGGCACGTTCACCGCCGCCTGCACCGGGTAGACGAGGGTGGAGAGCGCGGAGTGCATGCGTCTCAGGCCGCCACTCTGGTGGTCGTAGATCATGAGCGCGATGGAGGCGGCCACCAGGAGGAAGGTGCGCAGCGCGCCGGCGGGGCGGCTGGAGAAGAGCTGCGGCGAACGCCGCCGGCGGATGACGGCCACTCAGCGCGCCTCGGGGCGGGCGCACATGAGCGTCATCGTCGCCGGATTCAGGATGAGCACACCGACCTCGGAAGAGATGCGGGACAGTGCGCCAATTTTGCGGCCCGGGAGCGCCGGCCGCAACGGGTCGAAGGGCTTTGGGCGGGTTTTATTCCCGGTCCGTGACCCAATTCCGCTTATTCGACGGCGAAGGTCTCGGCGCCGTACTCGTCGATGAGCTCGAGTACCTTGCCGCCGCCACGGGCAACGCAGGTGAGCGGGTCGTCGGCGATCAGCACCGGCAGCCCAGTCTCCTCGCGCAGCAGGCGGTCAATGTCGCGCAGCAGGGCACCGCCGCCGGTGAGCACGATGCCATTGGTGGCGACGTCGGAACCGAGCTCCGGCGGGGTCTGTTCCAGGGCGTGTTTCACGGCGCTCACGATGCCCGCGAGGGGCTCCTGCAACGCCTCCAGCACCTCGTTGCTGTTCATGGTGAAGCTGCGCGGCACGCCCTCGGAGAGGTTGCGGCCCTTCACTTCCATCTCCAGCAGTTCCTTGGCGGGGTAGGCGCAGCCGATCTCATGCTTGACGCGCTCGGCGGTGGCCTCGCCGATGAGGATGCCGTAGTTGCGGCGCACGTAGTTGATGATGGCTTCGTCGAAACGGTCGCCGCCGATACGCGCCGAGGCGGCGTAGACGATGCCGTTCAGGGAGATGACGGCCACCTCGGAGGTGCCGCCGCCGATGTCGAGCACCATGGAGCCTTTGGCTTCGTGGACCGGCAGGCCGGCGCCGATGGCGGCGGCCATGGGTTCCTCGATCAGGTAGACCTTGCGCGCGCCGGCGCCTTGGGCCGACTCGCGGATGGCTCGCCGCTCGACCTGAGTCGCGCCGTAGGGCACGCACACCAGCACCCGAGGCGTGGGGCGGAAGTAGCGGTTGCCGTGCGCCTTCTTGATGAAATGCTTGAGCATCTGCTCGGTGATGGTGAAGTCGGCGATCACGCCGTCCTTCATGGGACGTATGGCGAGGATGTTGCCCGGGGTACGGCCCAGCATGCGCTTGGCATCGGCGCCGTAGGCCTCGATCACCTTGTTGCCGCGGCCCGGCTCCTCGCGGATGGCGACCACCGAGGGCTCGGACAGGATGATGCCCTTGCCACGCATATAGATGAGCGTGTTGGCGGTACCCAGGTCGATGGACAGGTCGGTGGAGAAGAATCCGCGCAGGCTTTTGAACATGGTTTTCCGCTGACGATGCTGGACGAGAGGGGCGCGTTACTTTAACAACGGGGGGCTCCGGCGGCAAGCAGGTTTGTGCGATAATCCACTGGATTTGCGCGACTTTTTCCCGGAGACCCTGCATGTCCCTCACCCCGGATGACGTCAAGGCCATCGCCCGCCTCGCACGGCTCTCCATCGCCGAGCAGGACATCCCGGCCTACGCCAAGAACCTCTCCAACATCCTGGAGTTCGTGGCACAGCTGGACAAGGTGGATACCGCCGCCGTCCAACCCATGGCCCACCCCCTGGACATGAGCCAAAGGCTGCGGGAAGACGCGGTCACCGAGCAGGTGGACCGCGAGCGCTACCAGCAGAACGCCCCCGAGACGGAGGCCGGTCTGTACCTGGTGCCCAAAGTCGTCGAATAAGAAAAGTGCCGGCTTTCTTTGAGGGCCGGCACCCGTACGGGATCCAAACGAGATGCTACACAGAAAGACGCTCGCCGAGATGGCGAAAGAGTTGAAGGCCAAGAAGGTCTCCAGCGAGGAGCTCACGCGCACCTTCCTCGAGCGCATCGAGCGCCACAACCCCAGGCTCAACGCCTTCATCACGGTGCTGAAGGAGCAAGCGCTCACCGAGGCGCGGGGCGCGGACAAGCGCTTGGCCGCAGGCGAAGGTGGCACGCTCACCGGTCTGCCCATCGCCCACAAGGACATCTTCTGCACCGCCGGCGTGAAGACCACCTGCGCTTCCCGGATGCTGGAGAACTTCGTGGCGCCCTACGACGCCACGGTGGTGGCGCGCTTGAAGCAGGCGGGCACCGTGCTGCTCGGCAAGACCAACATGGACGAGTTCGCCATGGGGTCCTCCAACGAGACGAGCTACTTCGGTCCGGTGAAGAACCCCTGGGATGAGACGCGCGTACCCGGCGGCTCCTCCGGCGGTTCTGCGGCGGCGGTGGCGGCCCGGCTCGCGCCCGCGGCCACCGGCACCGACACCGGCGGATCGATCCGCCAGCCGGCGGCGCTCGTGGGTCTCACGGGGCTCAAGCCCACCTACGGCCGCGTCTCGCGTTACGGCATCGTGGCCTTCGCCTCCAGCCTCGATCAGGCCGGCTTCATCACCTACACCGCCGAAGACAATGCCATGCTGATGCAGGCGGTCTCCGGTTTCGACGAGAAGGACTCCACCTCGCTCGACAAGCCGGTGCCGGATTACGTGGCGGCCCTCGATCAGCCGGTGAAGGGCCTGCGCATCGGCGTGCCCAAGGAGTTCTTCGACAAGGGCCTCGATCCCAAGGTGGCGGAGGCGGTGCAGGCGGCCATCGGCGTGTACCGCAAGCTCGGTGCCGAGGTGAAGGACGTGAGCCTGCCGAACTTCTGGCTCTCGGTGCCCACCTATTACGTGGTGGCCCCGGCCGAGTGCTCGGCGAACCTGGCGCGCTTCGACGGCGTGCGCTTCGGCTATCGCTGCAAGGACCCGGTGGACCTGACCGACCTCTACATGCGCAGCCGCGGCGAGGGCTTCGGCGCCGAGGTGAAGCGCCGCATCATGACCGGTACCTACGTGCTGTCGTCCGGTTACTACGACGCCTACTACCTCAAGGCCCAGAAGACCCGCAGCCTGATCCGCCGGGACTTCCTGGAGGCCTTCAAGCAGGTGGACGTGATCATGGGCCCGACCGCCCCGTCCACGGCCTTCGGCCTGGGCGAGAAGGCGGATGACCCGGTCACCATGTACCTCAACGACATCTACGCCAACGGCGTGAACCTCGCCGGCCTCCCGGGGCTCTCCATCCCCGCTGGCTTCGCGAACGGCCTGCCCGTGGGGCTGCAGCTCATCGGCAACTACTTCGACGAGGCGCGCCTGCTCGCCATGGGGCACCAATACCAGAGGGAGACCGACTGGCATGTGCGTGTACCCAAGAACTACGAATAAGGCGACAAGATATGGAATGGGAAACAGTCATCGGCTTGGAAGTCCACACCCAGCTGCTCACCAAGAGCAAGCTGTTCTCCGGCGCGTCGACGGAGTTCGGGGCCTTGCCCAACAGCCAGGCCTGCCTCGTGGACCTGGGCTACCCCGGCGTGCTGCCGGTGCTCAACAAGGACGCGGTGCGCATGGCCGTGAAACTCGGGCTCGCCATCGGCGCCAGCATCGCGCCGCGCTCGGTGTTCGCGCGCAAGAACTACTTCTACCCGGACCTGCCCAAGGGCTACCAGATCAGCCAGTTCGAGCTGCCGGTGGTGTCCAAGGGGCATCTCGACATCGAACTCAACGACGGCACGGTGAAGCGCATCGGCATCACCCGCGCACACCTGGAGGAGGACGCCGGCAAGTCGCTGCATGAGGGCTTCGGCAAGCACTCCGGCATTGACCTTAACCGCGCAGGCACGCCGCTGCTCGAGATCGTCTCCGAGCCGGACATGCGCTCCGCCAAGGAGGCGGTGTCCTATCTCAAGAAGCTGCACAGCCTGGTGCGCTACCTCGAGATCTGCGACGGCAACATGCAGGAAGGCTCGTTCCGCTGCGACGCCAACGTATCGGTGCGCCGCAAGGGCGAGGCGAAGTTCGGCACTCGTGCCGAGCTCAAGAACATCAACTCCTTCCGCTTCGTGGAGAAAGCCATCAACCACGAGGTGCAGCGCCAGATCGAGCTGATCGAGGGTGGCGGCAAGGTGGTGCAGGAGACGCGCCTCTACGACGCGGACAAGGACGAGACCCGCTCCATGCGCAGCAAGGAGGAGGCCAACGATTACCGGTATTTCCCGGATCCGGACCTGCTGCCGTTGGACATCGCCGCGGGCTTCATCGAGGAGGTCAAGGCGACGCTGCCGGAGCTCCCGGACGTCAAGAAGCAGCGCTTCATGGGGCAGTACGGCCTCTCGGCCTACGACGGCGGCCTGCTCACCTCGGGGCGTGACCTGGCCGATTTCTACGAGACCGTGGTCAAGGCCAGCGGTGCCGACCCCAAGCTCTGCGCCAACTGGGTGATGGGCGACTTCTCGGCATCCCTCAACAAGGACAACAAGGAAGTGGCCGCGAGCCCGGTGAGCGCCGCATTGCTCGCTGGGATGCTGAAGCGCATCCAGGACAACACCATCTCCGGCAAGATCGCCAAGGAAGTGTTCGAGGCCATGTGGGCCGGCGAGGGGGAGGCGGACGCCATCATCGAGAAGAAGGGCCTGAAGCAGATCACCGACGGCGGGGCGCTGGAGAAGGTCATCGACGAGGTCATGGCCGCGAACCCCGGCCAGCTCGCGGACTACCGTTCCGGCAAGGACAAGCTGTTCGCGTTCTTCGTGGGCCAGGTGATGAAGGCCACCAAGGGCAAGGGCAACCCCCAGCAGGTCAACGACTTGCTGCTGAAGAAGCTCAAGAGCTGAAGCGGTATAGTGATTGAAAAGGGGTGCCCGCGACCCCATATCGGCTCTTCATATCTCCACATGGATAGGACATGAGCGAGCACGACACCCTGAGACGCTTCATCTTCGACAAGCTGCCGGTGCAGGGCCGGCACGTGCACCTGGATGCCACCTGGCGGGCGGCCCTGGAACGCCAGGACTATCCGGCGCCGGTGCGCGCGCTCCTGGGCGAGGCCATGGCGGCGACGGCGCTGCTCTCGGCCACCCTCAAGTTCGACGGCAGCATCACGCTGCAGATCCAGGGCACGGGTCCCGTGCATCTCCTGGTGGTGCAGTGCACCAGCGGCCTCAGTCTGCGCGGCCTGGCCCATTGAAACGGCGAGGTCCCGGCACTCGGTTTCCGCGAACTCGTGGGCGACGGGCGTCTCGCCATGACCATCGAGCAGAACAACAAGTCGGAGCGCTACCAGAGCATCGTGCCGCTGGAGGGTGCGACCCTGGCCGCCTCCCTGGAAGGTTACTTCGAGCGTTCCGAGCAGCTCGCCACACGCCTCTGGCTCACCGCCGGCGACGGCTGTGCGGCCGGGATGCTGCTGCAGATACTGCCGGACAAGCAGGGCGACGCCGATGCCTGGCAGCACGTCACCATCCTCTCCGACACCCTGAAGCAGCAGGAGCTCTCGGACTTGGCAGCGCAGGAGATCCTGCACCGGCTCTATAACGAGGACGACGTGCGGCTCTTCGATGGCGCGCCGGTGGCCTTCCGCTGCCGCTGCTCGAGGGAACGCATCGAGGGCACGCTGCGCGGCCTGGGGCAGGCCGAGGTTCAGTCCATCCTGGCGGAGCAGGGCAAGGTGGACGTGAGCTGCGAGTTCTGCGGGAAGCATTACAGCTTCGACGCGGTGGACGTGGATGCGCTGTTCAGCGATCCCTATCACCTGCCGGCCGGCGCGGCCAGGCACTGAGCCATGCCGGGCGCACGCTCTTATATAAGAGGAGCGTTGCTCATGACCGCGGCTCTCTGCGCCGGTGCCTGGACGGCCGGCGCCGAGGCCCTGGACCCCGGTCTCGACTGGTATACCCTCGAAGGCCCGCACTTCAAGCTCACATACCACGCGGGCGAGGAGCGGCTCGCCCAGCATGCGTTGGACGTGGCGGAGCAGGTGGCGACGAAGCTCGATCCCTGGCTGGGCTGGGAGCCGAAGGACAAGGTATACGTGGTGCTCACCGACCACGAGGATCTGCCCAACGGCCTCACCACATCCTTCCCGCGGGACCATATCGAGCTCTACGCGACTCCGCCGGACGGCCTCGACACCCTCGAGGATTTCGACGACTGGTTCCGGCTACTCATCACCCACGAGTACACCCACATCCTGCAGTTGGACAAGGCCACCGGCGCACCGGCCTTCATGCAACATTTCTTCGGGCGCAACTTCCTGCTCATGCCGGGCATCTTCCAGCCGACCATGCTGGTGGAAGGGCTCGCGGTCTATGACGAGACCGACAAGCAGGCGATCAGTGGCCGCGGCCAGAGCAGTCTCTATGCCATGTACATGCGGGCCGAGGTGGCGCGTGGTGTACGGCCCTGGTCCCAGGTGAGCATGGCAGGAGTGACGCAGTGGCCGGAGGGGGCCATCCCCTATCTCTACGGCGTCAACTTCTACCAGTTCGTCGACCAGACCTACGGCCGGGACAAGATCCCCGCGCTGGTGGACAACTACAGCGATCACCTGATCCCGTTCCGGGTGGGGGGGAACCTCGAGGACACCCTGGGCGACGACCGGGACGAGGTCTGGTCCAGGTTCACAGCCTACCTGGACCAGAAATACGCGACGCCGCCTTACCCCACGGGCACCGCGCTCGTGGAGGGTGAGCAGCTCAGCCATCACGGCTACGACACCTCATCTTCCAGAGCTGCCGCGGACGGCCGGGTGTTCTACGTCCGCGATGACAGCCACCAGCACCCGGCCATCATGGTCTGGCAAGACGGCCAGAGCCGCGAGCTCGCACCCACCTTCGATCCGGCGCGCCTCGATTGGAACGCGAAGGCAGGCCTCTTGGTGGCGCGACCCGACGTCTGTCACGAGTACTACTTCAACTTCGATCTCTACCGGGTGGATCCGGATTCCGGCAGCACCACACGGCTCACGAAGTGCGGGCGGTTCCACTACGCCGCCTGGTCACCGGATGGAACACGCATCGTGGCGGCGCGCATGGACCTCGACCAGAGCAGCCTGGTACTGATGGATGCCGACGGCGGCGACCCCAAGACCCTGTGGAGCGGGCAGGATGGCGAGATCCTGGGTGGGCTCGACTGGTCCCCGGACGGCAGCCGGCTGGTGGCGGCGGTATGGCGCCACGGGACCCGCTGGGGCCTGGAGGAGTTCTCCCTCGCCACCAATACTTGGCAGCCCTTGGTGCAGGGCATAGGAGACGTGGGCGATCCCGAATACAGCCCCGATGGCAAGGGGGTGCTCTTCACGGCAGACGCAGGCGGGGTCTACAACCTGCGGCGGGTGGATCTCTCGAGCCGTGCCATCACGACCCTGACGCACGTAAGCACCGGCGCTTTCTCGCCCACCCAGGGTAGCGCCGGCGGCGACATCTATTACATCGGCTACACCGCCGAGGGCTACGACCTTTACCGGCTGCCCGCAGGCGCGGCATTGGCGGAACCGCTGACGGCGGCGGCGCCCACCCCCACGGATTATCCTCCCCCTCCCCATGTGACGGCCTACACCCACCCCTATTCCGCTTTGGACGGGTTCCTGCCCGCCTACTGGACACCGGAGCTCGCTGCCGGACCCGATGTGGTGCTGCTCGGGGCGGCCACCACCGGGCAAGATGCGCTCGGGGTGAACCTCTACGCCGCGGACATCAACTACGAGTTCACTCACCATCTCGTGGGCGGGAGCTTCCTCTATCAGTACGCGGACCGTCTGCAGTTCCTAGCGGCTAAGCAATACGAACTCTATTTCGATTCCAGCAACAAGAACCTGGAGCGCATCCGCCGCCAGGACCGTCTGCAAGGGGTGTTGCAGAAGCCCTGGGTTAGCCTCGAGCGCACCCTAACCCTGAGTCTGGGCGCGGCCGGAGACGCGGAGAAGGACGTCTACGACGCGCCGGGGTTCGGTGCGGTGCCCGACAAAGACTCCGCAGCAGGCCTCGCCTTCGAATGGAACAGTACCCAGGACTGGCCGATCTCCATCAGCCCTGACGACGGCCGCGATGTGCTGCTGGTGGGCGAGACCAGCGACGCCTTCCACAGCGACTACCACGGCGATGCCTATCGACTGGACTGGAACGAGTTCATCCGTGCAGGGGATGAGGCGGTGGTGGCACTTGGCTACCAGCAGGGTTATGGCACGGTGGGCATCAAACCCTTCAACCTGGGTGGGACTACCGACCCCGGCGCCGGTACGCCGGCGGCCCAATTCTTGTTCGACCGGCGCCAGTTCGCCTTCCCCGGTTACCCGTCGGGCGTGGCGGACCTCACCGGAGACCGCATGCGCCTCGCGAGCTTCGGCCTACGCATCCCCATCATGCGGCCGGAGGCTGGATTCAAGCTGCCGCCGGTGGGCGTGCATGACTTCTCGCTGCGGGCTTACTTCGACATCGGCGGGACTTGGGATCAGGGCGGCCGGCCGGCCCGCTATTCGCGCAGCGCCGGCGTCGAGTGGGTCTCGGACCTGAGCCTCTTCTATATCGCGGATATCCGGCTCGTGGTGGGCGCAGCCCACGGCTTCGACACCGGCGGCGAGAACCAGGCCTACGCTTTCCTGGAAGTCCCCATCCCCTGAGGCTCCACCTCCGCGAGGGAAACTTCCACAGGTTCGAGCCCCGCCGCGCCGGGCTGCCATGCGCGCAACTGCAATACTCCCTTCGTTCCCACGGATACGCCCAGGAAGAGCCGGGTACGAGCCTGCCAGCGCGCCACGTCCTCTTCTGCAGGGTCGGCTCGGGGCGCGGTGCGGTAGAAAGCGAAGATATCGGATTTCACGTCGTCTGCCAGTGTCGCGAGTCTGAGCGTCCCGTCGGGAGCGCGGACGATGAAGCCGGCGCCTGGATCCACTTGAGCCAAGTGCAATAGCTTGAGCACGAGAGGTCGGGGCAGGGTGACCGGGTTCACGGCGGGTTCGCGTCTTCGCGGTAAGCCACGAAGCTGCCGGTGTACTCGGCGCAGAGCACACCGTGTTCGGCTATCCCGGCCTTGAGTTCCAGGCGCGCCTTGCCGCGCCGCGCAAGCATCTC
The DNA here is from genome assembly GCA_035691665.1 of Gammaproteobacteria bacterium. Classification (GTDB taxonomy): domain Bacteria; phylum Pseudomonadota; class Gammaproteobacteria; order Natronospirales; family REEB76; genus DASUBN01. The sequence goes on along the minus strand of DASSIS010000008.1, from coordinate 21,302 downwards.
CAGGAACTTGCCCTGCTCTGCAGCAACAGGCGCTGCACAACAGGCCAAGAGCATGCCGGTGACGGGCTTGAGATAACGCATATGGGCCTCGTTCACCACCATATGCATGCTGGGCTCGTCTTCCAGGAGCAACCAGAGATAACCCCAGCAGGCGAGGGTGGCGAGGCTCGCCAGGCTGCCGCCGAAGGCGGTGCGCTCATGGTTGATGTTGGGGGCGAGGGGGGCTGACAGGGTGAGGCCTGCGGTATCGTAGCCCGCGACCTGCACCTGCATCTGGGTCACCAGGGGGATGGTGCGGCGCATGTAGTCCTCTAGGCGCGCGGCCCGGACGTCCGGTGCATCGCCGATCTTCAGACGTGGCTGCATATCGGACACTCTGGATCCTTCTCGAAGCGGGTGGTACGCAACTCGCCGCTCTGGGCGTCGTAGCGCAGCAACCGGCCAAGTAACGGCTTGCCGGTGCCGGACAAAAGCTTCATGGCTTCCACGGCCATGAGGCTGCCCATCACGCCAGTGAGCGGGGCCAGCACGCCGTTCTGGCGGCAGTTCTCCAACTCTTCGTCGCTCTCTTCATAGAGGCAGGCATAGCAGGGGCTTGTGGGATCCCGGGCATCGAACACCGCGAGCTGCCCTTCGTAGCGGATGGCCGCGCCGGAGACCAGGGGTTTCTTGGCAGCGGTGCAAGCGGCATTCACCGCGAAACGGGTGCCGAAGTTGTCGCTGCCGTCCAGCACCACGTCGGCGCGTCGTATCGCCATGGAGAGCGCCTCGCCTTCAAGCCTTCCATCCAGGGCTTCCAGCTTGCAGTCGGGGTTGAGGGCGGCGAGCGCCGCCGCCGCCGCCGTGGTCTTGGCCGTGCCCAAGTCCGCCTCCGTGTAGAGGATTTGGCGCTGCAGGTTACTCATATCCACCCGGTCGAAGTCGTTCAGCAGCAGGCGCCCCACGCCTGCAGCGGCGAGATAGAGGGCTGCGGGCGAACCGAGCCCTCCCAGTCCCACCAGTAGCACGCTCGAGTGCGCGAGCCGCTCCTGGCCCGCCGCGCCGAAATCAGGCAGTACCAGGTGCCGGCTGTAGCGAAGGGTGGTCGAGGGTTGCCGGGCCATGGGCCGTCCTGGGGTAAAAACCGATTGTACCTTGAGGCGTGAGGCGCTATTGACAGGCCCGGGTAAATCCCCAAGATGGAGGTGCGGACTCATGTACAGCCGCGGATGGAGACGGCATGGCCGCCTGGGTCGAGTATCTCAAGTTCTTCGCGGGCCTGATCGCCATCCTGAATCCCATCGGCGTCATCCCGCTCTTCATCAATCTCACCTACAACCAGACTGCGGCGGAGCGTAACCGGACGGCGCTCGTGGCGGCGATGACCGTGGGCGTGGTGCTGGCGGTATCGCTGCTCTGCGGCGAACTGATCCTGGACTTCTTCGGCATCAGCGTCGCCTCCTTCCAAGTGGCGGGTGGCATATTGATCCTGCTCAATTCTCTGTCCATGCTCCAGGCCAAGATGGGTGCCACGCGCCAGACCGAGGAGGAGGCGCAGGAGACGGCGGAGCGAGAAGATGTGGCGGTGGTGCCCCTGGGTGTGCCGCTCACGGCGGGTCCCGGAGCCATCAGCACCGTGATTCTCTACGGTCACAAGCCGGCGCTGTTCGGCCGCTCCGTGATCCTCATCGGCGGCATCGTCATCGTCGCACTCATCGTATGGACCGCATTCCGCTTGGCACCGCTCATCTCACGGGCCCTGAGCCGCACCGGCATCAACATCGTCACCCGCCTCATGGGTCTCATCATGGCGGCCATCGGCATCGAATTCATCGCCGCGGGCCTGCGCATCCTATTCCCGTCCCTGGCACCCTGAACGGACGCGGGAGATGTAAAAGCCGGCTTACGCCGGCTTTTACATCTCCGCGGAGCGGATATCTCAGGCTTTCTTGACGCTGTTTATGGTGATGGCCTTCAGCGGCACGTCCTGGTGGCCGCCGCTGCGGCCGGTCTTGGCTTCCGCAATCTTGTCCACCACTTCCGTGCCCTTCACCACCTTGCCGAACACCGCATAGCCGAAGTCACGCTTGCCGTGATCGAGGAAGGTGTTGTCCGCTAGGTTGATGAAGAACTGGCAGGTGGCGCTGTCCACGTCCGAGGTGCGTGCCATGGCGAGGGTGTAAGGCTCGTTGGAGAGCCCATTGTTGGCCTCGTTCTTGATAGGCGCTTCGGTCTTCTTCTGGTGCATGTCGGGGGTGAACCCGCCGCCCTGGAGCATGAAATCCGGGATCACGCGGTGGAAGATGGTGCCGTCGTAGTGACCCGATTCCACGTAGGCAAGGAAGTTCTTGACGCTGATCGGGGCCTTGTCGGCGAAGAGTTCGATGTGGATGTCGCCTTCGCTGGTGGACATGATGATCATGGACGGCTCCTCTTGGCTTGAGGTCGCTAGTCTAACGCGCTGTGACCAGGTTTGCCCAAAGACCGCTGCTCACGCGCTCGATACCTTGCAGGTCCCTGGACGTGGCCCCGTCGCGAAACCCATGTTCCGACAAAAGTGCGCGCACGGCTGGACCCTGGTCGTGACCATGTTCCAACAAGATCCAACCCCCCTGTTCTAGATAACGCGGTGCGGACGCGATGATGCGGCTGAGATCACGCAATCCATCTGATCCTGCGGTGAGTGCGGAATGGGGTTCGAAACGGACGTCTCCCATCTTGAGGTGCGGATCCCCCTCACGCACGTAGGGTGGGTTGGAGACGATGAGATGGAATTGCCGTTCCCCGAGCGGCGCGAACCAATCTCCGTCCAGGAACTCCACGTTCGCTAACCCCAGGTCGGCAGCGTTCTCGACGGCCACAGCCAGCGCTGCCGCGCTCATATCAGTAGCGGTGATGCGGCAACGAGGACGTTCACGGGCAAGGGCGAGTGCTACGGCTCCGCTCCCCGTGCCGAGGTCCAGCAGCTGCCAGGCGGCGTTTTGCGGGATGCGTTGCAGGGCGAGTTCCACCAGGAGCTCTGTCTCATGGCGCGGGATGAGGGTCGACAACGTGACCTTGAGAGGCAGTGACCAGAACTCACGCTTGCTTGTGATGTATGCGATGGGCTTGCCACCTTTGCGCGCCGCCAGGAGCCGGCGGAACGTCTCCAGGCTCGGGGTATCAAGATGTTTCTCGGGATAGGCCCGCAGATAACTGCGTTCCTTGCCGAGGGCATGGGCCAGAAGGAGCTCTGCGTCCAGGCGTGGCGCGGGGCTTGTCACCGCGAGTTCCGCGGCTGCCGCATCGATGAGCGCTGCAAGGGTATCGGGCATGGTGAGTAGCTGGCCGCAGTGGGCTTATTGTAGAGGCTCCCGTAAAATATCGCCTTCCATACCGGCCGCGGAGGCCGCATGCGCATCTATTCCAACGTCCTCGAGATGATCGGCAACACGCCGATGCTGGAACTCAAGCATCTTGATACCGGGCCCTGCCGGCTGTTCCTCAAGCTCGAGCTCATGAACCCGGGCGGTTCCATCAAGGACCGCATCGGCCGCAGCATGATCGAGGAGGCGGAGAAGCGGGGCGAACTGAAGCCCGGCGCCACCATCGTGGAGGCGACCGCAGGCAATACCGGCCTCGGTCTCGCCTTGGTGGCCGCCCAGAAGGGTTACCGCTTGATCCTGGTGATCCCGGACAAGATGAGCCAGGAGAAGATCTTCAACCTGCGCGCCATGGGCGCCGAGGTGGTGCTCACCCGCTCCGACGTCGCCAAGGGGCATCCGGAGTACTACCAGGACCTGGCCAAGCGCCTGGCCGAGGAGCAGGGTGCGTTCTTCGTGAACCAGTTCGGCAACCCCGACAACGTGAAGGCCCACGAGACCACCACCGGCCCCGAGATCTGGGAGCAGATGGGCGGCAAGCTGGATGCCGTGGTAGCGGGTGTGGGTTCCAGCGGTACCCTGACCGGCATCGGCCACTATCTGCGGAAGGTGGCGCCGCACGTGGAGATGATTCTAGCGGACCCCAAGGGTTCGGTGCTGGCGGACTACATCAAGACCGGTGTCCTGGGAGAGAAGGGGGCCTGGCTGGTGGAAGGCATCGGCGAGGACTTCATCCCCGGCATCTGCGACCTCTCGGTGGTGAAGCACGCCTATACCATCCCCGACAGCGAGGCTTTCTCCGTGGCACGCGAGGTGCTGCGCAAGGAAGGTCTGTTGCTGGGATCGTCCTCGGGTGTGTTGATCGGCGCCGCGCTGCGCTACTGCCGCGCCCAGAAGACCCCGAAACGCGTCGTGACCATCGGCGCTGACACCGGCAACAAGTACCTCTCCAAGCTCTACAACGATTTCTGGATGATCGAGCAGGGCTTTATGGATCGTCCCCGGCGCGGCGACCTGGGTGACTACGTGGGCCGGCCCTATTGGGAGCGGGCCACGGTCTACGTGGGCCCGGGCGATACCCTCGCCACCGCGCACACCCGTATGCGCAACAACGGCATCTCGCAGTTGCCGGTGATGGAGGGTAAGAACTTCCTGGGTGCGGTCACGGAGATAGACCTAATCCAGGCGGTGCAGGCGGACAAGCGTGGTTTCACCCAAGAAGTCCGCACGGCCTTGAACTCCAATTTCCCTCGCATCGACGTGAGTCAGGGTAATGACGTACTGTTCTCCGTCATGGAGATCGAGACCGCGGTCGCGGTCATGGATGGGGATACGTTCCTGGGTCTCGTGACCCGCAGTGACCTCCTCAACCGGCTGCGCTTGCAGTGACGCTGGATCTGAATACTTTCCGGAGCATCTAGAAATGAGCACTAAAGACGATCGTCACAGCTTCGCTACCCGCGTGATCCACGCCGGCCAGACGCCGGACCCGAGCACGGGCGCAGTGATGCAACCCATCTACGCTACGTCCACTTACGCCCAGAAGAGTCCGGGCCAGCATCAGGGTTACGAGTATTCACGCACCCAGAACCCTACCCGCATGGCCTACGAGCGTTGCGTGGCGGACCTGGAGAATGGCAAACAGGGCTACGGTTTCGCCTCCGGCCTCGCTTCCACCGCCACCATCCTCGACCTCCTGGATAGCGGCAGCCATGTGGTCGCCATGGACGATATGTACGGCGGCACCTATCGGCTGTTCGAGCGGGTGCGCAAGCGTTCTGCGGGTCTCAAGTTCAGCTATGTGGACCTGCGTGATCGTAAGGCACTGGAGGCGGCCATCCGGCCTGAGACGCGCCTCATCTGGGTGGAGACCCCCACCAACCCCACCCTCAAAGTAGCGGACCTCTCGATGATCGCGGAGGTGGCGAAGAAGCACGGGGTGTTCACCGTCTGCGACAACACTTTCGCGTCTCCGGCGCTGCAACGGCCTCTGGACCATGGTTTCGACATGGTGATGCACTCTGCCACCAAGTTCCTGAACGGCCACTCCGACATGGTGGGCGGTATGGTGGTGGTGGGTGGCAACAAGGAGCTGGCGGAGAAGCTCGCCTTCCTGCACAACTCCGTGGGTTCGGTGGCCGGGCCCTTCGACAGCTTCCTGGCGCTACGCGGCCTGAAGACCCTGGCGCTACGCATGCAGCGGCATAGCGAGAACGGTATGGAGCTCGCCTCCTGGCTCGCCAAGCATCCGAAGGTGGACCATGTGGCTTACCCCGGTCTTGCGAACCATCCTGAACATGCCGTGGCCAAGCGCCAGATGTCGGCTTTCGGCGGCATGGTGACGGTGTATCTGAAGGGTGGGGAGCCTGAAGCGCGCCGCTTCCTGGAGAACTGCCATCTTTTCACCCTGGCGGAGAGCCTAGGTGGCGTGGAGAGTTTGGTGGATCATCCCGGCATCATGACCCATGCCTCCGTGCCACCGGAGGTGCGAAAGAGCCTGGGTATCAGCGATTCCCTGGTGCGACTATCGGTAGGTGTGGAAGATGTGAAGGATCTGCGTGCGGACCTGGAGCACGCACTTAGTGCGATCTAGATAAAAATAAAAAAAGGCGAAGCCGTACACGTACGACTTCGCCTTTTCAGGTCTCCAGAACTCCCTTAAGGGAGTTCGCCGCGCACCTCAAGGATGCGCAGCCCTCTGATTACTTCTTGGTGCTGGCAGCCGGGGCAGCAGCGGTCTTGGCGGCAGGAGCCGCAGCCGTGCTGGCAGCAGGAGCAGCAGCAGCGGTGCTCGCAGCCGGAGCGGATTCAGGAGCCTCGCTCTTGCCGCAAGCGGTCAGGGCGAGCGCCAGAGCGGCAGCAGACAGGACGACAGCGTACTTCTTCATGTTAATTCACCACCAGTTCAGGAAATGGATGTAAATTTATGATACTACTCGCCGATTTCGCTAAAAATCTGGCGATCGGCGGCAAATTTTAGACATTTCCTGTGCAAGGTGAAGAGCTTTTGCGCAAATTTTATTATGTCCATATCTATCAATGAGTTACGAAACTCATTCGTCGACCATGAACTGTAAGCCATGGATTTCACCGGGTTTTTCCGCGGGCGCATTTGACAATAGATTACGCGCGCCTATTTCCCGTTTCACAGACCACAACTTCGCCTGATCCTGTCGTGACGGATACTGCAACGATCCATGAGTTGGTGCAGACCTTGGCAGAACGGGACTGGGCCGCGCAGGAGGGTTTCCTCGATGTGGCTCGCGTCGCGGCGCTGCGCGCAGAGGCGACGGCGCTCTATACCTCGGGTGATTTCCGCGCTGCCGGCATCGGTCATGGTGCGTTGCGTCGCTCGGAGGTCCGCGGTGACGAACTCGCCTGGATCACGAAGGAACAGGCGCCTCAGGCTTGGGCCTTGTCGCAGCAAGAACTCGAGACCCTGCGTAGCGCCGTGAATGCACATACATACTTGGGCCTGCATGAGTTCGAAGTCCACTACGCCATCTATCCACCCGGCGCCTTCTATGTGCGACACCTGGACCGCTTCCGCGAAGATAATCGACGGGTGATATCCCTGGTGCTGTATCTCAACGAGGATTGGGGTACAGAAGACGGCGGCGAACTCCGGCTCTATCCCTCTGCGGCGACGGATTCCGGTGTGACTCTCGCACCCCGTGGCGGGACGCTCGTTTGTTTCCTGAGCGAACGGGTGCCCCATGAAGTGTTGCCCGCCCGGCGGATGCGATACAGCCTCGCTGGCTGGTTCCGCAGGCGCGACTGAACTTTAAGACCGGGGTTTCAGGCGCCGGGTCGAGCCGCGGCGTCTTCCAAGGTGAAGCGGAAATGACGGGTATCCACGGGTTCGTCCGTCAGCACCCGGAATACACAGCGCCGGTGCCCGTCCTGGAATCGCTCTTCGCGCACTACACGTACACCCAGGAGGCGGGTGAGGGTGGAGATGGTGACGCTGCAGAGACGCGGCCGCTTCATAGCAACGTTGAGGAAGGGGCAGTTGCGTTCCACCAGCACGTAATCGCGTCCGTCTTTCTTCATGGACGTGTACGGATCGTCCTCGTAATACAGGTCTTTCAGCGCCTTGATGCGCTCGGGCAAGGACTTGCCTGCGAGCTTGGGTTCCCAGTGCTTCACCTGCTGGTCGGTCACGGCTGCGAGCAGGGTATCGAGCGCTTCCTCACCCAGGCGGTCCGCCACGGCGTCCACGAGCGTGAGAGAGAGGGTGTCGTAGTTCTTCGGGAAGAGATGGTCGCCGGCAGCGGTGATCGCGAATGCGACCGCCGGCCGTCCTGCTTTCTCGGAGCGCGGACGCTGGGCACGCGCGATCCAGCCTTCCCGCTCCAGGGTCTGGAGCTGCTGGCGCGCACCTTCGCGGGTGATTTGCATATGGCCTGCGACCTCGCTCGCGGTGGCACTGCCCTTGTGCTTGATATAGCCGAGCATCGCCTGGCGGGTGTCGAGGGGAATGGCGCGGACTTTCGTGGTCATGGCGAGCGGGAGCCTGGGGATCTGCCGGTCTGGCCTATCCCGAAATCGTACACCAGCTGCGCGCCGGCGTAGGCCCCGGCCGCCAGCAGGGCGAAGCCGCCCAGAGACAGGCCCAGGCCCAGCCAGAGCTGGGTCTCGGACGGGGGCTCATGCAGGGGCCGCACCAGGAGGTCAACGGTGTATATGCACCAGGCTGAACTCACGAGCAGCATATGGCGCTGTCCGGTGGCCTGGGCCGGGTGTCCGGTGGGGATGGCGAGCAGGTCCATGAAGCCCGCGGTCATGGTCAGGAGCGCCATGGTCACGCCGACGACGAGCACCCAGAAGGAGATTTGCCAGAAGGCAAGGTCGCGCCTCAGCAGGCTGAGCCCGTCCAGCACCGGTGCCGCGGTCCAGCAGACCACGGGGAAGTGCACCAGTGCCGGGTGCAGAGGATGGCCGCCGAGGCGCAGACCTTGCATGGTCCTTACTCCCGTCAGGAAGCCGGGTTCATGCTCTGGTAGATGGCGGTGAGCAGCGTCAGGAAACCCACTACCGCCACCAGCGCATGGATCACGATGACCGCCTTCGGGTGGCGTTCCTTGCGGATATGGAAGGAGAGCAAGAAGAAGCCGCCCAGGGCCGCCACCACGAGGATCGCGAGCGCAATGCGTGCCGTGCCACCACCCATGCCGGCGAGCACGCCGACGAGAAGCAACACTAGTCCCGCGGCGCCGAGGATGCCGTGCAGGACCGCCACGGGTACGGGGATGCTCTGGCCGGTGAAACTACGTACCGCCATGAACAGGCCACCCAGGGCGCCGATGGCGAAGAGGATTGCTGCAGTGATCAGATACATGGTTGTCTCCCGTTATAAAGCAAGTTAATGCTTGTTTAATATAGCATGTCGGGAGAACCTGTCAAACCAGGCGCGGTGTGCTTGAAGGTGCCCGGGGGCTCATGCACACTGCCGGCTCGCGCCTTTCAAGACCGGAGCCCCACGCATGTTCGAGCTCGCCAGCACCCCGCGGGACCTGGGGGAGATCCTGGTCCAGGGACTTAGGCTCGGACGACTGGCCTTCCGGCGCCTCTTCATGCTGACGAGCCTACTCGCCTTTCTCGCCCTCATCCCCACCGTCAGCCTGGTGTGGGGCGCCGGGGACGTGACCATCGCCATGGGGAGCATCGACGAACTGCTGCAACGCTTCCGTGGGCCTTATGGCATCGCGGCAGTGCTGATCATGGTCATAGGCCTACCTTTCCAGGCGCTCTTGCTCAGCCGCATCGCCGCTGCAAGCCGCGGCCAGACCGAGAGCCTGCAGGTGGAGTGGCGCACGGCTCTCAGAGCCTGGCCGTGGATGTTCGTGGCGATGATCGTATATGCGCTGGCCGTGATCTTGGGCATGGTGCTGCTGATCGTGCCCGGACTCATCCTCGCCATCAGCTTGATGTTCGCGCAATTCAGCGTGGTGCTCGACAGTCGCGGGCCCATCCAGGCGCTCAACCGCAGCCATAACTTGGTCTGGGGGCACTGGTGGCGCACTTTCGGGCTTCTACTCCTGATGGTTGTGCCCCTGTGGCTCGTGGTAGCCATCGCTTCCGGGCTCATGGGCATCGACACCGGTAGCTCCGCCGACATGACCGTCACCGGACGGGGACTGTTCGAGCAGGGCGTGGTGCAGATGGTGTTCTATGCACTGTGCTCGCCTTTCGTGTATTCCGTGCTCTACGTCTATTACCACGACTTGAAACTGCGCAAGCAGGACGGCTAACAGCCATGACCCGCGCGCAACCCGTGGTGATAGAGGGGCGTAGCGTGCGCGAAGTGCTGGCAGCAGGCGGGCGTCTGTTCGCGGCGGGGCTAACCGACGTATTCCCCTGGGTGCTGACGGCGGAGTTGCTGCAACTCGTGCCCGGTACACCAAGCAGTTTGTTGGACACGGATCTTTCCCAGTTCCTAAACCCCGTCTTCCTCGCGAAAGCGCTGTTGTTCGGCGGCGCTCAGGCCTTACTCTATGCCGTGGCGGTGATGCGCCTTACGCATCTCGCTGGCGGCCCCCGGGGCCCTGTCGCGTGGCCGGCACTGCGTGCGATGCCATCCGTGCTCATCGGATACATGGCTTATACCATCGTGCTCATGTTGGGTTTGGGGCTCGGCTCGCTGCTGTTCGCCCTGGGGCTTCTGTTCATCGGACCTCTCGGCGGCGCGGTCCTCAGTCTCATAGCCCTGGGGCCCACCGCAGCTGCCAGCACTGCTCTGGCGTTCTTCATCTATCCTGCGGTGATCGAGCGGCGCGGGCCCTTCGCCTCCTTGAGCGAGAGCAGCCGTCTCGCACGCGGCGGCTGGATTCGGGCTTCGCTCGTGGTTTCAGTGCCGGCGTTGGCGATCTTCGTGGCCTGGCTTGCGGGCAACGGTATGGAGCTCTCGCGAAGTCTCTCGACCACCTTCAGCCAAATGCAGGATATATCAGCGGACGTCTCTGTCGATCAACTGCAAGGGCTGCTGTCGAGTGCTAGCGCACATGCGGCGAATGCGAACTGGGGCTGGAGAGTGCTGGGTGTGCTGGCGGGAGCCTTAGCTTGGTGGTACACGCTCGCAGTCTGCTACGCTGAATACCGGGCGCTCAAGGAGCGAGGTTCAGTTTCAGCGAAGGACAAGAAAGGTCATTGAGTGGTCATGGCGGCCAACTCTTCGGCCTGGAATTCGCTGGCCAGCGGCAGGAGGATATCGTCCAGGTTGCCTTGCATCACATCATCCAGCTTGTAGAGAGTGAGGTCGATGCGGTGGTCCGTGACCCGGCCTTGAGGGAAGTTGTAGGTACGGATGCGTTCGGAACGGTCACCGCTGCCTACCTGCAATTTCCGTGACTGGGCCTGGGCGGCCTGCTGCTTCTCACGTTGTGCAGACAAGAGCTTGGCCTTCAAGAGCGACATGGCGCGCGCCCGGTTCTTGTGCTGGGAACGTTCGTCCTGGCATTCCACCACGATACCCGTGGGCAGGTGGGTGATGCGGATGGCGGAGTCGGTCTTGTTCACGTGCTGGCCGCCGGCACCAGAGGCGCGGAAGGTGTCCACCTTGAGGTCCACCGGGTTGATCTCGATGTCTTCCACTTCCTCCACTTCCGGCAAGATGGCGATGGTCACGGCAGAGGTGTGTACCCGGCCCTGGGACTCGGTCTCCGGCACCCGCTGCACCCGGTGGGTGCCGGACTCGAACTTGAAGCGCGAATAGGCCCCCTTGCCCACCACGCGGGTGATGACTTCCTTGTAGCCGCCGTGTTCGCCCGGGCTCTCGCTCAGGATCTCGACCTTCCAGCCCTGTTCCTCGGCGTAACGGCTGTACATGCGCAATAGGTCGCCGGCGAAGATGGCGGCCTCATCACCGCCCGTACCGGCTCTGATCTCCAGGAAGATGTTGCTGTCGTCGTGAGGGTCTTTGGGCAGGAGCAGCTGTAGGAGCTCAGGTTCCATGGCTTCGAGGCGTGCGGTGGCAATGCGCTGCTCTTCCTCCGCCAGTTTGCGCATTGAGGCATCGCTGTCACGGCTCATGTCCTCAGCGGCCTTGAGGTCGGCTTCGGCTTCGTGGTATTCGGCGAACTTCCGGGCCAAGGGTTCGAGGCGCGCGTATTCCTGGGAAAGATCCCGGAACTTGTTGGTGTCCGCGGCAGCGCCGGGGGAGGCGAGTAGGGCCGACACTTCCTCCAGGCGGGAGGCGAGACGCTCGAGTTTCTGGCGGATAGAGTCTTTCATACACCGTTCAACCCTTGTCGCCAGGGCCGTTGTCTTTCCCGTCAAGACCGAAGAGCGCATTTATCTCGCGCAGCAGTTCGTCGCGCCCTTCGTGAGCGACCTGCCGTAAGTAAGCAGTGGGGGCGTGCATGAGCCGGTTGGTGAGGGTGTCAGCCAGGAACTTGAGCACCTGCTCCGGCGGTTCACCCTGTTTCAGGCGTTGCCGCGCCTGCTCCAGGGTGTGCTCGCGAAGTTCCAGGGCGTGCTCGCGCACGGCGCGGATGGCCGGCACGGCCTCGAGACCTCGGGTACGCTCGTTGAAGCGCGCCACCTGGGAGTCGATTAGGACTTCTGCCTCGCCGGCAGCGGCGCGGCGCGTGCGCAGGTTGTCCTCCACGACCTTGTGCAGGTCGTCGATGGTGAAGAGGTAGACATCGTCCAGGCGGCCCACGGTGGGATCGATGTCACGGGGCACCGCAATGTCCACCATCAATAAGGGGCGATGCTTGCGGCCGCGGAAGGCCGCTTCCACATCGGCGCGACCGAGGATGGGGTCCGGGCTGCCAGTTGAGGCGATGACGATGTCGGCTTCCCCCAGGTGGGCGCTAATCTCGTCCAGACCGATGGCATAGGCTTGGAAGTGCTCCGCCAGCTCCCGGGCTCGTGTCACTGTGCGGTTCGCGATCACCATGCGGCGCACGCCCTGCTCTTGCAGGTGGCGGGCGGCGAGCTCGATGGTCTCGCCGGCGCCGATGAGTAGCACCGTGAGATTGGCGAAGTTAGCAAACACTTGGCGCGTTAGACGTACTGCGGCGTAAGCAACCGACACCGGGTTCTCGCCGATACGGGTGTCGGTGCGGACCTGTTTCGCCACCGCGAAGGCGAACTGGAACAGGCCGTGCAGTCGCTGGCCCGCTGCACCACGATTTCGAGCCAGTTCGTAAGCGTCCTTGATCTGTCCCAGGATCTGCGGCTCACCGAGGATCTGGGAATCGAGCCCTGAGGCGACCCGGAACAAGTGACGTGCGGCCGCATCGCCGCTATGGGTATAGAAACGCTTGCGCACGCCCGGATCTCCGGCGCTCCGCTCGTTGGCGAGCCATTCGCTCACGGCGGTGCCGTCGTTCAGCTCCGCGTAGATCTCGGTGCGGTTGCAGGTGGAGAGGATGAGGGCTTCGGCCACGCCCGGAAGCGCCTTCAGCGCGCCCAAGGCCTCAGCCGCCTGCTCGGGCGTGAAGGAGAGCCGCTCTCGTATATCGACGGGCGCGGTAGCATGACTGATTCCGAGGGTGAAAAGCGGCATGGGCAGGGCCAGCGGGTGGGGGAGAATTTTCGGGCAAACGCCCCGTTAAAACAAGCGGTTGGAACCCAAAGTCGGCGTCCCATGGCCGAATCGGATATAGTCGGAGCCACGAAGGCCACTGCCCCCGCCATGACGCTGCGACGCCTCCTGATTCCCGCCCTGATCTGTGCCGGCCTGATGCCGCTGGCCGCCGCGGCCGCCGAGCCGCCCGCCGCTACCGACCAGGAAGTGGTGTATCACGTATTCATGGGTGAGCTCGCCACGGAACGCGGTGACGGCAAGACCGCGGCACAGGAATATCTCAGCGCGGCGCGGCTCTCTGTCGATCCGACTCTCTCTTCCCATGCCGCCATCGTGGCTTATGGCATGGCCGACTACGCAAGTTCCCTGGAAGCGGCGCGCCGCTGGCAGAGCTTAGCAGCCGACAAGGCCGATGCCACCCAGTTCGTGGCGGTGGTCGATGCGCGGCTCGGTGACACGGTTAGTGCTGCCCAGGAATTCGAGACGCTCGCCACGCTGCCCAAGGGCCGCAGTTTCCTCTCCGACGCGCAGATGCTGGAGGAGGAGACCGACGCGATCCATGCCTTGCCGGTGCTGCAGCGCATCGCCGCGGACGAGATGCAGTCAGCGGAGGCTCACCACGCCCTGGCCCACGCGGCCATCCAGTACAAGCAATACCCGCTGGCAGAGCAAGAGGCCCGCGCCGCGCTCGCGCTCGACCCCAAGTCCGACGAGACGCTGGTGCTGCTGGCCCGCGCTCTGGTGTCGGAGGGTCGCGTCGACGAGGCCTTGTCGCCGGTGCAGAAACGCGTGACAGCTGCGCCCGATGACACGCAGCTGCATCTCGCCTACGCCGCGCTCCTGGAAGAGGCAGGCCGCGACGCGGCGGCGCAGCACGAATTCGAGATGATCCTCGCCGCGCAACCCAACGACCCACAGGCGCTCTACACCCTCGGCCTCATGAGCCTGCAACAGAAGCAGTTCGATGCCGCCCACGGATACTTTATACGGCTGCTCAAGACCGGACGACGCATCGATGATGCGGAGTATTTCCTCGGTAGCGTCGCGGAACAGCAGAAGCAGTATCCCGCAGCCTTGGACTGGTATCACCGGGTGGAAGACGGCGACCGCTGGATGGCCGCCCAGGCCGGTATCGGCCGCAGCTTGGTGGAGGACGGCACGCCGGATACGGCGCGGGATTTCTTCGACGCCCTGGTGGGAGACTATCCCGACGATGCAGTGACGCTGCGCCTCGAGGAAGCCGGGGTGTTCAGCGATCTCGGCGACCCCGATTCCGCACTCCAGGTGTATGACGCGGCTCTCGTGGATGCCCCGGACAACGACGATCTGCTCTACAGTCGGGCCATCCTGCTGGAGCAGGACGGCAAGGCGGATCAGGCGGAGCGCGACCTCGATTCCATCCTCAAGCGCAAGCCGGACGACGTGGATGCACTCAACGCGCTGGGCTATACCCTGACGCTACACACCACCCGTTACCGGGAGGCTCATGGTTATATAGAGAAGGCTCTCGAACTCTCGCCGGATGATCCCGCCATCATGGATAGCATGGGTTGGGTGGATCACCGCCTGGGTGACGACATAGAGGCACTCATCTACCTGCGCAAGGCCTATGCGGCCGAGGCAGACTCAGAGATAGCGGCACACCTGGTGGAAGTGCTGCTGGCGAGCGGCGACAAAGACGAGGCTCGTACCCTGTTGGCGAAAGCGCGCAAGATCGATCCGGGCAACCAGGCCTTGAAGAGCCTGGAAGTGCGTTTCATTCCATGACTCCCGCTCTTCGCGGCGCGCTGCTCGCCACAGGCGCGCTAGCGCTCTCCGCATGCGCCACGCTCTCCGGCCATGCGCCCATGGGAGCTGCCAACGAACAGGCTTGGCAAACACGGGTCACCACGCTCACCGCCCTGGATACTTGGGAGCTCAGTGGCCGGGTAGGAGTCGTGAACGGCAATGACGGTGGGAGCGGTTCCCTCGATTGGAACCAGGATGGTGATGAACTTCGCTTCGATTTCCGGGGGCCACTGGGTGCGGGCGCCGTACATATCGAGGGAGACAGCACGGCCCTGCACGTGCAGTCTTCACGTGGCGACGATTTCGTGACCACGGACCCGGAGGATGACTTTGCCCGGCATCTGCGCATCCCTATGCCGGTGCTCAGCATGCGCTATTGGATGCTCGGGATCCCGGATCCCGGGGCACCTTATTCGAAAATCGCGGATGCAGAGGGCGAGCCGCTGAGCCTCAACCAGCGTGGCTGGCAGGTGGATTACCAGGAGTATGCGGACGTGAGTGGACGCAACCTACCGGTGCGCTTCACCCTGAGCCGCGGCGAGGTGCGCATCAAGGTGGCGGTGAGCCAGTGGACCTTCACACCGGCGGCTGCAACCAAGAGCCCATGAGAAAGCAGCACAACCGCTGCTGGCCGGCACCGGCCAAGCTCAATCTCTTCTTGCACATCACCGGCCGGCGTCCCGACGGTTATCACCTGCTGCAGACGGCGTTCCAGTTCCTGGATCTCTGCGACAGCCTCGACTTCGAGCTGCGGGAGGATGGCCGCATCCTGCTGGCCGGTGGGCTAGCTGAAGTGCCGGTGGAGGATGATTTGGCGGTACGGGCCGCAAAGCTCCTCCAGGATCATGTAGGCAGCCGCTCCGGGGTGGCCATCAATCTGCGCAAAATCATCCCGACCCAGGCGGGATTGGGGGGGGGCAGCTCGGATGCCGCAACAACTTTGGTGGCGCTTAACGAGCTCTGGGGCACCGGCCTCAAGGACAAGGAGCTCGCCACCCTGGGCCTGAAACTGGGGGCGGATGTACCGGTTTTCCTGGGGGGGAAGGCGGCCTGGGCAGAGGGGGTGGGGGAGTTGTTGACCCCGCTGGAGCTCCCGGAACCCTGGTATCTAGTGGTCCAGCCCGGCTGCCGGGTGGCCACCCGGGAGATATTCCAGGCCCCTGAATTGACACGAAATTCCGCTCCAATCACAATAGCGGGCTTTCGCGCGGGCCTGGGGCACAACGATTTCGAGCCCACGGTCAGGGCGCGCTATCCCGAGGTATCTCAAGCTCTGGATTGGCTGGCCGCCCGCGGGCCGGCAAGGCTCACGGGTTCGGGCGCCTGCGTGTTCGCGGCTTTCGCGGAGGAGGACGCGGCGCGCAAAGCCGGTGCCGGTCTGCCCCAGGGCTGGCGCGGTTTCGTGACCCAGGGCTGCAACCGCTCGCCGCTGTTCGACAGGCTGGCGGCAGAGCAGGGACAGTGAAGATTTGGGGCGTAGCCAAGCGGTAAGGCAGCGGGTTTTGATCCCGCCATCCCAGGTTCGATCCCTGGCGCCCCAGCCAAAGGCTGACAGGATTTTCGAGTTGACCACGACCGACAAGCGAGGGGCAACGTGGCCACAGGCAAGATGATGGTGTTCGCGGGGAATGCCAACCCGCAACTGGCGCACAAGATCACCACCCGTCTGCAGCTGCCCCTCGGCAAGGCGCAGGTCAGCCGTTTCAGCGACGGCGAAGTGGCGGTGGAGCTGACGGAGAACGTGCGCGGACGCGACGTCTTCATCGTGCAGTCCAGCTGCCCGCCCACCAACGACAACCTCATGGAGTTGCTGGTGATGGCCGACGCGCTGCGGCGCGCTTCCGCGGGACGCATCACCGCGGTGGTGCCTTACTTCGGTTATGCGCGGCAGGACCGACGTCAGCGTGCAGCGCGGGTGCCGATCACGGCGAAGCTCGTAGCGAACCTGATGGTGTCGGCGGGCGTGAACCGGGTGCTGACGGTAGACCTGCACGCGGACCAGATCCAGGGGTTTTTCGACATCCCCGTGGACAACGTATATGCCTCGCCGGTGTTGCTCGGCGACGTGTGGAAGCAGAAGTTCGACGACCTGATCGTGGTGTCGCCGGACGTGGGCGGTGTGGTGCGCGCCCGGGCACTGGCGAAGCGCCTGGATGACGCGGACCTGGCGATCATCGACAAGCGGCGGCCGCGGCCCAACGAGGCTCAGGTGATGAACATCATCGGCGAGGTGGCGGGGAAGACCTGCGTGATCGTCGACGACCTGGTGGACACGGCGGGGACGCTGTGCATCGCCGCCAAGGCCCTGAAGGAACAGGGCGCCGCGAAGGTTATGGCCTACATCACCCATCCGGTGCTGTCGGGTAAGGCGGTGGCCAACATCGAGGGCTCGGTGCTGGACGAGCTGGTGGTGACCGACACCATCCCGCTGCGCGGGGGTGCCGAGACCTGCAAGCGCATCCGCCAGCTCAGCATCGCGGAACTGCTCGCGGAGAGCATGCGCCGGGTGAGTGACGAGGAGTCCGTCTCCTCACTGTACGTAGACTGAAGTTTCCGCCGCGGCGGCTTGCTGACGCGGCTTTTGAGTCCGGCCCAGGTCGCGGGGCCGGTTTTGCAACTGTGATGGAGTGTCGAAAATGGCTATCAGCTTCAATTTGAGCGCCGAGCTCAGGAGCGACAAGGGGAAAGGTGCGAGCCGCCGCCTGCGTCGCCTGGGCAAGGTGCCTGGCATCCTGTACGGCGCCGGGGAAAACCCGGTGCAACTGTCCTTCGATCACAACGAGGTGCAGAACAGCCTCTCCCATGAGGCGTTCTATTCGCACATCCTCAAGATCAAGGTCGGCAGCGAAGAGCATCAGGCGATCATCAAGGACCTGCAGCGGCACCCCGCCAAACCGGTCGTGATGCACCTGGACTTCCTGCGCGTGAAGGACCATATCGAGATTCGCGTGCACGTGCCGCTGCACTTCAAGAACGAGAAGGAAGCGGTGGGCGTGAAGCAGCAGGGCGGCGTCGTGTCCCACAACATGATCGAGGTGGAGATCGCGTGCTTGCCGCGCTTCCTGCCGGAGTTCATCGAAGTGGACGTGCTCAACCTCGAGCTCAACCACGCGCTGCATCTCTCCGACCTCAAGCTCCCCGAAGGGGTGCGCATTGTGCAGCTCGCTTACGGCGAGGAGCACGACCTGCCGGTGGTGTCCGTGCATCATCCGCGCATCGAGGTGGAGGAAGAGCCGGCGGCCGAAGCGGCTCCTGCCGAAGGCGCAGCGGCTCCTGCCGAAGGTGCGGCGGCCCCCGCGGCGGGCGCGGCTCCGGCGGCGGACGCCAAGGCGGCTCCTGCCGGTGGCAAGGGCGCTCCGGCGCCCGCGGCCGGCGGCAAGGCTCCGGCGGCGGACAAGGGCAAGAAGTAAGCGTGCGGCGGCGCGCGAGCGCCGCCCGCATCTTCATTTCCGCTCATGGCTGCAGCGATACAGCTCGTAGTCGGCCTCGGCAACCCCGGGGCCGATTACGTTATGACCCGGCACAACGTGGGCTGGTGGTTCGTGGACGCGCTCGCCCGCGCCCACGGCGGCAGCTTCAGCGCGGAACGCAAGTTCAGCGGCGAGGTGTGCCGGATCAACGTCGGCGGCCACGACCTGCGGCTGCTCAAGCCCACCACCTTCATGAACCGCAGCGGTCAGTCGGTGAAGGCGCTCGCGGCCTACCTCAAGGTGCCCACCGAGGCCATCCTGGTGGCCCACGACGACCTGGACCTGCCCTACGGCACCGTGCGCTTCAAGCGCGGCGGGGGCGCCGGCGGGCATAACGGCCTGAAGGACGTGACCGCCCATATGGGCGAGGACTACGCGCGGCTGCGCTTCGGGATCGCACACCCCGAAGGCTCCCGCGACGTGATCGACTACGTGCTGGAGCGGGCGAGCCCGACGGAGGAGAGCGCCATCATGGAGAGCGTCGGCGCGGCAGCGGCTGCCCTGTCGGACCTCCTGGAGGGGCGCGACGAGAAGGCCATGCAGGCCCTGCACAGCCGCGGCGTGGTGCCGCGCAACCGCAGGCCCAAGGAAGGCGATGCGTCTTGAGGACGCTTAAGCCATCAACGAACCAAAGCTAAGGACATCATGGGCATCAAATGCGGCATCGTCGGCCTGCCGAACGTGGGCAAGTCCACTCTCTTCAACGCCTTGACCAAGGCGGGCATCGCCGCTGAGAACTATCCGTTCTGTACCATCGACCCGAACGTGGGCGTGGTGGCGGTGCCGGATGCCAGGCTCGACGCCCTGGCGGGCATCGTGCATCCCCAGAAGCTCATCCCGGCGGCGGTGGAGTTCGTGGACATCGCGGGACTCGTGGCCGGTGCCTCGAAGGGCGAGGGTCTGGGGAACCAGTTCCTGTCCCATATCCGCGAGACCGACGCCATCGCCCACGTGGTGCGCTGCTTCGAGAACACCGATGTGATCCACGTCTCGGGCAAGGTGGACCCCTTGTCCGACGTGGAGATCATCAACACCGAACTCGCGCTCGCCGACCTCGAGGCGGTGAGCCGCGGCGTGGAACGCAACGCCAAGATCGCCAAGTCCGGCGACAAGGACGCCATCGCCCGCCAGAAGGTGCTGGACGCGCTCAAGGCCCAGCTCAACGAGGCGAAGCCGGCGCGGGCGCTGAAGCTCAGCCCCGAGGAGCGGGCCATGGTGAAGGAATACAACCTGCTTACCCTGAAGCCCACCATGTACGTGGCCAACGTGGACGAACACGGTTTCGAGAACAATCCGCTGCTGGATCGGGTACGGACGCTGGCCGCCAGCGATGGTAGCGAGGTGGTGGCGGTGTGCGCCGCCATGGAAGCGGAGATCGCCCAGCTGGATGACGCGGACAAGACCGATTTCCTCAAGGATATGGGCCTGACGGAGGCGGGCCTGAACCGCGTGATCCGGGCGGGCTACAAGCTCCTGGGTCTCGAAACCTATTTCACCGCCGGCGAGAAGGAAGTGCGGGCCTGGACCATCCACAAGGGCAATACCGCGCCCCAGGCGGCGGGCGTGATCCATACGGATTTCGAGAAAGGTTTCATCCGCGCCGAGGTGGTCTCCTACGACGACTTCATCGCCTACAAGGGCGAGGCAGGGGCCAAGGAGGCCGGGAAGTGGCGGCTGGAAGGCAAGGAATACGTCGTCCGGGAAGGGGACGTCATGCATTTCAGGTTCAATGTCTAAGCGATTCCTTGACTTAGGCCCCTGAAAAACCGAGAATTTGCGGCCCTCGCATACTGTCACGACGGCTACGTAGCTCAGCTGGTTAGAGCGCGGCACTCATAATGCTGAGGTCGGTGGTTCGAGTCCACCCGTAGCCACCATTAAATCAATCAGTTACGCACTCCCGCCAAACGCACCGCCGAAATCGCGGGACTTTTGCGGGATATCTTCCGTGTGACTCGGTTGGCGGCTTCAATCAACGAGCCAATCTCCGCACAACTATATTCAGTCGTGATCCGTGCGGACTTGTGGCCCAATAGGTCCTGACGATCCTCGAGTGACACACCCGCGGCCCTTAAGCGCCGCCCAAAGCTGTGCTTCAAGTCGTGTACCCGAATGCTCTTGAAACCGTCAGGACATTTGCGGCCAAATTCCATTTCGTAGCGGGTGGCAGCGCGTTCGCGAGCCTTTTTCCAGGCAGTGTTGTACACCTTCGTTACCGGCTTACGCTCGGAATTCCCGTAGCGTCCCGGATAGGTAAATACAAACTCGGCATGTCTGCCTTCTTGGGCCTTGACTACCGATTCCGCGACCGTGTTTAAAACCACTAAACGGTCCATCTTATTTTTAACTCCGCTCAATACAGTTCGTCCGCCGAAATTGTGAGGAATCACGAACACTCTGGCGTCAATTTCAGGAACCCATACCTCGTAACTCCATTTCAACCGGCATACTTCCTGCTCACGACACCCGCTGTTGACCGCAAACAGGGCCATTTCGGCAGTATGTGACGGCAATTCGCTGAAAAGAAGCCTTTGCTCATCCAAACTAAGTGGGTAGGGAACCCGCTTATCCAGGTTAGGCAAAAGTTCAATCTTCGGTGCCGTCAGCAGCCAACTTAAGCCATGCTCGTCCCGCCAAAGACTGGCGCTTAGGTTGAGTACACGCCTGCCAATTGATAATGCACGGTTAATGGTCCCTGTACTCAATCCCCGCTTCATTCCGTCAGCTTTGAACTTGTCGAAGCTGCCGGAATGTACCCGTTCCAAAGGAACCTCGCCGATATACGCCACCAGTTCTTTGAGGTCTCGAGCATCACGTTCAATGGACCTCTTGAGCCGGTATCGCTGCAGGTATTCGGTGGCGGCTTCTGCAAAGACCCGTCTGGGCCGAATGCCGTATACCTGCGCCTGTCTGATTTCCTCCAGCCTATGGACTAAGAACCTCTCCGCATCTTCAAGTTGAGCTGTTCCAGTGCTCTCGCAAAGTCGTCCAAACTCTTTGACTTGCTTGTCGACATGCCACTTCCCATCTCGATAGATGAGCCCTGGCATTCTTCTCTTGCGTCCCATGAGAAAACCCTCCTCGGGGGACGCCCGTTGCGGGCTTTATATTGCTGTCCCCAGCAAAACATTTCAAACCAATCGAAGGCAATTCCCTGGACGCCGATGG
>DASSIS010000007.1:0-91586 GCA_035691665.1 Gammaproteobacteria bacterium | reverse complement strand
GCGCCGAAGAGCTTATGGGTGTACTGCATGTCGAAGCCGGCGCCGTTGTCGCGCACGCAGAAGGCGGTGACGCCGTCGCGTCTCTCGGCGGACACCTCGATGCGCGCCGCGGCGGTCTTGGAGGTGAACTTCCAGGCGTTGCCGATGAGGTTATCCAGCACGATCTTCACGAGACCGCCGTCGGCATGGGCGCGCATGCCGGACTGGATGCCCGTGACCACCTCGCGGGAGGGGTCCTTCTCGCTCAGTTCCTTCACCACTTCGGCGGCGAGCGCGCTCACGTCGACGTCGCCGCGCCTGACGTTGCGCCGCGAGACCCGGGCGAGGGTGAGCAGGTCGTCGATGAGCACGCCCATGCGCTGGGTGGTGGCGCGGATGCGGGCCAGATACTTGCTGCCGCTGCCTTCCAGCCGCTCGGCATAGTCCTCCATGAGGGCCTGGCTGAAGCCGTCGATGACGCGCAGGGGGGCGCGCAGGTCGTGGGAGACGGAATAGGAGAAGGCTTCGAGCTCCCGGTTCACGCTCTCGAGCTGCTGGGTGCGCTCCCGCACCTGGGATTCGAGGGTGGCGTTCAGCTCCAGGATCCGGGCTTCGGCCTTCAGGCGCTCGGTGACGTCGTTGGCGGAGACGAGCCGTGCCTGGTGGCCGCGCCAGTGGAGCGTGTGGGAGGTGATCTCGACGTCGATGAGGCTGCCGTCCTTCTTGCGGTGGCGCCAAAGACCGGCGCTATTGAGGGCGTGACGCGCCGTGGTCATGTAGTGCTCCAGGCTCGCGGCATCCTCCTCGCTGCGGATGTCCTTGATGGTCATGGCGAGGAACTCGCGCTCGCCGTAGCCGTAATGCGCCAGCGCCGCGGCGTTGACCGCGAGGATGCGCAGGCTCTCGAGGTCGAAGATCCACATGGGGATGGGGTTGTGGGTGAAGATGTCGGCGTATTCCCGCTGCGGGCTGCGGGGCTTGGCGGGTTTCGAGGGACGCACGGCGCCGGCGGCGCCGCCGGGACGCGAGCGGCCGCTGAGACGGCGGGATTTAGCGGCCAAGCTTCTGCTTGGCCAGCCACTGGGCGGCGGCCTCCCGCCCGAGAGGGCGGCTGATGTGGTAGCCCTGGGCGAGATGGCAGCCGATGTCGCGCAATATTCCCAAAGCCTCGCCGCTCTCCACCCCTTCCGCCACCACGCGCTTGCCCAGGCCCTTGGCGAAGCCGAGCACGGCGTTGACGATGGCGAGATCCTGGGGGTTCTCGCCGATGCGGGTCACGAAGTTGCGGTCCACCTTGATGTCGTCCACCGGCAGACGCTGCAGGTAGGAGAGGGATGAGTGGCCGGTGCCGAAATCGTCCACCGCCACCTTGAAGCCGAATTCCCGCAGGCGCATGAGCTCGTCGTTAGCCACCTCGTGGTCGGTCATGATACTGCTCTCGGTCACTTCCAGCACGAAGCGGCCCGGATCGATGCCGTGCTCCTTGGCGCGCTGGGCGATATAGCCGGCGAAGGCGCGGTCCTGGATGTTGCGCACCGAGAGGTTGATGGCCATGTCCACGTCGAGGCCCGACTCGTGCCACTGGCGCCATTGGGAGAAGGCGGCGTCCACGACCCAGGCGGTGAGCGGGATGATCAGGTTGGAGCTCTCGGCCAGCCCCAGGAACTTCTCCGGTTGCAGCAAACCGAGCTCGGGATGGTTCCAGCGCACCAGCGCCTCCACCTCGGTGATGCGGCCGGTGCCGAGCTCCAGGATGGGCTGGTAATGCAGCTCGAGTTCGCCGCCGCGGATGGCATCGCGCAGCTGGCCGAGTAGCGCGAGATTACCGGGGCTGGAGAGGTCTTCGGCCATGGAGTAGAGGGCGTAGGGCTGATGCTTCTCCTGCGCCTGGTTGGCGGCGACCATGGCGTTGCGCAACATGCCGGCGGCCGGGGTCTCCGGGCTGTGGACGGCCATGCCGACGCTGGCGTCCAGGTGCAGCAGGAAGGGGTCGATCTCGTAGGGTTCGTCGAAGGCGGTGAGCAGGCTGCGCGCGACGGCAGCGGGATCCGCCTCCTTGTCCGCCGGGAACAGCGCCGCGAAGGTGTAGTCGTCGACGCGGGAGAGGGTGAGCATGCCCTCGCAGCGCAGCCAGATGCGGTCGGCGATCTGGCGCATCAGGGTGTCGTAGTCCGCCTGGGTGACGGTGGTGCGGATCTCCTTGAACTTGGCGATCTCGGGGATGGCGATGACGAGTTGGCCGTCGCCGGGCGAAGACTTACGGATAGCCTGCTCCACTTCCTGCAGGAACAGGCGCTGGTTGGGCAGGCGCGTGACGGGGTCGTGGTAGGCGATGAACTCCATCTGCTCCATGAAGCTCCGGCGTTCGCGCCGCGCCTCTGCCTCGCGCAGCTCGCGCTTGATGGCGGGCACGAGCCGCACCAGCCGGTCCTTCATGATGTAGTCGTGGGCGCCGCCCTTCATGGCCTCGACGGCGATCTCCTCGCCGACGGTGCCGGACATGAGCAGGAAGGGGATGTCGAGGCCGGACTCGCGGTAGAGCTGCAGGCAGCGCATGCCGTCGAAACCGGGGAGCGAATAGTCGGAGACGATCAGGTCCCAGGTGCCGACCTTGAGGGCGAGGCGCACCTCGGCCTCGGTGGTGTAGCGTTCGTAGCTGACCTCGTACCCGCCGCGCTTGAGCTCCATGAGCAGGAGCTCGGCATCGGCGAGGGTATCCTCGACGAGGAGCACGCGCAGGGGCGTAGCCACGGGGATGGCCTGGGCGGATCTGCTGAGCCGGAGCTCAGCGGAATCGGCAGCGGCTTGGAGCCGGTATCGCATGGCGACCGGCGGTGAAACCTGTAAGGGATATACGCATCCCGCGCATACACCAACTCCTTGTGTTGCTTAGAGAAACTCCCTCTCTCCCCGATGCGCTCCTGTTCCCTATTTAGGAACTTTCCCCCATAAACAGAATAGTCTTTCCGAAAGGAAAGGCAAGAAGGCCAAAAAAGCCCCGCCGCCCGGGGCGGCAGGGCCATATATGACAGCCGCTTAGGGTGCGAACCTTAGAGTGGCAGGCTGGCGGTGAGCTCGAAGAAGCGGGCCGGCAGGATGTAGGACTCGCTGTTGCCGAGCTCGCTGTTGGAGACCACGTCGCGGGCGTCATTGAGGTTGCGCCCCTGCAGGGTCAGGCTCCATGTGTCGAAGCGGTAACCTATCCCCGCATCCCAGGTAACGAAGGCCTGGGCGGAGACGGTGTTCTCCGGGTCGAAGAAACGCTGACCGGTGTAGTGCAGCGCCGCCGAGCCGTTCCAGCCGTGGGCCGGCATATAGAAGAGGCCGGTGGCGAAGAGGTGATGGGGCGAGACCTCGAGGCGGTTGCCCGCATCCTGCACCAGGCCGCCGGGGGTGATGTTGATGAAGGAGCGGTAGTGGGCGTCGTGGTAGCTGTAGGCCGTCTGCCAGCGCCAGTCGTCCGCGATCCGCCAATCGGCCTCGAGTTCCAGGCCCTGGAAGCGGTTCTGGCCGCCGTTGGCGACGCCGGGCAGGCCGCCGACGTCAGTGGAGATCACCGTGTTGCTCATGTTGGTGAGGAACAGGTCCGCTTCCCAGTCGAAGGCGCCCTGCAGGAGGTGGCCCTTGGCGCCCACTTCGTACTGCTGCGCGGTCTCGGGCGCCAGGATGGAGGGGCTGTAGCCCGGGTCGAAGGTCTGGGCCGCGGGCTTGAAGGTGTTGCGGTAGTTGCCGTAGAGCACCGCGTCGTCCGCGTCCTGCTGCCAGAGGGTGTAACCCAGGGCTGCCATGCCGGAGAAGCGGGTGTCGTCGCGGCGGTCGCCGCCCTGGGCGGCGGGGGCGCCGGCGGGGAAGTCCTGGGCGTCCACTTCCTCGATGTCGTGGTTGAGCTGCAGGCCCAGGTTGAAATCCCAGCGCGGGGCGAAGGCCCAGTCCGCCTGGCCGTAGAGGCCGAAGAAGCGGCGGGTGTCCTGCAGGCCGGTGCGCTCATCCACCGGCAAGGAAGCGCTCGAAGGCGGGTTGAGGCCCGCCGGGTCGATGTAATAGGAGAAGTTCGCGCTCTGTTCCTGGCCCGAGCCGTAGAGATAGCTGAAGCCGCCGACCGTGTTGAGGCCATCCAGCAGTGAATAGGTGACGTGGGTATCGAAATAGATGTCGGTGCCGTCCACGCTCTGGTCGTAGCCCTGGGAATTGGGCGTGCAGCAGGGCGTGGCGAGCGAGTCGTTGCCGATGAAGCCGCGCAGGTTGCGCCAGTGGGTGAAGACGTTGTTGAGGGTGGTGCTCCACTCGCCCCAGCCGAGGTTGGTGTCGTCGGCGAGGGTCAGGCTCACCCGGTCCTCGTCCATCTTGGCGTCGCGGGGGTTGTCGTTGGCGTCCACGGGCACGAGCGGGGAGAGCGCGGTCACACCGTCGGGCAACACCCGCGGGCTGTCGGGACGTTGATGCAGCAGCATGCCGTCGAGACCCAGGCGGAACTCGCTGCTGTCGGTGGTCACGGCGCCGCGGTAGAGCACGTGGGAGCGGTCCCAGCCGGTGCGCGGGTCGGAGTATCCGCGCTGGGTGTAGTCGGCGATGACGCTCTGCTGCACCGGACCGCTGCTGCCCAAGGGAGCGGCGACGCCGACGCTGGAGCTGCCGTAGGACCCCAGGGACGCGCTCGCGCTGCCGCCTTGGGCGCCGGCCTTCATGTGGATGACGTTGATGACGCCCACGAAGGAGGTGGCGCCGTACTTCACGGGGGTCGAGCCGCGGATGACCTCGATGCGATCCACGCCGTTCAAGTCGATGCTGGAGAGGTCCGGGTCGAAGGCACCGCCCACGGGCACGCCGTCCACCAGCAGAAGGAAGGCGTCGAACTCGCGCAGGCCCTGGAACTCGGGGATGGCGCTCGCCGGGCCATGGTCGCCGCCGGGCGCGACGTCGAGACCCGCCACCAGCAGCAGCGCGCTGTGCAGATCCTTGGCACCGAGCGCCGTGAGCTCATCGTGGCCGATGACGTCCACGCTCTGGGGCACGCTGCCCAGATGCTCGGGCATGGGAGTGGCGGTGACTTCCACGGTGCCGAGCTGGGCGGCCGGCTGGTCATCGGACCAGGCGGCGGGGCTCATGAGGACGGCGGCGATGCAGACAGGGAGCGAGAACGGAACACGCTTGCGCATGGTGGTTTTTACTCTTATTGGAGTGGAAGCATACGGCGGGGTTTGACGCCCCTGGCGGGCTCTAGTTCCCGGGATACCAGACATAAACCGGCTGGCGGGGCGGACACTGGCAAAGGAGGGCGAGTCGTTATAAGTTGGGCATCGGGGACAGCACAATCAGGGGATCATCATGAAAAACCATATCCGGGTCAGCATTATAACGGCCTTCGGCCTGACCGGCCTCCTGCTCCTGCCTCTGGGCGCGCAGGCGGACGTGAAGATCGAGCGCGTCACCCACTTCGGCGGCTTCCTGGGGATGGGCGCGAACGACACCACCTCCACCGATTACCTGCAGGGGCTCAAGAAGCGCGACGAGAGCACGGTGAAGTTCACGGGCTCGGTGCTGGGCGCGCTGCAGCGCTTCAAGCACGGCGACAAGGGCAGCCAGAACATCAACATCATGCGCGTGGACCAGAACCTGCTCTACTCGCTGGATCCCGACGACAAGACCTACACGCAGCAGGCCTTGAACGCGCCGGCCAAGCAGGGCAAGCCGCAGTCCGGACAGACCAACGGGCAGCAGCAGGACAACGACACCAAGATCACCAAGAACGAGTTCACGGTGAAGGCCACGGGTGAAAAGAAGACCATCAACGGCTTCGACACCAGCGAATATCTCATCACCTGGGACCTGGAGACGGAGAACACCAAGACCGGCGAGAAGGGCAAGAGCCTGATGACCACGGACCTGTGGACCGCGGACGACTCGAAGCTCGGCAAGGCCCGGGACGAGGAACTGGCCTATGCCAAGGCCTACCTCAAGCTGCTCAACGAACCGACGAACCCGGATGAGCTGAAGCTCTACGGCTTCGGGGTAGGTCCCGGTTCCGTGACCGCCTCGGATAGCAAGGCCTTCTTCGACAAGCTGCGCACCATCAAGGGCTTCCCGGTCTCGGTGGACGTGACCTGGAAGGCGAACGACACCGGGCAGCAGAACGGCGGCCAGTCCGGCGGGAACCAGCAGGCGAGCCCCCAGGACCTCAGCAAGACGCTCGGCAGCCTGTTCGGCTCCAAGAAGGACGACGACAGCAGCGCCAAATCCAGCGACGGCATGACGGTGATCTTCACTTCCCACACGGAGATCAAGTCGGTGGACACCGGGAGCCTGGACTCCTCGCTGTTCGAGGTGCCGACGGATTACAAGAAAGACTGACAGACGAACGGGGCATCCCGCCGCGGCGGGACGCCTCTCTTCATGAGGCCGTCCGCCAGGACGGCGTCAGACCAGGAAGCCGCCGGCGCCGAAGAGCAGCCCCAAGGGCGCGGCGCTGAGGCCGGACACCTCCACGGCATTACGTATGCGCGGCGATGCAGTCAACCTGGAGAACCCCTAAGCGTTCTCTGTCTCGACGCTAAGGACTTCCCAGTCCTCGCGAAGAACCACAAGACTTAACAGGGGCACCATCGATGCATCCGCCACTCAGGATCGTGAAGATCCTCGGGACCCTCGCGCTCGCCTTGATTCTGGTCGCCTGCGGCGGCGGGAGCAGCAGCTCCAGCTCCGGCGGAAGCACGGGGACCAGCACCGGCACCGGCGGCAGCAGCGGCGGGAACAATAACCCGAGCCCGCCGCTCACGGACCAGGAACGCACCCAGGCCGCCGACAGCACCGTGAGCAGCGACCCGGCCTGCACCAGCCTGACGCCTTTCTATTGGGAGATCGGCGACAAAGGGGGAGCGCTCGCGAGCGGGACCGGCGGGGACAAATCCAGCGCGCCGCCGAGCTCGACGAGCCTCATGGCCATCGCCTCGGCCTCGAAGTGGGTCTTCAGTTCCTACGCCCTGGAGACGCTCGATGTCTCGGCGTCGAACCCGCTCACGGCCACCCAGGCGCAGTACCTCAACTTCACCAGCGGCTACGTGAACATGACCGACGCCAGCTGCTTCGCCACGGACAGCGTGGGAGGCTGCTTCAGCGCCAGCAACCTCCTCGGCGGCACCAACGGCGACCAGACGACCGCGGACGAGGGTCATTTCTATTACAACGGCGGCCACATGCAGGCCATGGCCATGAACGTGTTCAGCCTGAGCGGCGACTACATCAACGGCTCGGGCAAGACACCCTTGCTCAATACGGTGATCATGGCTGGGATCGGCAACGGGGTGAACCTTTACTACGCCAATCCTTCCCTGGCCGGAGGTATCGCGACCACCGCCGGCGACTACGCCAGCTTCCTGCGCGCGATCCTCGCCGGTAGCCTGCGCATGAAGGCATACCTCAGCGCGGACGTGGTCTGCGCCCATGCCAACTCCAGCGATTGCCCCACGGCCATCTACAGCCCCATCAACCAGTCCGCGCCGGGCATGTCCAACAACGTGAGCGACGAGGCCTGGCACTACTCGCTGGGCCATTGGATCGAGGACGACCCCAAGGTGGGCGACGGCGCCTTCAGCAGCCCCGGCGCGGACGGCTTCTATCCCTGGATCGATTCCACGGCGACCTATTACGGCCTCCTGGCGCGCTACGACAACGACAGCAGTGCGCCTCCCGGGCAGGAACCTTATGTGCTGTCCGTGTACTGCGGCCGCGCAATACGCAAGGCCTGGCTCACGGGTGTGGCTCAATAGCCACGGGAGCAGCTGAGATCGCCGATGCCCTGCGCGGCGTTGCTGATGAACATCAGCGGCCGACGAACGATGTTAACCATAATCGAATCTGGGTAGCGGCGACGACATAAACGGAAGCGGAGCGTCGCTTCATCTACACTGGCTCCATGGACGCGCACAGCTTCGAACGCCTCAGAGAACTCATCTCAGAGCGCAGCGTGAACGTGGTGCAGATCACCGCGCTCTGGGGCGAGGCGCGATTGGCACGGCCCGCCAACCCGGAGCACGCGCTCATCGCGGTGCCGGCCATGCTCTACCTGGCCGGGCGCTTGAGCGCGGTGGTCTATGCAGAGATGCCGGTGGCGGTCGGCAGCCGGATACGCAGCGAGCCGCCGCCCACGGCGCTCGACCGGATCAAGAGCGTGTTCCAGGAGCGGCGCAAGGCGGCCTTGCTGGGCTACCGGCTGCCGGACCTGGAGCTCTTCTGGCGGGGAGAGGAGACGGATGGGGACGCGCTGGCCCTGGC
This sequence comes from Gammaproteobacteria bacterium, assembly GCA_035691665.1. GTDB lineage: Bacteria > Pseudomonadota > Gammaproteobacteria > Natronospirales > REEB76 > DASUBN01. The sequence goes on along the minus strand of DASSIS010000007.1, from coordinate 83,339 downwards.
GCGGCATTTCGCCCGCATCCTGGCGGAGGAATTCCCGGACGCCCAGGGACGATTGGTGCAGCACTTCCGCATGGAGATGCCGCAGCTCGTGGAGGGCCTGTCGAAGCTGCCTCTGTTGCATGCGGATACGAAGCGGCCAGGGCAGGGGCTATAGCGCCCCGCACCGCAGCCGCTGAGGGGGGAGCTTGTATCCCCGGCGTCATGTCCGGAAAATCGGCGTCAGGCTGGATGTGCGCGTCTCGCCAAACAAGAAGGCTGCCCAGAGGGCAGCCTTCGTCTTTTCAGCTTGGCCTGATCTAGCGGTGGCTGGGTGGAGCCATCACCGCGTGTCCCGCCGCCGGGCGGGGCGCGGTGCCGAGGCGCATCACGGGTGTGCCCGGTTTCGGGCCCGCCCGGTGGGGCAGATACAGGTTGCGCCGGTAGGCGTGGGGCACGAAGGCGGAGCGTGCGTAGATCGGATAGACCGGCAGCACGCCATCCGCCGAGTCCATGTCCGCGCTACCGGCCTCGGCCGGCGCGGGCATGGTGACAGCCTGCAGCTCGGCCTGCTGCAGCTGGAGGCTCTGCTGCTGTTGCTGCAGGGCGAGCTGGGCCTGGAGGAGCTTCAGGGTGGCCGCGGTGCTCGCCACCTCGGCGGCCTGGTCGGCGGCGACCTTGGCCGGATCCTGGGGCGGGAGCGCGGGCAGGTCGAGGGTGGTGAGGTCCGCCGGCGCGGCGGCGGGTGGCTTGTCGCTGTAGTGCACCGTGCCGTCGCTGTCGGTCCATTTGTAGATGGATTGGCCGTCGGCGAACGCGGCCGCCATGAACACGGCGGCGAGGGGCAACAGGACGAGGATCAGCGGTTTCTTCATGGTCCATCCCTCCGGATCTGGAGGCTTGCGGAAAGTATAGACCCGCGGGCTGGGCATTCTCTTCCCATGAAGCGGAGTTAATCTCCGGCCGGGGATCGTTACGTTCTGAAACAAAAAAGCCGCTGCGGGGACGCAGCGGCTCGTGAGCAGTGTCGGAGGCTGGGGGGCTAGCGGGTGCGGCGGCGGGCGGCGGGTTTGCTGGAGCGCCGCTTGAACTGGGAGCCGACGGTGTCTTCCTGGTTGCAGGGCTTGAAGTACACCACCACCGGGGGACGCTCGTCGATGTAGGTGGGCGCCCCGGAACGGTGCTCGTAGAGGGTCTCGGGGGCGATCTCGCTGTCCTCGGCGATGCGCAGGATCTCGGCCTCGTGGGTGATCTTGAGGTCGAGGGTGACGAGCCGGCCGGTGGAACGGAACTTCTTCACGGCGGTGACTTCCACCAGGCGCTCGCGCTGGCGGCGGTCCAGGGAGGTCTTCTCGTCGAAGGCATAGACGCGGTCGCCGGCCTTCACCTCGGCGCCATAGGGGCAGAACACGCAGGTGGCGGTGGTGACGTCGTGGACGTGGTTGGGGAGCCGCTCACGGCCCTTGCCGAAATCCAGAGCGAACATGGCACGCATCTTCCGACTCCCAAAATTTAGTGATAGACGACGGGGTCTTACGTTACAGAATGAAGGTGCCGCGTTCAGTGCGGTGCGTCACGTAATTTTCAGTGACATAACGCCGGTCGATGAGGGGAGTCCGGCGTGAATGAATATCGGTTCGTCTAGGCAAACATGCCATCCGACAAATCCGTTCAAAAAGGACCTTCGAACATGAGCACACCGTTCGACGAAGACGATCCGCAGGGCCTGGCGGCAGGCCTCCTGGGCCGGCCGTATCCGACCGTCACCCCAGGTCTGGCTCAGGACTTGCTGCAAGGGTTTCCCTTCGCGCCGCCCGGCATGGCAGATGGACGACGGGGTGTAACGGGACCGTGGCTGAGCGGTCTCGCGAGGGATCCATCCCCGACCCCGGCGCCACCTGCGGTCGCGGATGCGGCTCCCGTGCAAGCCGCGCCGAACCCGGTCACCGACGCGGGCGGGTCGAACCCTAACCTTCCATCGCAGGCGGCTTCTGCCCAGCCATACGATGTCGATAAAGCAGTCCAGTATCTGGATGAGCACGCTACTCCGTACTACACGCAGACGAAGAACGGACATTGTGGGACGGCGGTGCGGGAAGCGATCGGGGCGGGTGGGATCGATCTGACACCGACGCCCTATGCCAAGGACTATGGATCGAGCCTGTCATCCGCCGGCTACACGAAACTGGATGGAGAAAACCTGAAAAACTATACTCCCGAAGCAGGTGACGTGATGATCTACCCGGGATTCATCACGGCCGAGGGGAAGGACCATAGCGCCGGGCATGCGCAGATGTTCGATGGGAAGCAGTGGGTGTCGGATTTCAAGCAACACGGGGAAAATCTCGGCGTATCACCAGGGAGCGATTTCCATGATCAGCCATTCTCGGTCTATCGCCACTAGCTTGAGTTTGGTGTTCGTCCTCGCCGCTGCCATGGCGAGGGCGGGCGATCCCCAAGGGTATGCCGACCCGTCGTTGGAGGTCTTCGTCGATTATCGCACCCTGAAATCCGAGGAAGTCCCGCGGTCTCTCTACAAGGCCATGGGGCTCGGCGGCGGCCCCTGGTGGTATTTCGCCAAGTATGACGATTCCAAAGTCAGCGGCAGGCGATATCTGATGGTCGCCGGCAACGCTGAGTATTGGTTGGATACCACACCACCGACCAAAGCGAAGAACCTGGAAGCGCAGGACGAGGTCCTGTACTTCCAGGATGGGAAATATCAGAGCGTGGACAACGTAGGCGGGTTCTCAGATCCGGCCGATCACCTGCCAGAGCGAGTGATCATGGGTCTATACCAGGACTTAATCGACCGCCTGATCAGGCAACTGGGATCAGCTGCGGCTGTCGACAAGGGCATCTCCGAATCCTGGCGGATCGCAGGCGGCAAGGCAGCGGTGGATAGGTACTTGTACCGGGTCCTGGATTCCCGGGGCATCAAGAACATGTGTGTCTATTACGGTGAACCGGCGGAACCCGGGATGCGGATATGCGCAAAACGGAACGACGCGGTGCCCGGTGCCAAGGGGGGTGGTTGACGTCGCGGCGTCATCTGCCGAAAATCTGCGTCACGCTGGATCCGCGCACATAAAGAAAAAGGCTGCCCTCAGGGCAGCCTTTTTCTTTGCGGTAGATCTGTACTCAACCCGCTTTCTTGGCCCACTTGCGGCCGTTGCGGTTGGTGGTGTCCTGCTCCACGTCGCGGATGAAGGCGCGGATGTAGTCGCGCATCACGGTGGGAGCGTAATCGAGCGCCGTCTGTCCGCTCACGGAAGTGAGCTTCACGTCGGCACCGGCGGCGAGCAGCAGGGACACGAGGGTGCGGTTGTTGGGGGCCCAGTTGTTGGTGACCTGCATCAAGGCGGTGCGGTTGCTGCCGGGCAGCTTGAGGTTCGGGTCCCAGCCCGCGTCCAAGAGGTTCTTGACGCGCTGTACCCCCAGCTCGCTCTTGTCCGTCACGAGCTCGTAGAGGAGGTTGGCTTTCTCGCCGAAGGGGAGCCAGAGGCGGGCGTCACGGGCGACGGCCTTGGCGGTGGCGGCCTGGAACTCCAGGATGCCTAGGGCGACAGCCCGGGCGTGGGGGCCGGTGAGGAGCATCTCCAGCTCCCGGTCGGCCTCGGACCCTTCCTGGGTGCAAGCGGTGAGCCCCCGGGAGATGACCCGGGTGAGGTTGGCGGCTCGCTTGCGACTGATCTCAATGTCGTCCATGGGTAGCCTCCGTGCTGCATGGGGTGTTGTTGTTTGCGCCTAGGCAGCTTTGCGCCTTATGTCAAATATAATACGTGACATAATATTTAGCAAGCTATTAAAGTTCAACATTTTCATTAGCTTACGAAACTAGTCCCAAACCCCGCCCAGGCGGGGTTTTCTTTTCCCAAAAAAGGAGCCAAGACCATGAAGATGGGCAGGAAAGATCCGCGCAGTTCCATGAGCAAGTCGGTGAAGGGCAGCTCGCCTCTCAACCAGGGCGGCCGCAATCCCTTCAAATCGGCAGGACCCTACGAGACCCCGGGGGTCGGTGAGGGCTGCCCGCCCAAGGGGCCGAGCTTGAAGTCCGGTCCGGCGGCGGAGCCGGTGGAGGATGCGTCGGATGAAAGCAATGTGCTGCAAGACTGATACGGACTGGACCCCCGCTTCCGCGGGGGTGACGGAAGGGTGCCCTCCTGAGCGGAGTGAAAGATGAGATTTTGTTGGCAGACGTATCGGCGCGTGCTGCAGGAAGGCTTCGACGCCTACCAGCACTATGGTTCCTTCGCCCCGTGTCCCTACGGGGCGGACGAGCGCAACGGCATCTGGGTGTTCGGGAAGCAGAAGGCGAAGCAGGGATTGAGCTTCGACCAGACCTGCCGGGCGTTCAGGCGGATGGAAGGCCTCGGCAGATAAGGTCAGACGGTCCGGTCTGCACAGCACCAGAAGCCAAGATTCTGGGTGGCTTCGCCACCTTCCTCGCTACGCTCCTGCTCCGCGAGCAGGCTGGCCTGCCCTCTCGCTACGCTTCCTGCTCCGCTCGCGGTCCAGGGCATACATCCTGTATGCCCGCTCGAAGCATGCTTCGAGCCCTGCATCGGCGTCCGCGGCATGCCGCGGACTCAGGCGGATGGAAGGCTTGCGCTGAAGTTCACTGCACCCTGAACTCGGCGACGAAGGCGCCGCGGCTGTTGGAAGCGCAGAGGTAGTAGTAGGTGCCGGCGGAACGGCGGAAGAACCCGAAGCTGTCGTCGTCGCTCTCGTGGGCGAGGCCGGTCATGGCGCCGCCGCAGGCGGGCGAGGGGCCCCGGCTCTCCAGGGTGACGGCGAACAGGGTCGAACCGGCGCCCAGCTGATCGAGACGGCCCGCGAGACTGCAACCGTAGGCATCGTTGCCGGTGAAGGAGCCGTCTGCCGCCACGTTGAGTCCCAAGGCCACGGGCGAGGGCGAGATGTACTCCCCCATCCACTGGCCGCTACGGACCGAGGGCTGGCCGGAATAGGTCTCCAGGGAGAGCAGGTTCGCTTCCCCGTTCTGATCCTGGGCTGCGGCAGAATCGCCGCTGAAATCCATGGCGATCTGGCTGTCGGTGGCGTTGGCATCCATATTGAACTGTTTGATGGAGGAGCCATCGGCGAAGGTGTAGCCCTTGGCGGGGTAGGCGGTGACTTTGCCGGTGGTCCGCTGCGTGCCGCTGAAGCGGGGCAGCAGGGCGACGACGCCGTTGGAATCGAAGAGATAGGCCGAGCCTCCATCCTGGAGCAGGGCGAAGACCGGAGTGGAGGCATCGCTCCCCTGGGCGGAATAGCTGCCGCTCCAGTTGCCCTGCACGGAGACGGTGGAATCGTCGCTCTGGCCCGCGTTGCAGGCGACGAGCAACACACCCATCGCCGACAGGGTGAGCCCCAAACCCCAGATGCTTATGCGTCCTTCCATGGCATGCATCCTTGCAGTGCCCAGGTCTCCTCCAATCCAGTCTAGGCGCTAATTCGCACAACTTAGTGAGTATGGACATATTTTCCCAAGAATTATGTAACACGGCTGACCGCCACCTCGCCCGACGCGGTGCCTCATGTCCCGCGCCACGGATTCCGGCGACGGATGAGCATCGAGAGACCCATGGACAAAACCCAATCCCCGCAAGAACGGCGACGCGCGGACGCGAACATCAGGAGCAACGAGATGACATCCAAGACAAACCGATCGAGATCCCACAGGGTGGAGACGAGCCTGGCCGTACGCGCGCTGGCCGAGCAGAACACGGTCAGAGCCTTCGAGCGCCTGCTGAAACTCATGAGCAGCGAGAACGACTGTGTGGCGGTGGCCGCCGCCAAGATCGTGCTGGACCGTTCCTGCGGCAAGGTCCCCGTGCTCCACGGGTCGGCACCCGGCACCCGTCCGCGCCAGCCGCGCACGCTGCAAGTGAAGATCGCCCATCTGAACCCCAGGAGCGATGCCGATGCACGGTGAACATGACGTGATGGACTGCCAGTGGTGCCGCGGGGACGGCAAGGACCACGCCACCCTGGGGTTGCGCACGATGCGCGACTGTCCACGCTGTGAAGGCAGCGGGAAGGTATACGTCAGCAGCAGAGAGAGCGTGACGGGACGGCGCCGTGTCTATAAGGGACCGGCCCCCAAGCCCGGCGTTATGGTCTCACGCCAACAGCAGGAATTGACCGAGGCCTTGCAGAAGCCGAAGCGCGCCCAGGCCCATGGCAAGCCGCGCAAGAAGCATGCTCGACGTCACGCTGCCTAACGCCTGGCAGGCGCGTCCCCATCAGGAGAAGCTCTGGCATTACCTGGACGCCGGCGGCAAGCGGGCGGTGGCGGTGTGGCACCGGCGCGCCGGCAAGGATTCCACGGCCATCAACTGGACGGCGGTGGCGGCGCACCAACGCATCGGCACCTATTGGCACATGCTGCCGACCGCGACCCAGGGGCGCCGCGTGGCGTGGGAGGGCCGCGACGGGCAGGGGCGGCGGCTCATCGACCAGGCTTTCCCGCGGGAACTGCGCACCGCGACCCGCGGCGAGCGCATGACACTGGAGTTGCAATGTGGATCGGTATGGCAGGTGGTGGGATCGGACAATTACGACCGATTGGTGGGAGCCAACCCCGTCGGGGTGGTGTTTAGCGAATGGAGCCTCACCGATCCGCGTGCTTGGGACTATGTGCGGCCGATACTCGCTGAGAACGGCGGATGGGCGGTTTTTATCTATACCCCGCGGGGCAAGAACCACGGCTTCGAGCTCTACGACCTCGCCCGTCATCGTGGAGACTGGTTCGCCGAATGCCTGACGGTGGAAGCCACCGGCATCCTGACGCCCGAGACCGTGGCCGAGGAGCGGGTCAGCGGCATGAGCGAGGCGCTGATCCGGCAGGAGTACTACTGCTCCTTCGAGGCGGCGAACGAGGGGAGTTACTACGGCAAGCTGCTGGAGGAGGCGGAGCAGGCGGGGCGGGTGACGAAGGTACCGGCGCAACCGGAACTCGCGGTAGACACCTGGTGGGACTTAGGCATCGGTGACAGCACGGCCATCTGGTTCTGCCAACGGGCCGGGCTCGAACTGCACCTCATCGATTACTACGAATGCTCGGGGGAGGGGCTCGCCCATTACGCCAAGGTGCTGCAGGAGCGGGGCTACGTCTACGGCACCCACTGGGCGCCCCATGACATCGCGGCCCGGGAACTCGGCACCGGCAAGTCGCGCCAGGAAGTGGCGCGGGGGCTGGGGCTCAACTTCCGCATCGCACCGCGGCTCCCGGTGGAGGACGGCATCGAGGCGGTGCGCAACCTCCTGCCGCGTTGCTGGTTCGACGCCGAGAAATGCCGCCAGGGCTTGCGGGCTCTCAAGAGCTACCACCGGGATTACAACGACCGGCGGCAGGCTTACCTGCCCCATCCGGTGCATGACTGGGCTTCGCACGGGAGCGATGCATTCCGGACGGGAGCGGTGACGGTGAGAGAGATGAGATCCGGTGCAGCGACGGAGCGCGGAAGCCATCGCAGGAACGGTTCGTTCATGAGCCGGTAAGAGGTCGATCTCAAGCGATGAATCATGTCGCCTACATATCGAACGCACCATGATCCGGATAAACCTCTGTCGTGCGATGACGCTGTATCTATAAAATAGCGTCAAGAAATTTCGCATTCCGTGCGCGCCGCATCGATGCAACCACGACAAGGCCTCCCTTCTATGCTGCTCCAAAACTGGTGGTACACGACCCTGCTCGGCACGGAGAATCCGATCCGGCCGCCCTTGGCGGCGGATATCAAGACGGACGTGGCTGTGGTGGGGGCCGGGATGGCCGGTCTCACGGCGGCCATGCGCCTCGCGGAATCGGGCTGCAAGGTGGTGCTCATCGACAGGAACATCTGCGGTGGCAGCACCACGGGCAAGAGCGCGGGCTTCCTCACGCCCGACAGCGAACTCGAGCTGTCGCAGATCCTGCGCCGTTTCGGGCGCGAGGGCGCGCACCACCTCTGGCAGGTGCCGGAGCAGGGCATCGAGACCATCGTGGCGACCGTCAAGGCCCACGGGATCGAATGCGACTTGAGGCCCCAGGACAGCCTGTTCCTGGCGAACGACCGCGCCGGGGCCAAGGACGTGCACGAGGAGGCCGACGCGCGCCGGTTGCTCGGTTACCCGTTGACCGAATACACGGCGGCGGAGGTGCCCAAGGTGCTGGGCTCCTCCCACTATCACGGCGGAGTCCGCTACGGCGGTTGCTACGGCATCGATGGCCTGAGATACAGCCAGGGCGTGAAGAAGGTCCTGCTGGAACGCGGCGTGCAGATCTACGAGAGCACCGAGGCCCATGCGATCGAGGGCCATACGGTGCGGACCCACGGCGGCAGCATCACGGCCGACAGCATCATCGTCTGCTCGGACAAACTGAAGCCCAGCTTCACCCGTTACGCCGACGCCGCCTTCCACGCGCAGACTTTCCTGACCATCAGCGCGCCGCTCACGGACAAGGAAGCGGGCGAGCTGTTCCCCGGGGATCCGCTGCAATGCTGGGATTCCGACCTCGTCTACAGCTACTGGCGGCTCACGGGCCAGCAGCGCATCCTGCTCGGAGGCGGCAGCGCCCTGACCACCTATTCGAGCCGGGCGGTGACCTCGCCGCGGGTGGCGGAGCGGGTGGTGGAAGGGTTCCGGGAGAAGTTCCCGGCGTTGAGCCACGTGGAGTTCCTGCAATACTGGCCGGGTCTCATCGACATGACCCGCGACCTGTTCCCCACCGTGCTCAGGGACGAGCGTGCGCCATGGGTGCATTTCGTGCTGGGATGCGTGGGACTGCCGTGGGCGGCGTTCTGCGGCGATTTCGCGGCCCGGCACACGCTGAACAGCGGACCCCAGGCAGACGACATCTACTACAAGTATTTCCGACCGGACCGGCCGTTCCTGATGCCGTTGTGGAGCGAGCGGCTGCTGGGCAAGTCGATCGTGTTCTCCCTCAACAACATCTGGGCTAAGTATTACCAGTAAGGCCGCAGGCCCTGCTGCTGCATGGCTGGCGCGCCGCTGACGGCGCCGCGCGAACTCGCGTCACTTCTGCGGCAATTCCCGCAAGGTCGTATTTGCCTCGTCCAGCAGGCTTTCCCCATGGTCGGCGAGTATGGTGAATGCCCCATGGCGGTAAGGTCCCGGTCCACCCGCTGTCGGCCCGCGATTCCTGCGCGGACGCTCGCCGCAGTGCGGCTCGCCTCAGTGTTTGTGCTCCGCGGGAACTGCGGCGGTGGCGTAGGGCGAGGGCGTCCCGTCCGACCACTTGGGCACCAGCACCATGAAGGTGGTGACCGGGTCCGTCTTGCTGACACCCGAAATGACCGGCACGCCCTTGATGTTGTCCCCCCACTTCTGGGCATCCGCGGTGGCCTCGAAGAACATCACATGCGGATACCAACTGCAGGGCGCGGGGGCGTGTATGCACTGTTCCTTCGACATCATGTAAGCCACGGTGCCCGGCGCGGGTAGCGTGTACTCATGGGAGGCCCAGGCGGCATTGGTCCGGGCCGCCATCTCGTCTTTGGAGACCCCGGCGAGCACCCACCGGGTGCGTTGGAGGAATTCCCCGAGCTGGGACTTCACGGCCGCCTCGTTCCAGCAATTGGGTGTAAGGTCCCGAGGGTCCCAGAAATCGACGGCACCGAAGTCATTCATCCAGGACCTGCCCACGAGACAGGTGAAACCATTGCTGCCCTTGACCGCGGTCTCATAGCCGTCCTTGTCGAGCACCAGGATGGTTGCGTCGTCCGAGATCTGCTTGGGTGCCGCCGTGCGGGCCAAGGCGATCTCGGCTGTCTTGTCCATCATGTACTGAGCCACGGGAGCCATGGCGGGATACGCGACGTCGTCGGCTTGCGACTGGAGGGGAGCGATCGCCGCCAAAGAGAAAGCCGGGACGAGAAGCTTGGTCAGGAAGGCCGCAACCGGACCCCGTGCCATGTTCATGATCCATCTCCCAAGATGGCTCAGGTGTGAGCGTAATTGTAGGACGAAGGTGCCCGGCATAAGTTCACTGCGTGCGAACCGTTGGAGTAATTTTTCAGCGTCGTTCCACGTCATTTAAGTCAGACGAAGAAAACGATCGATGGGATATTCCCGGCAGGTCGTAAATCCGTTAGAGGAGTCCATCGCGGAAAAACACCATTCGACCGCTGGCCGCGAGATCTCGACCCGCCCGCTGCCGTGCGGCGCGCTCCTCGCGCCAATGGTTGGTGTAGAGGGCGAGCAGGATGCTGGGCAAGCCGATCGTGTTCTCCCTCAACAACATCTGGGCCAAGTATTACCAGTAAGGCCGCGGGCCCTGCTGCTGCGTGGCTGGCGCGCCGCTGACGGTGCCGCGCGAACTCGCGTCACGTCTGCGGCAATTCCCGCAAGGTCGTATTTGCCTCGTCCAGCAGGCTTGCCCCATGGTCGGCGAGTATGGTGAATGCCCCTTGGAAGGCATACAGCATGGTGATGGTCTGGGTACGGTCATAGGCCGCCGGCGATAGGTAGACCTGTACGAGCACCTGGAGATCGTTCATCAAGCCATTCTCCTGAAAGCTGTAGTAGTCAGTCAGGGCCTTCACCAAGTTCGGGTCCATGTAGGGCAGATCACCGTTGGCGAGAGCGGTCTTCCAGGCGGCGTCGGACAGAGTCGAAGGCGTCACATGGGGGTGCCAGACGCCGTGGTAGGTGAGTGCTTCTTTGTAGGCTTGGACCGCCTGGAACATATTCTTGCCGCGCACGAGCTGTTCCAAATCCGGCCGGGCCAGGAACTTCCCGAAGCTCGCGATCTCCTGCTGATGGTAGGGGAGCACATCCGCCACGAGGTCGCGGTTCTCCTGCAGCTCGACGCGGATGGCGGCGAGGTCCCGGTCCACCCGCTGCCGGGCCACACGCTCCTCGCGCCAATGGTTGGTGTAGAGGGCGAACAGGATACTGAAGACGATGAGGGCGGCTTCGGCCAGGACGTTGAGCAGCCGGACCTTGCCCATGTAGATCATCTTGTGCATGTGCTATTCCTTCATCCACTTAGCGGCAAACGGGCTTGTCAGGTGCAGTTGCCTTGCTGGCATAGGTGTTTTTGCGTTCTACGATGCTCAGGTGTTCCACAGCAAGTTCGCCCGAATCGGGATAGTAAAGACTAGCCTCATCGATCTCCTTTAGAGCGGCTCCAAACTCGTAGCGAGCCCGGCTCGAATCGATTGCTTCCTCTGCGTTGGCTTCGAAATAATGGATCACCGGTTTGCTGGCGTCATCCAGGATCAGCTGACGGGTATCTGCATCCAAGGGCTCGAGCTCCCGCAGTAACCCTGGGACATCGGCAGCAGGGGCACGCAACCTAGCAACGAAATCATGTCTTTGCCTCGTGCGCATGTAGCCGCGTGCCGACGCATAAATACATGGACTGAGAAGCAAGCACGTGGCGATGACCGCGAGCCCAACCGGCTTGTAGGTGCTCTTCTCCATCACTTGCTTCTCCAGTGACCCTTAGATACCCGAGTTTAACTATATATCGAGCATATACATCATGGACATAGAAGCAGCACAGAAACTCCTGGCCCGGTCGGTGGCGAAGCGCCGGGCATGGCGCGAGGGGGCGCGGGAGGACTTCGCCTTCACGGCCGGACACCAGTGGAGCGAGGAGGACGCGGCGCAGATGGACGAGGCCCTGCGGCCCCGCACCACCTTCAACACCATCGCCCCGGTGGCGGACGCCATCGCGGGCCACGAGGTGAGCAACCGCCAGGAGGTGAGTTACCTTCCCCGACACACCGGCGCTTCCGGCGTGAACGAGGTGCTGACGGCGGCGGTGGAGTGGATCCGCGAAGAATGCGACGCGGAGCACGAGGAGTCGGAGGCTTTCTACGACGCCACGGTCTGCGGCGAGGGCTGGACGGGCACGGAGCTCGACTATGAGACGGACCTGGATGGGCGCATCGAGATCGCCCGGGTAGACCCCCTGGAGATGGACGTGGATCCGGCGAGCTCGCGCAAGAACTACGCGGATGCGAAATGGCTGTGCCGCTCCAAGGTTTACGCCAGAGAGGACGCGCTGGAGCTCTGGCCAGACGGGGAGTTCGAGGCGCCGGACGGCAGCCGGGAAGCGGACAGCCCGGTGGACGTGATCGCGGCGGCCTTCTACCGCGCAGACTCGGGTGCCGGCGGGCGCCAGGGCAGGGACGGGGACAAGGTGATCATCCACGACTTCCAGTGGTGGGAGTTGGAGCCCATCTACCGGGTGCCGGTGCAGCAGTTGGGACCTGAGCGGACTTTCCTGATGCTGAACACGCCCGACGAGGAAGGCAGCTTCCTGCTCCCGGCCCACAAGCTACAGCCGGATGCCCAGGGGCTTATCACGCTGGATGCGGATGAATACAAGAAAGTAGAAGCGCTGCTGGAGGGCGTGACGGTGCTGAAGCAGAAGCGGCGGCGCTACCAGCGGATGTATTTCTCGGGGGACGAGCTCCTGGAGCAGAAGCCGACACCCACGGGGGACAGCTTCACCTACAAGGCCATCACCGCGAAGCGGGACCGGAAGCTGAAGTGCTGGTACGGCATCGTGCGGGCCATGAAGGACCCGCAGCGCTGGGCCAACAAGTTCATGTCTTCCATGCTGGAGATCGTGGGCACTTCGGGGAAGGGCGGTCTGCTCTACGAGCCGGATGCGTTCCTGAACCTGCGCCAGGCGGAAGAGGACTGGGCGGACCCCTCCCGCAACGTGGCCATGACGGACGGGGCCCTCGCGGCCCAGAAGATCATGCCGCGGCCCATGAACCAGATGCCGCCGCAGATGCTGGGACTGATGCAGTACTGCAACCTGTCCATCCAGTCGGTGGCGGGCGTGAACCCAGAGGTGATGGGACTCTCCCAAGCTCTCGATCCCTCGGGGGTGATGGAGCAAGGGCGGCGGCAGTCGGGCCTGAACCTCTTGAGCTATCTATTCGATGGGTTGAGACGCTACCGCAAGGAGCAGGGACGGCTGCTGCTCAAGATGATCCGCCAGTACATCCCCCAAGGCCGGCTCATCCGGGTGGCGGGGCCGGAGGGCATCCGATACGTACCCCTGGTCTACGACGACAACGCGGTGGAATACGACGTGATCGTGGACGAGGCGCCCACGGCGCCGAACGTGAAGCAGCGCACCTGGGAGGCCTTCACGCTGCTCGCCGGGCAACTGCCACAGCTCATCACGCCGCAAGTGGCGCTGACGGCGCTGGACTACTCGCCCTTCCCGGCGGCCATGGTGCAGCGGCTGAAACAGCAGGCGCAGGTCCCCGCTACCGGACCCGATCCGATGCAGCAAGCCGAGTTGGCTAACTTGAATGCGTCGACGATGCTGAAGGGAGCGCAAGCGGAGAAGGCGAGGGCGCAGACACAGGGGGCGGTTCAGGCATAATGAGCCGAAAGCTGCGCCCGGACGGCCGGAGCCGATAAGACCATGAAGAGGGGGTCATAGATGTGTCGCTTTATCGCGCCCGCCGCATCTGCAGCGGAGATGCGCGTTCCGGCCGCGGGACGGCTGGACGGCGTTGCTCATCTTCAACGGTATCTGACGCGGGGCCTTGAGTCTCACGGAGACGACCTCATCTAACGAATCATGACCAGAGGAAGGTGAACCATGGGGCATGGGTTGGATTACGACAACATCTTCGCTATCGGGTTGGGGAGCCTAGTGACGCTGCTCGGGATACACAGCTTATTCACGCTGCTCATCAAGGGCATGAGCGTCAAGGGATGGCGCCACGTGGAAGGGCAGATCCAATATCTCAACGAATACAAGACTTACATCTACGGCCGTGGATACAAGTCCTACACCGGTACCAACCTCGAGACCGAATACAGCTACGCCTACGGCCAGGCGCAGTTCAAGGGCAAGTACGTCAGCGTGATAGACCTGCCGCCGCGGCTATGGGCGGCGGAATACCGGGACCTCTATCCGGGGCTTGAGGACGCTTACAAGAACAAGAAACCCATCGCTGTGCTGGTGAATCCGGAGGCACCGCACCAGGCGGTGTTGGCGGCGGTGCCGGTATCATCGGCGGTGTTGAAGGCTTGCGTCGCCATGGTGGTGGGTGGTGGTTTCCTGCTGTTGGTGCAGACGGGGATACCGGCTCCCATGACCTGGGCCTACGGTGCGGCGGTGGGCTTCCTGGTCTATCTTCCGTTCGCGGCGGGGTTGTTCTCCACTTGCTTCTAGGGAGAGCTATCCCGTGCAGACGATAGTCCTGAGGAGAGCACTGGTCATCTGGTACTTGATGCCGTTCATGCTGGCCATCGGGCTCTACGAATGGCACCAGTACCTCACCGGCGCATTTGTCCACACTTACAGGTACAGGCAGGGCAGCGGGATGCTGGCGCTGCCCATCGCGGTCATCGCAGGCGTCTACGATCTCTTCGCGCGTTTCATCCGCCGGGACCGGCTCGAATTCTCCGAGGCGGGCATCGGCGACTACGCCTCATCCGACCGGCTCGGAGAGATCCGTTGGGAGGCGGTGGACGGGGTGGCGGTCAACCGCAAGCTGTTCGGGGACTCGATCATCGTCAGCTTCAAGCAAGGTGTGGCGCTGAACGAGCACGTGGAGAGCTGGGACCGGATCATCATCGGTTCGCTCAAGGTCTCGGACCAGGACATGGCCGGGATCACCGCCATGCTCAACGCGCGGAAAATAGCCGGCGGGGAAGATAAATCGTGAGACCGTGAAAAGGGCGCACAGGCGGAGAAGGCGAGGGCACAGACGGGTGTTCTAAACCAGTAACTCTTGGTTCTATACATCCATGTAGCGATGTCCAGTGCGGGCTTCCATGCCCGCCCGCGCGCCATATATGGCGCGCCCGCAATTCAAGGGATAGCAGCGGGCGGGTATCCCGACGGCAGCGCGCCGAACGCCGGACCTGAAGTTCTCGTTACCCAGTCGAAATCAGCGGACCAACGACAGCACACCCTGCATCAGCCGTGGCGCGCGGGAGGATTTCGTGTCGGCGTCCCGACAATTTTTGGGATTACAGTCCCTAAAAATATCAGGGAAACCCTGATGCGAAATCAGGGAATCCCCAATGGGCCGCGCGCATACCGAGTAGCACACTGCTCCCCGCGAGAAAGGGATTGCGGCAAGGGAAGGGACTCCCACTAATCACAGGTCATGTCATCCCCACGACATGACCACAACTGACACGAGGCACGGAATGCGCGTACTCATCATCGACGACCAGCCTGGTTTCCTCGCCACCCTGACCGGGATGCTCATGCTCATCCCGGAGATCGAGGCGGTGTGTCCTGCGCTCGGCGGCCTCGAGGGCCTCAGCTTCGCGGCAGAACTGCGGCCGGACGTGGTGCTGACGGACCTATCGATGCCGGACCTCAACGGCGCGGCGGTGACGCGACGCCTGAAGGAACGGGCCTGGGCGCCCTACGTGCTGATGATGTCGTTCAACGACGGACCTGAATACCGGGAGATGGCCCACGGGGCGGGAGCGGATGCCTACCTCGTGAAAAGCGATCTCGACCAGCAACTGGTGCCGGTGTTGAGACGACTCCGGGCGGAACCGGCCGGCGAGAAGGAGCACGCCCCCCGCTCCTCCTCGCCGGACCGGAACCCGCTCCCGGCGGCATGACACGGCGCGAACCGGAAAGACGGAGCCCAAGGACACGAGGCAGGCATGAGCAAGACTGCAAGGACAGGCAGCGACCGGGATACCCACCAGGTGACGGCGGCGCCGTACTACGAGGTGCGCGTGTTTGCGGAGCGGGCCCTGGAAGAGAGCCGCCGCCAATACCAGGAACTGGTGGACGAATCCCGTGACGGGATCTACCAGCGCGACGAGAGCCGCCGCTTCCTGTTCGTGAACCCCAGCTTCTGCAGGATGCTCGGCTATGAGGCCGGGGAGCTCTTGCAGCTCACCATCGACGACATCTGCGACCCGGACGACGGCGACGCCGCCCAAGTGAGGCGCAGGGCGGACGAGGGCGGCGAGATCCCGGCGCTGATGAATTGGCGCTTCCGGCACCGGGATGGACATTGGGTGCCGGTGGAGACCTCGGCCCGCCGCCTCGAGGACGGCCGCCTGCTGGTGACGGTGCGCGATATCACCGAACGGGTGCGGGCACAGGAGGCGTTGGCGCGCCAGCGGGATCTCTATGCCGCCCTCTCGGAGACCGGCAAGGCGGTCATCGGCGCCGGAAGCCGGGAGGAGCTCTTCGAGGACGTGTGCCGGATCGCGGTGCAGCGCGGCAAGCTGCGCTTCGCCGCCATCTATCTTCTCAATCGCGCCGACCGGAGGCTCCACCTCGCGGCGCGCCACGGCGAGGCTTCCGGTTACGCGGACCATCTGACCATCAGCATCGACGCCTCGGATCCCGAGGGGCGCGGCCCCACCGGCACGGCGGCCCGGACCGGCGAGCCGCAGGTCTGCAACGACTACCTGGAGAGCGCGGCGACCGCGCCCTGGCATGACTATGCGCGCCGCGCCGGGATAAAGGCGCTCGCAGTATTCCCGCTGCGGGAAGCGGGCGAAGTGGTCGGCACGCTCAACCTGTATGCGAGCGACCCCGGTTACTTCACAGACGAACTCCTGCCGACCCTGGCGGACATGGCGGCGGGGCTCTCGCACGCGCTGGGGAGCTTCGTGCGTGAGGCGGAACGCCGCGAGGCGGAGGTGGCCCTGCACTTGAGCGAGGAACGTTTCCGCACGCTGGTGGAGGCGACTTCGAACATCGTGTGGGTGACGGACGCCCGGGGCGTGACGCTCTCGGCTTCGAAGGGTTTCAAGGAGGTCACCGGGCTCGATCAGGCCGCGGCCCTGGGCTTCCGCTGGCTGAGCGTGGTGCACCCGGATGACCGGGAACCGGTGTTGGCGGCCTGGCGCTACGCCAGCGATAACCGCGTGGCCTACACGGTGGAAGGCCGCTCGCGCATGCAGGATGGAAGCTACCGCTGGTTCTCGGTGCACGGCGAGCCGGTCTTGGAACAGGACGGCTCGATCCGCGAATGGATCGGGACCTGCACCGACATCAACGACCACAAGCTCGCGCACGAGACGCTGCGCGAGAGCCGCCAGCAATACCTGGAGCTGGTGGAAGGCTCCCGCGACGGCATCTACCAGCGGGACGCAGACGGATGCCTGGTGTTCGTGAACACGGCTTTATGCCGGATGCTGGGTCGCAAGCGCGACGAGCTGCTCGGCATGTCCATCCACGATATCGCGAACCTGGATGCGTCGCGGATCGCGATGGACCGGGAGCTGCAAGACGAGAACGGCGGATCACCCGCCTTGCTCGCCATCCGGCTGAAGCGCCACGACGGCTCCTATGTGCCGGTGGAGACCACTGCGAAGCATCTCGCCAGCGGGCGTACCCAGGTGATGGTGCGCGACATCAGCGCGCGCATCGCCGCCGAACGGCGCCTGGACGATGAGCGCAAGTTCATAGCGCATGCCATGAACAGCCTGCCGGGCATCTTCTACGTGCACGATGACCAGGGCCGGCTGATGCGCTGGAACGAACGCCTGGAGCAGGTGACGGGCTTGGGCCCCGACGAGCTTGGGGTCATGGAACAGGCCGGATTCGTCACCGCAGCCTGCCGGGACGAGGCCCTGGAATTCATGCGCCGTACGTTCGCCCAAGGCGAGGCGGACGCGGAGATGGATCTCAAGATGCCCGACGGGCGCGGCGCACCCTATCACTTCAACGCCCGCCGCTTCAGGTGGCAGGGCCGGCTCTGTGTCGCCGGCGTGGCCATCGACATCAGTGAGCGCCGGGCGGCAGAGGCACGCGAGCGCCGCTACATCCACGAAGCCCGCGAGCTCTCCCGCCGCCTCCTGACGGCGCAGGAGCAGGAACGGCGCGGGATCGCGCGCGAGCTGCACGACGAGGTGGGCTCGGCGCTCACCGCCCTGCAGATGCAGCTCAAGGGCATGGAGGACAAACTGCCGGAGGATTCGCGGCACCTCTCGCAGGAAAGCCGTGACATCGTGACGGTGCTGCTCAAACAGGCGCGGGACATGTCCCTGGACCTGCGGCCCTCGGTGCTGGACGACCTGGGGCTCACGGCGGCGGTGAACTGGTATTCCCGGGAGCGACTGAAGCCCGCGGGCCTACAGGTCGAGGTCGATGCGCCGGCCGGGCTCGGACGCCTCTCGGCGGACGTGGAGAGCGCCTGCTTCCGCGTGATCCAGGGTGCGGCGACCAACGCGCTGCGCCACGGGCAGGCGAAGAACCTCAGCATCTATCTCGCCATGGCGGGTATGGGGCTGGAGCTCATCGTGCAGGACGACGGCCGCGGATTCGACGTGGCGGCGGCGCGTACCCGGGCGAACGACGGCGCCAGCCTCGGGATCCTGGCCATGGAGGAACGCGCCCGGCTCGTGGGCGGCGAGTTCAGCATCGGATCCATACCCGGCGCGGGGACTACGGTGCGCATGACGGTGCCCTTGTATGAGGTTTCCGAAGACACCGACCTGGATGAGGGCTGACGGGATCTGTAACGCCAAGTAACGTATACGCTGAATGACGTATACAAAATGTAATCGTGTGACAGGCCCACTTCTTCCTGACGCGGGCTATGCTTCAAGTGAACCTATGTTGAGTGGGTTCCGGAGATACCCCATGTTGAGCCCCGCTAAGCGCGGGGCTTTTTTTCACACGAATGGTATGGACCCGGCGTCACGGTTCGATCGGGCGTCAGGACTTCGCGTGGTACCGCTCCGGACCCAAGTAGGTGACCAGGGCGTCGAAGGCGGTCATGAGTTCGGCGCCGTTGAGCGGCATGGTGTGGCCCTGCTCCTCGGCGAGACAGCGGTCGCGCATGAGGCCTTCCAGGGCACCGGAGACCATGGAGGCGATGGCACGTGGGTTGAAGGAGGCGCGGAAGCTGCCGTCTTTCTGGCCGCGGACGGCCAACTCCACGCAGAGCCGGGCGAACCAGCGATAGCCCTGGGAGAGCATGATCTCGCCGGTCCCTGGATGTGGTCGGCGGGACTCGAACAGGAGCAGCCGCGCCAGGTCCCCATCCCGGTCCAGGATGCGCATCATGACGGCCATCATGGAGAGCGTCGCTTCGCGGGCGTTGAGGGAGTTGATGACGATGTCCTGAAGACGCTCGTTGATGCCCGCCCAACCTTCTTCGAAGATCGCCGTGAGGATGCCGAGCTTGTCGGAGAAATGATCCGACAATTCCTCAAGGGTGATACCGGCGCCATGGGCGATGGCGGCCAGGCTCGTGCCTTCGTATCCGTAACGGGCGAAGAGGTGCTTGGCCACCTCGAGGATCTGTTGGTTTACGCCGAGCTGACGGCTGCCCGCCAGTGCCACACCGCGCTTGGAATTGGGGACTTCTTCGAAGACGGAATCTGCGGAAGGCATCAGGATGAAACCGGTAATACCCCTGACATCGGGATGCCATAATTCTCCGTATTGTTTTGTACACAATCTATTGGGTGAAGACACTAATCCGGCCGGGGTATTTACCCTATAGACAGAAGCGCTCTGGCACAGACCCGTAAAAACCCCGCTCCACGCGGGGTTTTTTGGGGTGGATGCTCAGTCCGCTCCATCGGGCGCGAAGTACACGACCACGGGCGGGCGCTTAGGGTCGAAGTTGCCGACGCCGGCGCGGTGGGCGAGCAGGATGTCCACGGTGAGGTCGCTGTCTTCAGCTATCTGCGCGGCTTCGGCGTCGGAGATCATCATGAGTTCGAGGGTGATCTGGCGCCCGGTGGAACGGAACAGCTTCACGGCCGTGACCACCACCGGACGCTCGCGGGTCTGGCGGCCGAACACGGTCTTCTCGTCGTAGATGAGGATATGGTCGCCGCGGGCGAACTCGGTGCCGTAGGGACAGAACGCGCAGACGGCGCTGTCGATGTCATGTACGAACAACCGGCCTTTTTCCACGATCGGCTCCTATGGGTTTCGGGGCGGGTTCAGAACACTACGGGTTCGTATTCCACGGCCAGCGCCGCGAAGGCGTCGGTGGGGAGCGGCGGGCTGACGCAGTATCCCTGGGCGTAGTCGCAGCCCAGGGCCGCGAGCTTGCCGAGGATGGAGAAGTTCTCGGCGCCGGCGGCGGCAGCCTCGAGGTCGAAGGCCCTGGCCAGGCCGATGATGCTGCGCACGATGCGCGCGTCGAATTCGTCGGTGAGCAGCCGGGTGACGAAGCTACGGTCGATCTTGAGCGCATTCGCCGGGATATGGCGGAAGTTGCTCAGGGAGGAATAACCGGTGCCGAAGTCGTCCACGCAGATGCGCACGCCCCGGTCGCGCAACCGCTTGAGGGTGGCGAAGCCCCGCTCGGGCTGCTGCATCACGCCGGTCTCGGTGATTTCGAGGATGAACGCTCCCGACGGCGTGCCCCACAGGGCGAGGGCGTCGGCGATCCGGCCCACCAGGGCCTCGTCGAGCAGTGCCGGGTCTATGTTGACCGCGACGGTGAGCGGCCCGGCAGCTCGGGGCCAGCGGGAGGCATTCTCCAAGGCCATGTTGATCACGGACCAGGTGAGCGAGGCGAGCTTGCCGGTGCGTGAGGCGACCGGCAGGAAGTCGTCCGGCGGTATGAGACCGCGCTCGGGATGACGCCAGCGCACCAGCGCCTCGGCACCGGCCAGGCGCCGATTGCGCAGATCTATCTTCGGCTGGTAGTGGACCTCGAACTCGCCGTTCTTGAGCCCGGCGTCGATGGCGCCCTCCATGTCCCAGGACTCCCCTATACGGTCGAGGGAGCCGCCGGAATAGACGGTATAAGGAAGCTTGCCGGCCTTGGCTGCGCCGAGCGCGGATTCGGCGCATTGCACCAGGGTCTCGGCTTTCGCGGCGTGATCGGGGAAGAGCGCGATGCCGATCTTCACCTCTGCCTGCAAGCTACGGCCCTCGGCGGCGAACGGCTGCGCCAGCGAGAGCATGACCTTGTTGGCCGCGAGCATGGCATGGCCTTCGTTGAGGATGCCCGGCAGGTACATGGCGAAGGCGGTGTTGCTGGTGCGCGCGATGCGATCCTGCTTGCGGCAGACCCCTTCGAGGCGGGCAGCGAACTGCTCCAACAGGGCTTCGGTGGATTGGGCGGTGAACAGGGTGGAGAGCTCAGCACCGCGCTGGATCTGGATCATGAGCAAGGCCAGTTGCTCGTCGTCGCGGTGCGTCTGCTCGAGGTGCGACTCGAGGTAACGCAGCAGCAGCGACCGGTTGGGCCGGAGCGAGAGGATGTTGTCGCCCATGGCGCCCGGTGTCCGCGCTCAGAGGTAGAGCGACTGGGGGTCGATGCCGTAGGCAGCGGCGTCCACGTGTTTCTCGATCCAGTATTTCTCGGTGTTGGACCACTCCTGATCCTGGAACAGGTCCACGGTCTCGAAGCGTGGCAGGCGCCTCTTCTTCGGGTCCAGGATCAGCATGAGGCGCGGCCGCAGGCGCCGGGTCTCGTTCTGGGAGATGACCACGCCGACCGCGCCGGTGTTGAGCTCGACGACGCTGCCGGTGGGGAAGACGCCCACTACCTGCATGAACTGCTCGACGACCTCAGGCTGGAACAGGTTCCCGCGCCAGGTATAGATCTCGCGCAGCGCCTGGTGCGGCGTGAGCTGCACCGCATAGGGCCGGGGGCTGATGAGGGCGTCGTAGCAGTCCACCATGGCGCCGATCTTGGCGAAGGTGGGGATCTCATTGCCTTTCAGCCCCGCCGGGTAGCCGCTGCCGTCGAACCGCTCATGATGGGATTGCGCCATGTCGAGCATGCGCGGGGTGACGCCGGGGGTGTTGCGCATGATGGCGACGCTGTGCTCCACGTGGGAGCGGATGACGCGAAGCTCAGTCTCCGACAGCTTGCCGGTCTTGGCCAGCAACTGGGAGGGCAGGCGGGTCTTGCCCACGTCCTGGAGCATGCTGCCGAGGCCGATCTCGTAGATCGCCTGCCGGTCGAGACCCAGATGCCGGCCGAAGGCGAGGCCCCAGATGCAGGAGTTCACGGAGTGCTGGTAGACGTACTCGTCGTGGGTCTTCATGCGCGCGAGCCAGGTCATGGCGTCCGGGTTGCGCAGCACGCTGTCCATGACCTGGGTGACGACCTGCTGGGCCATGTCGATGTTGAGATGGCCGGTCTCCTGCAGATGACGGACGACGTTCTTGGCGGCCGCGGCGGTGTCGTCGTAGATGGCGCGGGCGGTCGGCATCTCGTTTTCGACCGCCGCGGTGCGCTCGTAGGTGATGCGCTGGCGGCCGGCGGGAGCGGGCTTGGGTTCGGGCGTGGGCCCACGCAGGTTGGTGACGCGGGTGATGGTGCGCGACTCTTCCGCTTGCGGGGCGGCCCCGCGGGTGACGTCGATGAAGACGTGCTTGCAGTAGCGCCTGATGAGGTCCAGCTCGTCGTCGTGATGGAGGAAGAAGCCCTGGAACAGGAAGGGGGTGTCGGTCCACGGCCGGTCGAGCTTGGCGACGTACATGCCGAGTTCGAGCTCGGAGACCGGGACACTCTGCAGTTCGTTCGACATAAGGCCACTCCCTGGACGCCGAAGAGCGGACAGTTTTCACCTTAGGTTAACGTGACGATCCGGTGATGATGCCTGCGCCCCTGAGCGAAGCCCCCGCACCGACGATGTCAGTCTAGCACGCGTACGCCGATGGCGACTGCACGCCGCGAAGCCCCTGCCAGGCTTGGCGCGTGCCGGATTTCCCATTTCCAGACCCTAAATCATAAGGAGACACGATGAATGCGATGCCACAGTTGAACGAAGCGGAGACGAAGTTCTTCGAGAGCAGAGGTCAGGAGATGGGTCCTGCGCTCTCCGAAGGCTTGCCGGAGCGGCCGGAAGCCACGCCAGAAACAGCCGCAGATGCGGCTAAAGAGCCGGTGAAGGCGGAGGCACCGGAACCCGGAGTAGAGAGAACGAACAAGCAGGAGAAGTTCGTGCCGCTACAGGCCTTGCAGCAGGAGCGGGCGGAGAAGAAGCAGCTTAGGGACGAGCTCAGGGCCTACCGGGAGTGGCAGGCGCAGCTCGCGCAGCGGCTGCAACCGTTCCCGGCCCAGGCGGCCGCGCCTCTGCCGGATCCGCAGACCAAGCCCCTGGACTACATCAACCACGTGCTCGGCAACGTACAATCCACGACCGCCGAGCTACAGCAATGGCGCCAGCAGCAGGAGCAGGCTGCCCAGCAACGGGCGGCGGTGCAGCAGACCGCTCACTGGGCCACGGCCCAGGAGCAGGAGTTCGCCAAGAGCCAGCCGGAGTATCCCGAGGCTTACCGCTACGCCGCAGAAGCGCGGGACAGGGAGCTCCAAAGCTTAGGGTATGCGGACCCGGCGCAGCGGGCGGCCATCGTGCGGCAGAACACGACGGAGATCATCCACAACGCGCTGCAGCAGGGACGGAATCCGGCGGAGCTGGTATGGGAATACGCCCAGGCAAGGGGGTTCGCGCAAAAGAACAAACGGGCGACCGGGAGCGAAGAGGCGCAGGCGAAGATCGCGGCGGGGCTACAAGCGGCCGGGGCGAAGCTGAACCAGGGGGGTACCGCAGGAGATGGCGAAATTTCCGCCAAAGACTTGGCCGGGATCACGGATCCGGATGAGTTCGAGAAGGCCTGGAAGAAGGTGTTTGGGAAGCGACGCTAAACCCTGTTGTCGATGACAGGTGTCATCTTCATGTAGTGATGATTTATCCTGCCGCGGCCAGCGGGAGAGGTGGCATGCTCCCCTCTGGCCTCCAATAACAACGTAAAGGGGAAAGCATATGGCGAAGATGAGCGTGGAGAAGAAGGCCGCCCTGATACTGGCCGGGTTCATGGTCTCAGAAGGGGCGATCGTGATGTTGAGCTTCCTCGGATCCCCGGCGAAGTTCATGGCTTACATCGGTTTCGCCGATGGGCGGCACGGTGCAGCCCTCGGGTGGCTCCTGGCCTTGGCAGTGACGGTGGCTTACGTCGTTTCCAGTCTGCACCTGCCCTCGGTACGGGCAAACCTGGTCCGGCCCTCCATGCTCAAGCTCCTGGCGCTGCCCATGGCGCTCTTCGCCGGGATACTCGAGGAAGCGGTGTTCCGCGGGGCGTTGATGGACCACCTGGCGAGGCAGGGATCCAGCGTGGCGGTGCAGATACTGCTCTCGGGCCTCACCTTCGGTCTCGCGCACGGCATCTGGGGGCTCTTCGGCAAGAGCCTGCGAGCCACACTGGGTGCGACGTTCGTGACCGGCGTGTTGGGCGCGGCGCTGGCGGTGGTCTACCTCGCCTCAGGACGGCTGCTCATGCCCTGCATCGCGGCGCACTTCATCATCGACGCACTCATCGAGCCCGGCATCGTGCTGGCCGCCTGCCGGGGAGAGATGAACCGCCTGCGGTCTGCAGTAGCGACTGATAGGGAGGGGCGGCGGGAGAAGGGGAGCTGAGTGCCAAAGACCTCGCTTCCATCACCCACCCGGATGAGTTCGAGAAAGCCTGGAAGAAGATATTCGGGAAGCGGCGCTAGGTATAAGTGTGCTAAGGGTGGTGGAGGATGATCTCATCCCGCCCGCTAAGTGATTCCGCCGGGCCAGCCGTGCCGCAGCCGCGAGAAGAATTCGGACGCACTCTGTGTGGACCAGGCGTTGGAATGGATCGGCCGCAATGAACGCGGATCCTGGCGCTCCAGGGTGGGGATGGCATGCTTAGCCGACTGATACGGCCTCTCCCCATGCACGGAATGCGGCGGGCCTCCCTTCGCTCGTTCGGAAAAAGCCACACAATGGCCATCCTTGTCGCGCAGCCAGCCGTCCTCGAACCAGCCCATCAGCTCGCCACGGTAGGTGTAAAGGGCATCGGCGTCCAGGTAGGCGACCGATTCGCCGCCGAACAGGAACACATGCATATCGTCGTCGCTATACGCGGCGGCAACGCCCGTGCGGTCATATAAGGTCATAGACACGAAACGTCGACCAGGCAAACAGTCGATGACCGGCTTCTTAAAAAACTAGCACTTGTCCACGGTCGTCGCCATATGCAGGGCACATTTTTCGCCCGTCAGGTATCTTCCGGAGGGTACATAAGGCGTTCCTCACCCTAAATTGCAGGTTTTCAAGGGCCAGATGGAGGCAAATACCGTGCCCATGTCCGAGTAGCCATCCCTTCAATCACTCTTACCGGAAGTATTTTCCCGCCTGCTCCAGGGCGGTCTGCAGCGCTTCCTGCTCGGTGTTGAACTCGCCCACGACCGTGACCCGCTTCTCCTCGCTGGTGCGATGGCCGCGGCCATTATGCAGATAAATCCCGTAAGAGGCATGGAAGCGCCCGGCTTTCCGGTCTTCCACGATCTCGACGATGCCCTGGTAGTGCAGGGTGCTGGTGACGCCCTTCTTGCCTTCGATGTTGCCGTTGAACGGGTGCCGGGTCATGAAACACCTCCCCTGGGTGTCATGCCTTAAGCATAGGCCTCTTTTCCCAAAAAATGTGCGGGAGCAGCATCTTTCGAGCGACCAGCCCTATTGCTTCCCTGCTTCTTCCACCTTCTCGAACTTCAACCCCGTCTCCGCGAAGCTGATGCCGCTCGGCTTGCCGTAGGCATCCTGGGTGAAGGTGACGTAGTCCTTGCCGTAGAAGGCATAGCGCCAGGTGACGCGGAAGGTGTCGTCCTGCCAAGGGGCGAGGTCTCCCGTGAAGTCAGGGTTGCCGAGACGGAGCACGAGGTGGCCGCCCTCTTCGGTGACCTCGGCGCTGCCGTCGAAATCGTCCCGGTATAGGCCGGTGTAGTCGGTCAGGGGGAGTGGTGCCTTGGCCCCGGGTTTCCTGGTGTCGGCGAGTTTCTTGTCTTCGGCCTCGCCATCCTGGATGGCTTTCTGGCTTTCGGCGTAGAGGGCGTCGCTCGCGTCCTGGGCCGGCAATCCCAAACGCTCCTGCAGGATGTGTTGGAGGATGGCGAAGCGGGCGTCGCTGTGGTCCAGGTTGGAGAGCACGACTACCCCCAAGTGCGCGTCCGGCACCATGGCGAGAGCAGAGGCCATGCCGTCTATGTCGCCGGCGTGCCAGACGAGTTTGTGGCCGGCGTAGTCCTGGATGAAGAAGCCCAGGCCATAGGTATAGAAGGTGGCGCCGGGCATCCAGGTGCGCAGGATGCGGCCGGATTCGTTGTCTGCCTTGATGATGGCCTGCGGGGTCTCCATGGCTTCGAGGACGGCGGGCGGGAGCACGGCCTTGCCGCCATAGCTCCCATCGGTCAGGAGCATGAGCAGCCAGCGGCCCATGTCGCTGGCGCTGGAGTCGATGCCGCCCACGGGAGCGTCGATATCCATGTTGTCGGGCCAGTAGCCGTGGATGACGTCGACGTGCTTGTCCAAGAGGGCATGGGGTGCGGCGACGTCGCTGGAGGCGGCGAGCGCCGCGGTGGTGGTGACGCTGCGATCCATCCCTAGGGGCTTGAAGAACTTCTCAGCCACGTAGTCGTTCCAGCTCTCGCCGGTTACGGCGGGGATGAAACGGCTGGCGGTGAGATAGAGCATGTTGTTGTAGCAGAACTCGGCGCGGAAACCGTAGTCCGGTTTCTGGTAGCGGAGGCGGGCGATGGCATCGGTGTCATCGGAGCTGTACCACATGGCGCCCGGGTCGCAGTAACCGCTGTCGTGGGTCAAAAGGTCGCGCAGGGTGATGTTCTGGGTGACGTAGGCATCGCCCAGGCGGAAGGGTTTGACGTAGTCGACTACATGAGCGTCCCAACTCAGCTTGCCGGAGGAGACGAGGGTGCCTAGGGCCGCAGCGGTGAAGGCCTTGGTGTTGGAGGCGATGTCGAAGAGGGTGTCGGCGTCCACCTTTCCGGGCTTGCCGAGCTCGCGCAGGCCATAACCCTTGGCCAGGACGACCTTGCCGTCTTGCACCACGGCGATGGCGAGGCCCGGGACCTGCCATTGGTCCATGAC
The DNA here is from genome assembly GCA_035691665.1 of Gammaproteobacteria bacterium. Taxonomy (GTDB): domain Bacteria; phylum Pseudomonadota; class Gammaproteobacteria; order Natronospirales; family REEB76; genus DASUBN01. The sequence continues at coordinate 56,537 of DASSIS010000007.1, read as the reverse complement.
TTTCTGCACGTAGGTATCGAGGTCCTGAGTGGAGTCCGGCGTGGCAGCGGTCGCGGCGGTGGAGATAAGCAGGCAGGCGAGAGGGAGCGCGAACCCAATCTTCATGGCTGGAATCTCCGGGGAACGGGAACCAAAAGATCAATTTTGGTCGTCGATGTCGAGCTCGTTGTGGTAGGTCTTGTAACCCACGATCTTGGTCATCCAGAAATAACCCGTGACCTTGACGTCGGCGCCTTCGGCGTAATCCTTGTTGTACTTGGCGTTGACGCTCAAGCAGGCGCTGGCATCGCAGAGCTGGAAGGTCTGGTAGGCGATGCCGGTGGTGGTGGTCTTGATCTGCAGCTTGGTGACGATGCCCTCGACATTGACGGACTGGCCGTTGTATCGGTTGGCGCTGTAGAGCACCTGGCTCGGGGTCAGTGTCGCGGCATAGGCGCTGACCGAGACGAGCAGGGCAGCCAGGGTCAGAGCAGGACGGCTGAGATGCATCGCGAGTATCCCGGTTTCGGCGTTGGGCACCATTATAGACAGAGATGCGGCAGTTAAGGCGGCTGAACTCAGGGGGAGGGGCTAGTCGGGCGGCGTGATGTCCTGAAAAATATCGCTATGCTGGATTCGCGTGTCCAGCATCTAAAGCCGCTGCGGGAAACCGAAGCGGCATTTTCTTTGGAGGTTCTACATGGCAGGTGGCGTGGGTAATCAGAGCTATTTTGGTGGATTAGGGCAAGAGCTGTTAGGGAAACCGCCGGTGTTCTTTCCCCCGGGTCTTGCAACTTCCTTGTTGCAGACACCATTGCCGTCGGTGACGTCACCATCCATACCGTCCATGCCCGCAGTCGCGCCAGACCAGAAGCCACCGGACTCCGCGAGCGGTGACCATCTGACGGCCGCTTACTTCGACGGCGAGGATGGCAACCCATTTGGGCATATCGGGATTTCAGTGAACAGTGGACCCTTCTATGGTTTTGATCCGGCCCCAGGCTTCGGCGCACTACCGCTGGTGGGGCATGAACCCGGAACGCTCGCGAACAAGTTCAATGCGATCAATATGATCGGTAGCGCTGTGCCAGGGGAGGTGGACATGGTCTCCGCGGACCGGAAGCCGGTGGATCAGGTGAATATCCCCGTGACGTCGGAGCAGGCAAATCAAGCCCGGCAGTTCATGCTGAACCAGAGCGGTCCAGGTATCTACAATCTGCCCTTCAAGGATTGCGTGACGTTTGGCGCAAGGGCGCTCAATGCCGCCGGATTGCAAACACCGCATTCGTTGTCGGCACTGTTTCCGGCCGATTTCGTCAAGGGTTTGCACAACATCTATGATCCAACGCAACAATCATCTGTGAATCCCCGATAACAGTCATCAGAATTCAGCGTGAGCCTGTTGTGCAATAATGGAATCAGGCATCAGGGAGCGCCGAGGATATGGGGATACGTAACATACCCAAGCCAGTGCTGATCTGTTTCGCGATCGGCTTCGTGTTGGGCGCACTCACTTTGAGTACGGTCTATTGGATGATGGCGCATGGCAGCTTGGAAAGTGAACCTGCCTGGGCTGTTCTCCTTTGCCCGGCAAGCATCGGTCTTATGGCGTTGCCTTATGATTCGCACCCTGCTGCGTTGGCCGACTACATTGAGCTTGTTTCAATAGTTGCCTTCGCGAACGGTATATTTTTCAGCGGTATCGGCGAGTTAATCGGCTTCATCCAGCGGAAACTCCTGCAACCTAAGGGACGGATTAAAGTCTGATGACCCATCACCGCAGGGGAGGGGCTAGACGGGCGGCGTGATGTTCTGAAAAATATGCCTATGCTGGATTCGCGTGTCCGGCAGATAAAGCCGCTGAGGGAAACCGGAGCGGCTTCTTTGTCTTCGCGGTCACGGCGTCATGTGACGAACTTCGGTACAGCCTTCCGTCAAAGGCCATCCGGTAACTACCCGTCAGTTAGTCAGTAGCGGTCTCCACCGCATCTTTATTCTCAGCACGGCCAAGAATCGGGGATTTTGTCCCTATGGCTAGGCGCGGGCGACTGAGCACCCGGAGCGTACTTTTGTCGTACGTGAGGACTGCGAAGGAGCCTGCAACGCCGCCAGAGGGCAAAAGACCCATTCGAGCCACTGGCAATCTTTCGGGAGCAATACGTGGCCAATACAAACTTTACAGTGAACGATCCGCTTGCGGTCAAGCTGTGGGCGAAGAAACTCGCGGTGCAGGCGATCCAGCAGACCTGGTTCCGCAACTTCATCTCGGACGACGGCAACAACGTCATCACCATGCTGGACGACGCGGAGAAATCCGCCGGCGACACGGTGAACGTGGGGCTGCGCACGCAGCTGGCGGGCGCCGGCATCCAGGGCGACGGGACGCTGGAGGGCCAGGAGGAGGCGCTCACCACCTACGCGGACAAGCTGCTGATCGACCAGCTGCGGCATGCGGTGAACGTGGGTGGGCGCATGACCCAGCAGCGGGTGCCCTTCGAGCTGCGCGAGGAGGCCCGGATGGGCCTGCAGGACTGGTGGGCCGCCCGGTTCGACCTCTGCTTCTTCAACCAGCTCTGCGGCAACACGGCGCAAGGCGACACCCGCTACACGGGGAACAATGCGGCCACGGCCCCGACCCGCACGATCCTGCCCACGGGTGTGGCGAACGAGGCGGCGCTGGTCAACACCAACACCTTCACGCTCTCGCTCATCGATACGGCGGTGGAACGGGCCTACCTCAACAACCCCTACCTGATCCGGCCGATCCGCATCAAGGGGGAGGACAAGTACGTGTGCTTCATCCACCCCTCGCAGGTGACGGACCTGCGCACCTCCACGAGCGCAGGGCAGTGGCTGGACATCGAGAAGGCGGCCATGACGGGCGGCGAGGTCTCGGACAACCCGATCTTCACGGGTTCGCTCGGGGAGTACAACGGGGTGATCCTGCATAAGGCTTACCGCGTGAGCCCCTGCGTGAACGCGGGCGCGCCCCTCGCCAACACCTACCGGGCGGTGTTCGCCGGGGCCCAAGCGGGGGCGCTGGCCTTCGGGCGGGAGGAGAGCAAGGATCAGTTCACCTGGTCCGAGGAGCTCTTCGATTACGGGAACATGTTGGGCGTGTCAGCGGGCTCCATATTTGGGGTTAAGAAACTAGTCTTTAACTCCAATGATTTTGGGACTCAAGTCATCTCTACTTACGCTGCCGCCCACTAAAAACGGATCTTTTGTCCCCTGGCGGTGTTGCGGGCGCCTCTCGGAGTCCTCACGTACACCCAAAGTACGCTCCGGGCTCCTCGGACGCCCGCGCCTAGCCAGTGAACAAAATCTCTCGTTTTTAAAACAACCAATTCATAGAGGTTTTGAAGTATGGCTACTTATACGAGTTCTCAGGTCTCGAGCGGCTCCATCCCCATCAACGAGCGGGGGGCGAGCTTCCTGGTGTTCGGCAGCGTGGCGCTCTCCACGGCCCTGGCCAACGGGGATGTGGTGCAGCTCGTCACGGTGCCGAACGGCTACAAGGTGCTGAACGTGACCCTGGACGTGGATCCCCTGGACGTGAACGCCGCGCCGACCCTGACGGGCACGGTGGGGGACGCGGGGAACGCGGGACGATACATCACGGTGACGGCGGCGCAGCTCAAGACGGGGGTGGTGCTGCCGAACAACGTGACGGCCAGCACGGGCTTCGTGAACCCGCCCAATGCGAGCGGGGGCAACGCGGGCGGGACAGTGATCCAGTTCAAGGCCACCGCGAACCCTGCGACGTGGCAGAACGGGACGATGCGCTTGGCGGTGGAGTGCCAAGTGGATAATGCGAGCTTTGCTTGAAGCTATAGAGAAATTGTTCGAGGGGCCTCGAAGCAGGGGCCCCTCGAATGTCTCTTCTTAGTCTGGGGCTGTAAATAATTACAGTAGTAATATATCAACCCCTAACAGTGGCAAGGGGGGTTGCTTTTTTAATGTCTAATATATTGGACATTTACTACTAATTACATTACTCTAAACACAGTCTTTTTGAGCTGGTCACACTCCACAAAATGGAGCCAGTCATGAATCTCTCTGCTGAATCGGTAATTTATGCATCTTCAATTTATGAAGTAGGCAAGCTCGTGCGCGAACGTCGGCAGGCATTGAAGATGCGGCAAGCTGATGTTGCTGCTCGTGCTGGGCTTAGCCGCTCTAGGCTTGTGGATCTGGAAAAGAATAAAGCAGTAGAAGGCTTGAGCTTTCATAAGCTCAATAGTCTCTTGGCCGTGCTTGGTCTCCAGCTTGCTATTGGTGTTTCACACGAACCGTCCGAAGTGTTGGCCCATAATCGCAACGCTATTCTTGTGCCAGGGAATGTCAAGGTAAGGGTCCCATCAATCGGCTAAGCGGATATAGCACATGCCTATTGGGCTGACTGAGGTTGTTGACCTACTTGATCGTTCAGTCAGCACGCGGGGTGCGATCCTGATAGGCGGGCAGGCTTTAAACGTTCATGCCGTTGCTTTTGGCCTTGCCGCGATATCTACTGCTGTCAGCGAAGACATAGATTTCTTCGGTGATGCGTCACTTGCGCGCGAAGCCGGTCGTGCGTGGGGTGGTCGAACGGAAATAGCTACTATCGACGACCACACAGCGAACTCGGCATACGTACTTATAGAACTCAATGGAGAAACTTACCAAATTGACTTCATGTCTCAAGTGCTTGGGGTAAGAGCAGAAGAAATGGAGAGGTGGGCCGCCAACGTTGAGGTCGGAAACAAAACGATTCGTGTGATGCACCCGCTTCATGTAGTTCAATCACAGACAGAAAACGTATATGGGCAACTAGATCGGCGAGCCTTTGGTCAGAGGAGCGCGCGTCGGGTTGCATTGGCGGTAGATGTAGCAGAGCGGCAGGCCCGTCAGTACCTTGATGGGAATGAGATACGCGCTTCACTGAAGATGGCTGAACGTACGGCACGAATTGCAATTGGTCGCCCTGGTTTGCGGGCATGGCATGATGATTCAATAGACCTACTTGTCGCAATACCGCAACATGCTAAATGGCCTGATAAATTTATAAAGACGCGTTTACCACAGCTGCGCAAACGTGTTGATAAAGCGCGTGCTATCTATGCTCGTCAGCGAGAGCGCATTCACCGTTAGATTTAATATCTAGTGGCATTCATAGGTAGAACTATTAACCCCGGGTCGTAACAGCCTGGGGTTAATTTTTGGAGTAGGCATGGCTTTTTCAGATATGCAATCCGCCATCGCGGATGAGCTCGCGCGCTCGGACCTCTCGGACGAGATCAAGCGGGAGATCAACAACGCCATCACCTTCTACGGGAACAAGGCCTTCTGGTTCAACGAGGCCTCGATGGCTCCACTCACGACGGTGCAGGGGCAGCGGTATTACATCTTGCCGACGAACTTCGCAGCGGTACTGGACGTGCTCTCGACCATCGGGAACTACACCTACCGGCTGACGGCGCGGACGGAGCAGTATCTGGACCAGATCGACTGGGGCAACGGCTTCTGGTCCGGCTATCCGACGGAGTATTCCTTCTGGAACGGGCAGATCCGGCTCTTCCCACCGCCCCAGGGCGGGTTGCCGGTGCAGGTGAAGGGGACGGCGATCCTTAGCCCCCAACCCCTGGTGAACGATTCGGATACGAATGCCTGGCTCGGCTCGGCGGAGGAGTTGATCCGGACCCGGGCGACGCGGCAACTCTACGGGCGCTATATCCGCGACCCGGAGCAGTACACCTTATATACGCAGCTGGAAAAGGAAGCTCTGGCGAACCTGAACGAGAAGAACATCAATCAGACGGGCGTCGGTTGGGTGAAACCTCATATTTAGACTGGATACCCGCTTACGCGGGCGCCGCTCCCGGCATCCTGCCTCCCGCGGCATTAGTACGTCCCTGTACGTCATGACGAGAAAGGCTAAGCGCTCAAATCGGGCACTGGGGACGCAGGAGCAGGTTGTTTTCCAGGGGGCCGTCGACGGTGGTCTTGAGGTAGAGGCGACCTTCAGGATGGCGTTCGACGACGACGTCCGCATGGCGGCTGCCGATGACGACCTGGAACGCATGGGTCTTGTTGAGGATGCCGGCGATGGCTTCCTCCGCCGGCAGGTACCAACGCTTGCCGGTGTCGGGGCAGAGGCCGCCGATACCTTCTATACGGGTATGTATATGCGGTGAGTCGTTACGACTCACGCAGGATATGACTAAAGCCCCCATCGCCCTCACTCCTTGGCATGGATATCCCTCTCGCGGCGAAGCATAGCTGAGCCTTGGGGAAATGCGACATCTCGGCGACTGAATCGCTTCCGACACAAACAATAGCGACATGGCGAAACTCTTAACGACACTAAGGTTCGGGGAATGGCTACCGGATGCACCTGAACACGGCAACCCAGGCCCTAAAAATTGATCTTTTGCTCCCCAGCAGCGTTAAAAACGCCCTCGCAATCCTCACGTACATCAAAAGTACGCTCCGGGTTGCTCGGGCATTTTTGCCTCGCTGGGAATCAAAATCTCTAATTTTTAGGGTTTAGGGAATAAACAAAGCTATGGCGAAACTTCTAGCAGCACTGAAATTCGGCGAGTGGTTACCTGATTTACCAGAAATTAATAATCCAGGCTCGCCATATGCCTCGAACGTGCTGTGGGTGAACGGGGCTTATCAACCGGCGCTGGGGTTCTCCTCTCTCGGGGTGACGGCGCCGGCGCGGGTGCAGGGCGCGACTTCCATGGCGGATGCGGACGGGAACGTGCACATCTACGCCGGGACGGGGACGCAGCTCCTGGAGTACACCGGCACGGCTTTCGCGAACCTCTCGGCCGGGGGCGGGAGCCCTTACACGGCGGCGGACGGGCAGTACTGGAAATTCACGGAGTTCTCGAGCCCGAGCTTCGGGAACCTGGTGCTGGCCACGGACTTCGCGGATGCGGTGCAGTCCATGCCGGTGGGCGGGGCGGGCTTCGCGGCACTCGCCGGCGCGCCGCCGAAAGCGGGATGCATCGGCACCCTCAACCAGTTCGTGATGCTCGGCGCCACGGAAGACGGCATCAACGGCAACGTGCCGAACCGGGTGCAGTGGTGCGGCATCGGGAACCCGACCTATTGGGGCTTCTCGACGCTGACGGACCAGGAGAACCAGGCGGGGCAGCAGTTCCTGGACGCGGTATACGGGCCGGTGACGGAGATCGCCAACGGCTACGAGTACGGGCTCATCTTCCAGCAGCGGGGCATCACCCGGGCCACCTATATAGGAGGCGACGCGATCTTCGACTTCAGCACCTACGAGAAGCAGCGCGGGGCCTTCTTCCCCAACGCGCCGGTGCAGCTCGGGAACCTCAGCTATTTCATCGCGGCGGACGGCTTCTGCATGACGGATGGCTTCCAGGTGCAGCAGATCGGCCATGGGAAGTGCGACACGACCTTCCTGAACGACGTGTCGCTCACCTACGCGGACCGGGTGGTGGGCGCACTCGATCCCATCAACAAGCTCATCTATTGGTGCTATTGCAGCGCGGGTAACAGCACGGGCATCCCGGACCGGCAGGTCGCCTACAACTACGCGGAGAACCGGTTCGCGCCGGCTTCCCAGTCGGTGAGCCGGGTGTTCGGATCCCGGAGCTTCGGTTACACCCTGGACACACTCGATAACGTGAACACGGACCTGGATCTCATCACGCCGTCCCTGGACAACCCCTATTGGCAGGGTGGGGACTTGCAGCTCCAAGCCTTCGACGGGGGCAACACCTTCGGGACGCTGACGGGCAATCCCCTGGACCCGGCGGTGATCGACAGCACGGAAGGCTCGCCCAACCCCGGCGGGCTCACTTATATAGATGGCATGCGGCCGGTGGTGACGGCGGGGAATTATGTCCTGGCACCGACGGTGCAGCTCCTGACCCGGAACCTGGAGAACGAAACCTATACGGTGAGCGCCGCCGCGGCCCAGAACCCACGGACGGGTCGCTGCGACCTCAGGGCCACAGGCCGCTATGTGCGAGCGCGGGTGATCATCCCGGGCGGCGCCAACGGCGGGTTCGGGGTCGCTACAGGCATAGACCTGTATGGGACGGCGGCAGGCGAGGCATGAGTAAATTGCCACCGCTCAGGACGACCCCGCCCTATGACCCGACGGCGAAGATGGCGACGCTCATCAATCGCCTTTTGGTCGGCTCGCTCAACAGCCTGGGAAGTGTGACGCTGACCGACAACGGGACCGTGACCACCCTCTCGGACAACCACATCACCCGTGGCTGCAAGGTCTTCCTCTTCCCGACCACGGCCCATGCGGCCACGGTGACAGGACTCTGGGCGGACCCGGTTTCGGTACCCGCGAACGGCGGGAGCATCACGCTCACGCATGCGGCGGTGGCACAGCCGGACCTGAACTTCGACTACCTGATCGTCCGATGATCTTCCAGGTACCTCATTGGGACGTGGCCGCCCTGTGGCCGCGAGTCAGCGGCTGCCTGGAGAAGGCCCTCGCACGGCAGAGGGAGTGGGGGCTGGCAGATATACAGCAGCAGCTCCTCGCCGAGCGGATGCAGCTTTGGGTGGTGCCCTGGGCGCTCGCGGTGGTGACACAGATCCAGACCTACCCCGGTGTACGGCTTTGCATGCTGGTGCTCTGCGGTGGTGAAGACTTGCAGTCGCATAAGGCGGACCTCGGCGCCATCGAAGCCTGGGCGAAGGCCCTCGGCTGCGACGAGATGCGGTTGCAGGGGCGGCGGGGCTGGGGGCGGGTGTATCCCGATTACGAGGAGATGGCGACCATCATGAGGAGAAAACTATGAGCATGGGCAGCGCGATCACGAGTGCGGCCTCGAGCGGCGGACAATATTCGGACTTGAACAGCCTCTCCGGCATCCACTACGGCGCCGGGCTCGCGAACATGTCCGATCCGCTGAACCTGTTGGGCCACAGCGGTTCCAACGTCGGCGCCAACATGACGAACCCCTTCGGTTCCGGCCTCATCAACGGCAACATCCCCAACAACGGGGTGAACCCGCTTGAGACACAGCGCTGGGGTGGGACGGCCACGCCGACGGGGCTGCCAGCAGCGGCGGGACGGGTGAACCCCATGCTGCCCAATCCGGCATTCACCTATACACCCCTGGCACAGGGTGGCGGGCCCTACAACGCGATGGCCAACGGCCTGGCCCAGGCGCCGACGGGCGGCAGCTATAACGGCCAGGTCAACACGTTGGCGCAGCTCGCGGCGGTGCCGGCCTACAATCCTTACACCTATGCGCCAAGTCCACCGATCATCCGGCCCAGGCCGATGCCGGTGGCGTTGCCGCGGGGAAGGGTGCAGCCATGAGCCTAGGCGGGTCTTCTCCCTCGGGCAGCACCACGACGACGCAGATGCCAGCGTCTTACATGCTGCCCTACATCTCGACGGCGCTGGGGCAGGCGAACAAGCTCTTGAGCTACCAGCCCCAGTATTATTCCGGCCCCCTGGTGGCGGGTTTCTCGCAGCCGCAGCAGCAGGCCATGGGGGCGATCTCGACGCTGGGGATGAACGGCACGCCGGCGCTCGACGCAGCACAGGGCTTCGACACCACCCTGCTCAATGACGCGGGCGGATCGAACCCCTATCTCGATGCCACTTTCAAGCAGGCAGCGGGTGCGACACAGGGGCAGCTCGCCTCGGAGTTCGGCGGGACGGGCCGGAACGTGGATGCCTCGCAGGCGCTGCGGGGGCAGCAGCTCGACAACCTGGCGACGGGGCTCTACGGCAACGCCTATCAGCAGGACATGCAGGACGCGCTCGCGGCCGGGAACCAGGCGCAAAACCTCTATGACACGCGCATGAACGGGCTCACGGCCGCAGAAGGGGTGGGCAAGCAGGTGCAGGACCTGGCGCAGCAGAACATCGATGCGAACCAGCAGAAGTACAACTACTACCAGATGCTGCCGGTACAACAGCTGCAGCAATACGAGAGCTTCCTGGGCGGCGTGCAGCCCGGCATGCAGACGACGAACCCCTATTTCAGCAATCCGCTGGGTAACGCGATGAATGCCGCTTCGATGGGCATGAACCTCTACAACCAGTACAACCAGATGCCGCTCTATTCCAGCAGCAGTCTGCCGACGCTGAACACGCTGCAGCCGGCCGGCAACTGGGATGCGACGACGATGCCGATAGACGAGCCCGACTACTGATCCATCTGAACGAGAAGGAAACGGACATGGCTTATCCCAATGGAAGCGGAGTCTTCACCCAAGGCCTGGCCGCGGACCTGCTGGGTCGGCCGCCCAATCCGGCACCGCCGGGCTTGGCGGGTGCTCTATTGCAAGGCCTTCCACCGGTGACGCCGGCTCCGGGCATGGTCACGGAGGGCAATCTGCCGCCGGTCTCCGCTCATCCATCCGGGCCTGCTGCGCAGATACCGCCCGACCCCAACCTGATACACCAGCAGCGGACGATCTATGGGGAAACCGCCGGTATCTATCCGCAGCTCACGGCACAGGCTGATGACAAGGGGGTCTATCGCGCCGAAAACTGGAACCCGGATTCGGCGCAGCAACTCAAGACCGCTCGGGCTTGGATGGCGGGAGTAAGATTGGTCAACCCCAAGGTGCGTGAAAGCGTTCCTGATCTCAGTAACGGGGTGGAGAGGATGGTGTGGGGCAACTCCGTGGATGCGGCGCAGGCGGCGCAACAGCTGAAGCCGCCGTCCGGGACCAACCATTTCCTCATCCGACAGGAAGGCGGTGACGGGCTCCAGACACCCCCCTCAAGCTGGGGGAATACGGAACTGGTCAGGAGTTTCGGGCCGTTCATGAACACCGGCGGGGGCGACGTGCCCAAGGGCAGCAATACCTATATCGACTTCTACAAAGCGGACAACTGAGATGAAACAGGGAATCGCAATCGCCTATCTCGCACTATGCGTCGCGACGCTGAGCCTGCCCGCAAGAGCAGAGGCCTGCACGAACGAGGAGATGGCGGCCAAGGTGAAGGAGCTGGGTTACTGGAAGAACGACAATTTCGACCAGAGACCCATCCTACAGTGCTTCGCTGAGCACGGTGCCGATGCGGCGGGGCTGCTGGTGAAGCAACTGCATACTGTCTCCATCGCGCATGTGCCGAATCAAGACAGGAACAAGAACCAGGACAGCCTGCATGTGATCTGGGCGCTGCGCAGCCTCTATTACATCACCGGGTTCGAGTTCAAGGCCGGGTCCGCCGCGACACTGAAGCAGCTGAAACTGGACAAGAACCGCGAATATTGGCTGCTGTTTGGCAGTGGTGATCAAGTGAACATGTTCGGCGTATGGGAATCGCGCGATTCGCTCTTCGTCGCTCCTGTCGACGTGCAGCAAGCCATCATCGAAAAGTGGAAGGCGTGGTATGCCAAAGACGGAGCCGGCTTCCATTACGGGGATCATGACAACATGACCTTGTGGTATGAGGGTTTCGACAAGGTTCCCTCCTGACGGGCGTACTTGGATACAGGCTCTACCGACCCCGCCAACCGGCGGGGTCTTCGTTTTTGGGGATAGCAGATGTCCATAGACCAGTACAGCACGACACCCAGCAACAACGATCTCGCCAACTACTTCAAGACGGGGATGCGCCCCTCGCAGGTGAAGACGGCGGGCTGGGACATCATGGCGGATCTCGCTTCCTATGCGGTGAGCCTGCCCACGGCGGGTGGCAGCGCGAATGCGCTGACGGCGGCGAACGGGCGGCCTTTCGGCGCGTTGGTGCCGGGTCTACTGCAGATCCTCAACCCCGCTACGGACAGCACGGGTCCGGCCACCTTCGCGCCGGACGGACTCGCGACGACGAACATCTATGGGAACGGGCTGCCGCTCGCAGGAGGTGAACTGCAAGCCGGGGTGCCGGCCTTCCTCAAGTATGACGGGACGCAGTGGAACCTCTTGAACCCGGCGCCGCCGGGCAAGAATTTCATGGTGGACCCCTGTTGCCGGGTGGCGCAGACCGGCACGAGCGCGTCGCCGGCCCTGGGAACCTCGCGGGCCTATGGGGCCGTAGACCTCGTTCAATGCTGGGCTTCGGGTACGGCAGTGAGTGCCGGGAGCATCACCCAGGACACGGCCTATACGGTCGCCGGCGCGGCGACGGCTTATTCCTGCAAACTCGCCGGCTGCACCATCACGGGGACGGGCAAGGTCTTCTTCCGCCGCTGGATCGAGAGCCGGGATGCCATCGCGCTCAAGAACCGGAACGTGCTCTTCAGCGTGCTGGGCTTCCAAGACACGGGCGGCAACATCAACGCTTTCCTGACCATCAACAAGGCGACGGCGCAGGACAACTTCGCAAGCGTAACCAACGTCACGACGGGCTTTACGGTGAGCCTGCCCACGAACACGACGACGGCGGTGACAGCCGTCGCTGCCATGGGGGATTGCAGCAGCGGCATCGAGATCGTCCTGGAGATGGATTGCGGGGCGGTAACGACGAAGGATTTCTACGCGACGGATTGGCAGGTATGTATTAACACCTTGGCACAGGTTTGCGTGGCGCCGAGGTTTATAGATGAACTTCAGGGGGTGAAACGCTGGTATGAGCGCTCGTGGCCCTATGGTGTTTTGACGGGTACGACCTCTTTCCCAGGGCAGAAGACCACTCATGTACCTGTCGGTTACAGTGGCGGCAATGGCATCAACGAGATGGACGTCTACTTTGAGGTAGAGAAGGGAGTTACTCCTATTGTGATGCTCTATTCTGAAGCGACGGGCTCGATGGGCAAGTTGAGAGATGCAACAACAGGTGCTGATGTCGCTGTATCCGTAGGCGTATTGGCTACTACCATGTTTGAGCCGGCGACTGGTACGGCCATTGCTGCAGGTGATTTGCTCCGCATGCACTGGACGGCAGATGCACGCCTTTAAACATTGCGCGGAACTAGGTGATATCGAAGTGCTCTGGTAAGCGGTAACTCAATGAATCGATAGAAAAGCACCGAGGTTGCGACAGGAACAGCAATGAAGATCATGAGCGCCAACAGCATCAACCAGTTCGAGCCCAGTCCTGCATTGTGCAACGGCTCGTTCAAGTATCCGATGAGCAGCCGATGCAGCAAATAGAGCGCAAACGACGATTCACCCAGAAGTACCAAGTTACGGTTATGCATCCACACATTCGAGCGCTCGTCGAGGAGAGCTATCATCATGAGAACGATGAAAGGCAGCGGCACGACTGAGTAATCAAGTAACTCAGCGAAGGTCCCGCCCATGCCGCCGTAAGTACCTGCCAGGTAGAGCGCCGCCATCAGGGCCGCAAGGGTCAGCAGAAAGTTGAAGCGCGGCACCCAGAGGTGTGGCAATTTCCCGACACGATAAAGTCGATAGATGGACATGCCAACGAGAAATTCAGGCAGCCTTGCAACCGGATTTATGTACAGTTGCCAGTAAACATAAAACGTCCATCTATCATGATGAATATGGCGCAAATAAAGCGTGATGACCAGGAGAACAAGATAGGCGATGGCCGTCAGTGCGAGGAGCCAGCGGTCCCCCAGGCGGCGCAGGGCTATGAAAGCCACATAAAAGCTCATCTCCACCGACAGGCTCCAGGTGACCAGGTTAAGTGAGCGGAAATAACCGGGGTTTGAACTCCATGCCTGCGTCAGTGAGAAGTTCGAGAGCAGTTTAAGCCACCCGTCGGCTCCTCCCTGGGTTATCAGCAAGATAACATCCGGCATCATCAGCGCGAACGTCACAATAAGATGCGGTGGGTAGATGCGCGTTACACGGCCGGCCAGGTAGATGTCCCAGCCTTTCCAGCGATCATTCGCATGGGAGATCACGAAGCCAGATAGCACGAAAAATATGGAGACGCCTACGAAGCCGTAGTCTGCGATCGGAGTGAGAATGGCAGCGAGCGTTCTCTGCTGGTTTCCGATCTCGCTGCCGAGATGATAGATCACGACCAGGAATGCCGCGAAGAAGCGCAATGATGCCAATTTGTCGAGATAGCGAGTCGAACTTATTCCCATCTTGTTATCTTTTGCTTCCGAATTGTTAGCTTTAAATTGTACTTCAATCCCGCTGATATTAACGATTTTCGGGAGTCTGGATGCCCACCCAATACGAACGTCTTGCCTCTGTCGAAGCGAGACTTGATGCGCTTGCACCTGTGATTGATGAAATCCGGGGAGATGTGAAGACGCTGCTGGCAGCACATAACCGGGAGCGAGGTGCCGTGAAGGTGTTGGCGCTGATCTGGGCCGGTCTGCTGACCCTGGGAGCGGCTTTTACCGGCGCGGTTTTCCGGGGTCGGCACTGATGGATCTCACCCGCGCCCTCATCGAGTCGGACGAGGGGAACCGCTCCCGCAAGTACCAGGGCTCGAGGGGTTTCTGGACCATCGGCATCGGGCACAATCTGGATGCGAGCCCGCCTTGCGAAGCGGCCAAGGTGATACAGGTGCAGGCCGGTCTGCCCCTGGATGATGAATGGCTGCCGGCGACGGTGGACGCCCAATATGGGTACGACCTCTCGAGCAACTGCGGTTGGCTCTGGCGGCGGCCCTGGTGGCCGACTGCGGATGAAGCACGACAAGCGGCTCTCAATGACATGGGGTTCAACTTGGGCGCGGCCAAAGCCCAGGCTTTCACGACTTTCTATGGGCTCTGCGCCGCCGGGGATTGGGGCGGGGCGGCGGATGACTTGGAGTTCCACACGGCGGTGGCAAAGCAATTACCGAGACGCTATGGCCGCTTGAGCCAGATCCTGCGCTCGGGCTCGGTGAAAGGACTCATGTGAACCTGAAACCGCTCAAGGGGATGTTCCTGCAGGAAGATGGGACCCTGGATGAGGCGATCCTGGTGGCGGCCATCGCGATACTGGAAGGTTTCGGGCTCGAGCTCTATGCGGTGCTGGCGTTGCACCAACCCTTCAACCTGGCGGAGTTCGGTGCCGGTGTGGGCGCGCTCTCGACGGGAGTAGGGGTGCTCATGGGCCTGCGCGGACGTTCACGGCCCACTTCTTCTTAATCCTTTTAATCCTTCCGAGGTTCCCATGTTCAAAACCTATGCCGTGCTGGCAGGTGCACTGCTGCTCGCGGCCGCATTCTTCTATGGGATGCATGTGCAGGCCGGGTTCGATGCGGCGGCGGCATCGAAGGC
The DNA here is from genome assembly GCA_035691665.1 of Gammaproteobacteria bacterium. Classification (GTDB taxonomy): domain Bacteria; phylum Pseudomonadota; class Gammaproteobacteria; order Natronospirales; family REEB76; genus DASUBN01. The sequence continues at coordinate 41,460 of DASSIS010000007.1, read as the reverse complement.
AGTAGCTGAAGCCAACGCCAGGATCGGCAAAGCGGATGCGGCGACGGAATCCAGGACCCTGGCGGCAGCGACCCATGTGCAAGCCCTTCAGGCGGATAGCCGCGCGCTGCAGGAGCGCATCGCCCGCACCCCGTTCCAGCCCCCTAGCTCCGGAGAGAACCATGAGCCCAAGACGCCGTCTTTACCTACCTGTCACGACCCTTTCGCTGATCCTGCTTTCAGGCTGCTCTACGATGCCGGCAGCCGCGCCCTCCCGCCACCCGGCGAAGCCGGTGACCTGCCTGCAACCGGTGGCGACGCCGTTGCAGCTCCTGCCGGCGGGGTTCGAGGCGCTGGGGCCGGCGGATAAGGCCCGGATGCTACTCAGGCTCCACGCGATGGACGGGGATGCTTATGGGACAGCGGTGACGGAGCTCAAGGAGTGCCAAGCCTGGATACGGGGGCAACCTTGAACCTGCTGAAGCGGCTCAAGATCGGGCGGGCCCAATACCGGGTGGAATACAAGGCGCTGCCGAGCCTCTACGGCCAGATCCTGTTCGACGACCGGCGCATCGAGCTCGCCGAAGACCTCGAGGGGCAGGAAGCCGTATACGGGATGATCCACGAGACCTTGCATGGCATCTGGGAGCATGGCGGGATACCGCCCCGGGCCCGGGAGGAACGGGTGGTGACGACGCTGGCCTGGGGACTGACCGCGGTGTTCAGGGATAACCCGGAACTGCTGCCGCATCTGAATCGCCTGCTCAAGGAAACCCTTTCGAATCAGTGACGGATTTAACGCCCGAGCCGGCTGAAAATGAGGTAGTTTATGGTTCCCGCGACGCGAAGTGGCGGGACCATAAGATAAGGGGTAGGGCGTGGATTACTCGGCCTTGCTGGACAAGCTCAAGCAGTTCCTGGCCATCCTGCATATGGCCAACGACTACGGGGTGTGGAGCATCGCGCAGTTCGTGATCCTGGCGATCACCTTCGTCCTGGGCTTAAAGTTCTTCTACTTCCCCCGCCGGCGCGTCCGCAACCTCAACTTCAACATCCGCTTCGTGCGTAACAAGCGGCATACCTACCCTTCCTATCTGCACCTGGAGTTCCGCAATTACACGGGGCGTTCCGTGGTGCTGTCTTCACCTTTCTTCCGCTACAACAAGCTACACCCGCCGCCGGACGCCCACGGGGACACCCTCTCGGGTGAGTACGAAGTGAAGTTCCCAGGCAATAGTGGGGGCGAGGAGTACTCCGAGGTGGAATACCTGCTGCGCAACAAGGAATCCGTGCACACGGTGATCCCCATCGACTCCGCCCATACGGACGAGGAGGTGAACACGATGCATGACAAGCGCCGCATCGGCACCCTCACGGTCATGCTCACCTGGCTACAGGACCGTCCGAAGGTGGATAAGCTCGTCCGCAAGATCTAGTCCGGCCGGTCAATCTCCTTCAGCCCCTACCTCGCGCTCACATCCATCAAGCTTTGACCAAGAGGCTCTTGGCCAAGTGGCCGTGGAAATATGCCACGCCGCGGGCGATGTGCATGAGGCAAGTGAGCAAAACCACACCCAGCGCGCTGACGAGAGGGGTGAGTATCCAGGGCATGACGTAGGCCGGCTGATCGTCATACTGGATCCACAGCAGGCCCATATGAGGGAACAGGTCCTGGATGGGGGCGCTGATCATGCCGAGAGAGGCGCTCAGCAAGGCCACAGCGATGGAAAAATAGATGACACCGAGGGGCAGCTTCAGGAACACGTACAAGATGGTGCTCCAGGTGCGGGGATCGGTGAACATCTCCTTGATGCGCTGCTTGAGCGTCCGGGAGTCGACATCCCCCGGATGCACCGGCCGGCGCGGCATGCGCACGCCGAGCAGCACTTCCACCAGGCGGCCTTCCACCAGGGACAGGAGCCGGATGCTGCCGAGGTAGAGCAGCAGGAAGGGGATGCCGACGATGAGGACCATGAAGCCGATGGAGAGGGCCATGCCGGTCACGGTCCAGACGAAGTAGAAGATGCCGGTGGCGAGGGACAGCAACATATAGAAGAGGGCGGTGTAGGCGCGCGGATCCTTGAACACGCCGAAGAACTTGCCCAGCAGGGATTCGCTCTTCTTGGGACGCGGGGTGCGCAGGGCCTGCTGCACCTTCACTTCGGTGGCGCGATAGGCCTCCGCCACTTCCTCGGGGGCGCCGTAGGTGGTGGCGATGGCGGCGAGCACCTGCTCCTCGGTCTTCTCCGGGTGCTCGTGGAGCTCGCCGCGCAGGTATTCCTCCGCGTCGTAGAGCGCGTCCTGGATGAGGGCGGGGTCCGCTCCGGCGAGTTCGGCGCGGAGCTGGTCCAGGTATTCCTGGACGCTGCGAGGCACGGGTTTGGTCATGACGGCGATCCCCTGAGGATTGAATCAACGAAATCCCGGGTGCTGACCCAGGCGGTCTTCCACTGGGCGAGCACTTCGCGGCCCGCCTCGGTGATGTGGTAATAGCGGCGCGGGGGGCCGGAGACGGAAGGCTCGACCTTGCTGTCGAGGAAACCGCCGGCGCAGAGGGCACGGAGCACGGGGTAGAGGGTGCCCTGCTTCATGATGGCGTTGCTGTCCCCATCCCGTTCCAGCTGCTTGGCTATCTGGTAGCCATAGAGGGGCTCACGGGCAGCGGCGAGGATGGAGAGGAGGACCAAGGAGACGATGCCGGCGTTGAGCTCCTTCTGGAACTTACGCTGCTGGGCCTGCTGGTTCTCGTCTTGGTCCTGGGCCACTGTGTACTACCCAATACTGTGCATTTGATAGTAGTATAAAGTACACAATAGCAATATTCAAGAGCAGCGAAACACTCGAAAGTAGCTTATTTGGCCTTGGGCCAGCCGTAGACCTTGAGGTTGATGCGTCCCTTGAGATCGAAGCGGACGCCTTCGGCTTCCAGAAGGCGCCGCTGGCGTATCTCGCCATCCCCACCCTTGCGAAGGCTGATCTCGCCTTTGTGGTTCACGACCCGCTGCCAGGGGACGCTGGTGCCGGGTCTCAAGGCGGCCATGGCATAGCCGACCACCCGCGGGGTGGGGGCCCGTACGAGGCGGGCGACCTCACCGTAGCTCGTGACACGGCCCTTGGGGATCTTGCGGACAGCGGCGTAGATACGGCTGTAGAGGGTCTCGGCGGGGTCAGCCCTTGCCGGCGTTTTCGGCTTTTTCATCTTCAGCGCACAGGATGTAGTCGCGTTTGTCTTCGGTGGCGGCTTGGCAGCTGAAGTACTGCGGGTTCAGCGGGTGGTAGAGCTCATGGCCCGTGTAGGGCGGCGGGACCTGATTAGGCTGACTGGCGGCGCTCTGGCGCATGAGCTGCATGTTGAGCCAAGCCTGATGGAGCCGGTCGTCCTGCAACTGCATGCGGCAGTCGACGTAGCGCGGATCGGGGTATTTGGCCCCGCTCGCCGCGCAGGTCTGATCGTCCTGCACGGCGATCTTGAGCGCATTGGCGTGGTCATCCACGGAAAAAAGCGAGCAACCCGCGAGGGCGGCGATGGTAACCAGCAGGAAACCGCGCATCTTGTCCATGCAGACAGGATAACCCCCCGCGACACGCGGCGACAGGGGCATGTGCACCGGTGCCGGCCGAAAGCGTTTTACACTTCGACACCAAGCCGGCCAGGGGTGGCTGTATCTTGCGCCTTGAGAACCCGCTTCACGCCTGGGCGTGACGTTTGTAATGTGCCTTGTAGACGGCACTGACGTAGCATATGTGCATCGGACCCGGTCTTTACCCTTGAGGGAATGGAGATTCACATGAAATCCGCGAAATATGTCGCCTATCTTGGAGCTGTGTTGCTCGCGTTCGGCTCGCTGACGGCCTGTTCCAGCCGCACCACGGTCGAGAGCAACCTCGGCATCAAGGGTGCTCCGGACTGGGTCAACAAGGGCAGCCAGGCCCTGGACGACCAGAACGGGAAGCTGATACACGGCATCGGGTCCGCACCCGGCATGAACGACCAGTCGCTGCAGCAGTCCACCGCGGATGACCGGGCCCGCGCCGAAGTGGCCCGCGTGCTGTCTTCCTTCATGCACGTGGTCTCGCAGGACTACTCGGCCGCGGCCGGCTCCGGCCAGGACCAGCAGACCCAAGAGTCTGTCTCGCGCCAGATCCAGAACATCACCGATCAGAACGTGAGCGGCGCCCGTATCATCGCGCGCTGGGCCGACCCCAAGACCGGCTCGGTATGGAGCCTGGCGGAGCTCGACATGAAGCAGGTCAAGGACATGGTGGCCAATTCCAAGGACATGAACGAGGGTTTCCGCGATTACTTCAACAGCCACGCCGACAACCTGTTCGACGGCATGACCCAGGGAGACCATAAATGCAGAACCTGAAACTCATCCTCGCCGCGGCCGGCGCCGCGACGCTCGTCGCCTGCTCCAGCATGCCTGAGGTGCAGCGCGTCTCCGCCGACCAGGTGACGGACATCAGCGGCTTTTGGAACGACACGGATGCGAACATGACGGCGCAGACGATGATCGGCCAGATGCTGGGGGACCCCTGGCTCGGGCAGTACGAAGGCGGCAACGGCGGCAAGCAGCCGACGGTGATCGTGGGCGAGATCCGCAACCTCAGCTCCGAGCACATCAGCACCTCGACCTTCATCGACGACATCCAGCGCGAGCTGATCAACTCGGGCAAGGTGCAGTTCGTGGCCTCTTCCGACCAACGCGGTGACGTCCGCGCGGAACGCCAGGACCAGGACCTGAACGCCACCAGCGCGACCCGCAGCGCCATGGGCCAGGAGATCGGCGCCGACTACATGATGCAGGGCACCATCAACACCATCATCGACGCGGCCGGAAAGACCGCGGCGAAGTACTACCAGGTGGACCTGAGGCTCGTGAACATGCACAACAACGTGATCGCCTGGGTGGGCCAGCAGAAGATCAAGAAGGTGGTCACGAACGGCAGCGTGCGCCCCTGACGGGACATAGGTAGGTGAGGGGTCTGCACCGGGCTGTCCGCCGCGGCGCGGCGGCGTGCCGGCGGCATGGACGCGGCTTGTGCCTGGCCACGGCGTTAGCGGCGCTCACCGGCTGCGCGATCACCTACATGGATGCGATGCAGCAGGTGGACCAGGACCTGGCGGCGCAGCAGCCCCAGGCCGCGCTGAAGTCGCTGGAGAAGATCTCCGGCGGCAAGGACCAGGTGCTGTATCTGCTGAACAAGGCGATGGTGCTGCGCATGGCCGGCGACTACCCGGGCAGCGTGCAGGCCTTCGAGCAGGCGAAGCCGCTCATGACCTATCTGGAGGCGACCAGCGTGACGGAGACGGCGGCGGCGCTGACTTTCTCGGAGAACCTGCGGGCCTACGAGGCGCCGCTGTACGAACGCCTGTTGGCGCACGTCTTCCAGGGGATGAACTACCTGGAGATGGGACAGCCGGACGGCGCCCGGGTGGAGGCCCTGCAGATCGACGATCTCCTGAAACGGCTCTATCCCGGCAGCGATGCCGCACCTGACGGCGGGGACGCCTTCCCGCGTTACTTCACCGGGCTCGTGTACGAGGACCTGGGGGAGTACAGCGACGCGATGATCTCCTATCGCAAGGCTTACCAGGCCTACAAGGCTTCGGGCTACGCCGACGCGGCGATACCGGCCGATCTCAAGCTCAGCCTGTGCCGCTTCGCGGATTACCTCGGGCTCAACGACGAACGCGACAAATACAAGGCCGCCTTCGGGCTCACGGATTGGCCGCCGGTGACGACACCGGACCCCCAAGGCCAATTGCTGTTCATCTTCAACGACGGCCTCGCCCCCAAGAAGACCGCGGTGAGCCAGATCCTGCCCAACCCGGTGAACGGGCATTACTACAGTGTGTCGCTGCCGGTGCTGACGCGGCGCCAGCCGGCGGTGTCCGATGCCGTGATCACGGTCGCGGGCAGCATGGTGCGCACAGAGCAGGTGGCTAACGTGGCGGCGGATGCCGCCCAGCAGCTCGCCGCCGACCGGCCCGGCCTGCTCGCGGCCGAGTTCTCGCGCAACGTGGCGCGGGAGATCGTCGCCGAGAAGATGGACCGGAACAGCCCGGGACTCGGCAGCCTCACGAGCCTGATAAGCTCGGCGGCGGACCAGGCGGACGTGCGCCTCTGGGAGACACTGCCTGACAACATCCAGATCGCACGCCTGAGACTCGCTCCCGGCACCTATGACGCGGCAGTGCAGCTACAGGGCGCCTATGGGCAGCCGGGTGCGCAGCGCTTCCTGAAGGGCATCACTATCCGGCCGGGGCAGATCACTTTCGCCTCGCTGGAATGGGCTTCATTCCACTAGAGAGGGTATGCACGTGAACACACCGACACGCATCCTGTCATTGGCGCTGCCGCTCTTGCTGGCGGCCTGCGCCGCCAGCAAGCCCATGAACCCGAGACCCGACTGGGTGACGGGCAACAGCGGCACCTATCCGGCCACCTCCTATCTCACCGGCCGGGGCGAAGCGGACGACATGGCCGTGGCCAAGGACCGCGCGCGCACGGACCTCGCCAAGGTGTTCTCGGTGAACGTGAGCGAGCAGTCCTCCGACGTCTCGTCCTATTCCCAGAGCAACGCGGGACCGGCACCGGTGATGAAGAACACCCTGGACGTGAGCCGCAACATCAGCACCCGCACCGACGCGATACTGCAGGGCGTGGAGATCTCCGATACCTGGCAGGATCCGCAGACGCACATCTATTACGCATTGGCGACCCTCTCCCGGGCGAAGGCGGACACTTCCCTGCGCCAGCAGGTCACGGACCTCGACGCAGGGACCCGTGCCTATCTCAACAACGCCCAGGCGAGCACCGATCTCTTCGACAAGATCGCGGCGGCCGGGCAGGCCGTGGATGCCCAGCAGACCCGCGCGGGCCTGCAGAAAGAACTCCAGGTGGTGGACGTGACGGGGCAGGGCATCGCGCCGCCCTGGCCCCTCAGCAAGCTCCAGGCGGACCGCGCGGCGCTGCTCAAGCAGTTGCAGATCTCGGCGGCCGCGGACGGCCGGGATGCGGATGCCGTGAAGAAGGTGCTGGCCGGTTCGCTCGCGGATGCCGGGTTCACGGTGATGGATGCGGCGCCTTACACCCTGACCGCGAGCCTGGACTACACGCAGCTCGTCCCCCAGGGCGGCTGGTACTGGATCACGGGCACCCTGCAGGTGAGCCTGAGCGGCACCGACAGCCGTGCGCACGGCGTACGGCGCTGGGACATCAAGGTCTCGGGCTCCGATCCGAACCTCGCCCAGCAGCGGCTCATGGATCAGGTGAGCCAGTATCTGCAGAGCGATATCCAAAGCACGGTGTTGGATTTCGCCAGCGGCAAGGGTGCAACACCGCAACCTTGATCGCCGCCGGGTTGGTGAGTTTTTATCCAGCGCCCGCCTCCTAAGGCGGGCGCTGCATTTTTGCGCACGGCTATTGTGCGTGGCGTGCAACTGTCTATACTCCTGCGTGGGTTTTAAAACCCATAATTCGGACGGCATCCCCAAAGGCGCCCCTTGTCGGAGTGGGGCTACGGAAGGTGCGGACCCTTGCGCAAGAAGAAGACCCAAAGCCGGCACGTCGCGCCGCCACTGGCGGTGGCGAAGCTCGTGTTCGTCTGCGATACCGCGGGCGTCACCGGCTTCTGGCAACACCCCGTGAGCGGGGCACGCACCCGCACCGGCGGTGCGCTCGCCCAGCGCTTCGCCGCGCAGGACAAGGAGAAGATCCGGGCGGCGCTCGTCGAGGCGGAGAAGACCGGCAACAGCGGTTTCGTCGCGGCGCTGGAGGGCGGAGCGCATGGCGGGACGCTCGTGGACATCCATGTGGAACGCATGCAGATGGGATCGCGCCGCCAGCTGCTCGGCTTCATGCAGACGGCGGCGCCCCGGACGGGACTGCTGCAAGGTGCAGCCAGTACGGAGGAGGGGCTCGATCTCGCCTCCCAGGTGCTGGAGAACATCGCGGAGGGCATCCTGATCCTGGATCGGGATCTCAATGTGATCTCGGTCAACCGGGCCTATCTCGGCATCACCGGGCATGACGAAGCAGCGCTGATCGGCAGGGTCCCGCATGGACTGCGGGAAGAAGCGCTGCCGGCCGTGGCGCGCAAGGAGATATTGCGCGCGGTCGGCACCGACGGGCATTGGCGCGGCGAGCTGCAGGACCTGCGGCACGACGGCGGCGGTTTCACGGAGCTCGCGAGCCTGAGCGCGGTGCGCGACAAGCGCGGGCAACTCAACCATTACGTGGCGGTCATCACCGACATGACGCAGCTTCGCGCCTACGAGGACCGCCTGGCGTTCCTCGCCAGCCACGATTCCCTGACCGGCCTCCCCAACCGGTTCATGCTGATGCGCCGGCTGGCCCAGGCAGTACAGCACGCGGGAACGGCCAAGACGCCCATGGCGCTGCTCTATCTCGACATCGACAACTTCGCCCTGGTGAACAGCACCTTCAGCACGGCGGTAGGCGACGAAGTGCTGCGCAAGCTCGCCCATCGGCTGCAGGAGACGGTGGCGGGCTGGGGCGAAGCCTTCCATCTCGGCAGCGATGGCTTCGGCGTGCTGCTGCCGAAGATCGGTGCCCGGAGCGAGGCGGTGGAGATGGCGCAGAGCATCCTCGCCGGCCTGGAAGCGCCCTTGCCGGCCGCCGAGCAGAACCTCTATCTCTCGGCCAGCATCGGCATCGCCACCGCGCCCCCCGACCAGGATGCCCAGATGCTCTTCCGGCACGCCGGCCATGCCATGCACGCGGCCATGCGGCGCGGCGCCGGCAGCATCGAATGCTTCAGCGGCGGCGAGACGGACACGAGCGAATCACTGCGCCTCGCCACGGGTCTGCGGCAAGCGATGGAGCACGGAGAGCTGTTCCTGCACTACCAACCGTATTTCGACCTCTACAGCGGCAGCATCAGCGGCGCTGAGGCGCTGCTGCGCTGGCAGCATCCGGAACTGGGACTGATCCCGCCCGCGCGCTTCATCCCGGTGGCGGAAGAGACCGGGCACATCGTCCGGCTCGGGGAATGGGTGTTGAAGAGCGCCTGCCTGCAGATGCGCGCCTGGCAGGACGCGGGATTGCAGGACCTGCACATGGCGGTGAACATCTCGCCACGCCAGCTTAGGCAACCTGACTTCCTGGACCGGATCATGTCCATCCTGGACGAGACCGGCTTGCTGCCCGGGAGCCTGGTGCTGGAGCTCACCGAGAGCAGCATGATGGAGAACCCGGAGCGGACCCGGGCGGTGTTCGACAACCTGCACGACCTCGGGGTCGGGATCGCCATCGACGACTTCGGCACCGGCTACTCGTCCCTGAATTACCTGCGGCAGTACCGGGTGGACTATCTCAAGGTGGACCGGGCCTTCGTCAGCAACCTGCCCCATGACGAACACCAGCAGGCCATCATGCGGGCGATCATCGCGCTGGCGAAGAGCCTGAATATCCAGGTGATCGCCGAAGGGGTCGAGACCGCGGCCCAATGGGAGTTCCTGAAGACCCTGGATTGCGAGCAGGGGCAGGGATTCCTGTTCGCCCGCCCCCAGGCCGCCGCCCATGTGGAGGAGCTGATGCGCAGCGGGGCCACGTTCTTCAGGCCGCGGGCATGAAAAGGGCGGCCCGCGTGAGCGGGCCGCCCAGCCATCCGGTCATATCCTGCGTTACTGCAGGATGACAGCGATCAGGTTGGCCTTCATGGTGGCGGTGCTGCCGGTATAACCGCCGCCCGCATAGAACAGCCTGATCTTCGCTCCCGCCGTCATCCGCGCCGTCAGGTCCGAGAGGAAGGCGTCGAGGGTCACGTGGGTCTGCACGATGCCGTTCTGGTCGATGGCGAAGACGCCCAGGGTGCCCTGTATGGTCGGTGCGGTGGCGAGCTGTGTCACGATGCCACCTTGCCGTATTTCATGCACGAGCGGGGAACTCGCCAGGTTGAGCACGATCCCGCTGATGCTGCTCATGGAGGTGAACGCATTGGCGGTACCGGGAGAAGGCCATGCCAGGACCAGACGCGCCCGGGCGTCGATGTAATCCGCGACGCTTGTGGCGTTGAAGTCAGGCGGGGCGCTGCCGAAGGGGGTGACGAAGCCCCAGACCCGCACCGGGTCATTCAGCGCGATGCCGTTCAGGATGCCACCGGCGGCGGAAACCGAATAGTTGGTGGGGTCCGCGTCGTTGAGCGTGCTGGTGCCCGTGCCCGTGAAGTTGAACATGCTGACGGGCCGGCCTTCGATGTATTGCATCTGCACGCCCATGGACGCCGTGCCGCCACCCGTGACCGGCGCCGAGGATACGGTGCCGTCGAAGCGCGTGTACAGCAGCCGGGCGAAGCCGCTGCTGGCATCGAGCGCCAGGGAGCTGGAGTTGGTATTCGTGAGCTTGCCGAACACCAGCAGGCGCTGCCCCACGGAGATGTCGCTGATGTCGAAGCTGGCCTTGGGCGAGCCGGCCTCGTGCACCTTGGTGGTCGAGGCCAAGGTGACGGCGACGCTGTCATGGAAAGTGGCTGTCTGCCCAGCCCGGTAGAGGGTGGCGCCACGCAGCACGATGGAATCGGCGCTGCGGCTCAGCACCACGCCCTCCGCCGCATCCAGGGTGCCGCCCGGCACGCTGGAACCCGCGTCCACCTCGGTGGCGATGAAGGTGTCACTGTTGAAGTTGAAGCTGCCTTTGGCGACGACCGCGGTGTCAGCGCCGGCCGCGGCGAGGGCAGTCAGGCCCGCGTTACCGGAGTAGGGCGTCTGGTCGATGTCGAAGACGGTGTTGTCAGTGGTGAACACCCTCAAGCCGCCGTAGTCGCCGCTGAGCTGAGCGAACGGGCGCACATTCAGCGTGAAATCTGCACCGGAGCTGTCTACCGTCGCCAAGGGGCCACGCACCCGCACCTGGTTGTCCAGGTTGGGGTTGATGCTCCCGGTCAGGAAGGGCTGCACGGTCACCGTATCGGTGGTCAGGTCGACGGTGTTGGAGGCATCCAGGTTGAAGTCGACCTGGAAGAGCTGCGGCACGCCCGGCACCAGCGTCAGGTCTCCCTGGCTGTCGAGCTTGAGGGCGAGGGTGAGGGCGGTGATGGGTTTGCCGGTCTGGTCGACGGGCTTGACCTGCACGGCATTGCCGCTGTTGTCTTCCACCTCGATGTCCGCGCTGCTGTAATCGACCGTGATGGTGCCGGTCTTGTAGGTGCCGATAGGCATGGTGGCCAGGGTCAAGAATTCGCTCAAGTCGTCATACTGCGCGAAGTCCACGGTGGTGGTCTTGGGCAACAGGTTGACCACCGTGCCGTCCGTGCGCGTCAGGCTCAGGGAGGTGATGGTCACGGTGTAAGTCAGGAAGTCGCCGGGTGCGTCGGTGAAGCTGACGTAGGTGCAGCCTTGCGGATCGCTGGTGCTCGGCTGCGTGCAATCGGTGGTAGCGGTGCCGGTGGAGGAGCTGGAGCCGCCGCAGGCGGTCAGCAGGAACATCAGGGCGAACGCGCCGCTCCGTGCCATGCGCAGTGAAGTGTGTCTGAAGTACATCGATCGGCTCCCGGTCTATATTGATGCGTATTCTGTCCAGCTAACGGGGGATGTGCTGTGAGGTTGACTGCAATCAGTCTATGCGTTGCGCAGAATCCCCTGGTTCTGAAGTGTAATATGCACTCGCTGGTATAGTCGCCTTAAGTTAACTAGTATCTTTCTTTGTTGAAAGGGTCGGGGTTGGGGCCAGAGAAGGCCGTCTACCATAAGGGTGGGCCCATGCGTGGCCCGTTTCAAGAACGCATGCAGAGATCCCGAGCGTGCCCATAACCACCGCGGTCTGCCCGGAAATACATAACGAAGAGGTCGCGCGGCAGGTCAGGGCCGAACAGACCAACCTGCTCTATCGCTTCAGCTGGGGAGCGGATGGCTCGGGGCTCCTCGCCGCGCTCGTCATCATATGGGTCGCACGCGACGGCGGACATGTGATGCTGATCACATGTGCGGCCGCACTCGGCCTGATCGCGACCCTGCGCGCAGGCCTGGGATCCGTATTCAAGAAGCGGATGATCCCCGTGGAAGACACGGCCCGCTGGTACCGGGTCTACCTGGGCAGCACGGCGGCCCTCGGCCTCGCCTGGGGGCTCTGCGGCTTGCTCTGTCTGAGCGGGGACGGCTGGATGGGGATGAGCCTCCCGGCACTGCTGCTGGCGATGATAGCCGCCCTCGCCGTGCCGCTCCTGAGCGCGAGCCTGGTGCACTATCTTGCCTTCCTGGTGCTCTCCCTCATCCCGGCGGCGATCCGCCTCCTTCTGTATGGCGATGTGACCGCGGCGGCGGTGGCCCTGCTGCTCGTGGCCGCGGGTGCGCTCTTCTTGGCCGTGACGCGGCTCGCCAACGCCCGTCTCCTGGAGGGGCTCAACCTGCGGTTTTCCTACGCCACCATCGTGGAAGAGCTCACCGGACAGGTGTCCGAACGCACCCAGGTGGAGACCAAGCTCAGGGAAGGCGAGGAGCGCATGCGGCGCCAGAGCCAGTCGCTGCTGGAACTGGCCCGGGAATCCAGCATCTCCGCCGGCGATCTCAAGGGCGGGCTCACGGTCATCACCGAGAAGGCTGCCCAGGCCATCCACTGCAAGCGCATCGCGGTCTGGTTCCTGGACGAGAAGGGCGAAAACCTGCGCTGCGCCCATGTGCTCCACGGTGCGCGGCACAGCAACGGAGGAGGGGAGACGATCGATCGTCGCCGCAACCCGGCTTTGTTCGACGCCATCCACGAGACCCGGACCTACGCCATCAGCGACACCATCGGGGATCCACGGGTGGGAGAGCTCAAGGAATACCTGCGCCCGAACGGCGTCACGGCGCTGCTGGTGGCCCCTTTCCGCCATGGTCAGAAGCTGCGCGGAGTGATCACCCATGAATACCAGGGCGGGGTCCGGGAGTGGACCCGGGACGAGGCCAGTTTCGCGAGCTCGCTCGCGGATTTCGTCTCCCTCGCCCTAACGGCCAACGAGCGGCGCGACGCCGAAGACAAGCTCCGGGAGATGGCTAATTACGACCGCCTCACGGGCCTGCCGAACCGCTCCTTGTTCCTGGACCGCCTGGCTCAGGGGCTCGCCAAGGCGCGCCGGGCAAGCCAGCGGGTGGCGATCCTGTTCGTCGACGTGGATCGCTTCAAGAGCATCAACGATTCCCTGGGGCACCATGCGGGCGACCTGGTGCTGCGCACCATCGGCAAACGCCTCTTGGCCTGCGTGCGCGCTTCCGACACGGTGGCGCGCCTCGGGGGCGACGAGTTCACGGTACTCCTGGAGAACTGCCAGGACGCAGAGTTCATCACCACCGCCTGCGAGCGCATCCTGAAGGCGGTCGTGGAACCCATCTCGCTCGGGCAGACCGAGGTGAACCTCACCTGCAGCATCGGCATCAGCCTCTATCCCAACGACGGTGCCGACGGGGATCTGCTGCTGCAGAACGCCGACAGCGCCATGTACAAGGCTAAGGAGCGGGGACGCAACAATTACCAATTCTTCACCCAGGACATGCACGTGCGCGCCATGTTGCACCTTTCCCGGGAGAACGCCCTGCGCAAGGCCCTGCAACGCACGGAGATGGTGCTGCACTACCAGCCGCAGTTCGACGTCGAAAGCGGCGGTATCGTGGGCCTCGAGGCCTTGGTGCGCTGGCAGGACCCGGAGCTCGGGCTCATCTGGCCGGGCGAGTTCATCCCGCTGGCGGAGGAGACGGGGCTGATCGTGCCGCTGGGGCAGTGGGTATTGGAGGAGGCCTGCCGCCGCGCCAAGCGTTGGCATGACTCGAACAAGAGTCAGCACTTCCACATCGCCGTGAACCTCTCGGTGCGCCAGTTCGGCATGAAGAACCTGGTGGACGTGGTGCGTTCCGCCCTACGCGACTCCGGCCTGCCCCCCGCAGCCCTGCAGCTCGAGATCACCGAGAGCCTGATCATGCAGGAGGTGGAGGCCAACATCAGCGTGCTGGAACAGCTCAAGATGCTGGGGGTGCGCATCGCCCTGGACGACTTCGGCACCGGCCATTCCTCGCTGCTCTACCTGAAGCGGCTGCCGGTGGACGTGCTCAAGATCGACCGGGAGTTCGTGGACGTGATCCACAAGAGCCAGTACGACACCGCCATCGCCCACGCCATCATCGCCTTGGGAGAGAGCTTAAAACTCGAGGTGATCGCGGAAGGGGTGGAGACCGTGCGGCAGATGGAGACCCTGAAAGCCCAGGGTTGTCACATCATGCAGGGCTATCTGTTCAGTCCACCCCTATCGGAACCCGAATGCGATAGGCTGTTGCAAGGCGTGCCTGACTTGGAAATCTAGGTAGTTTGGGTACGAAGGGATTAGCTAGAACCTATTAGATTTAATGTGACATAATGCCTGAGTGACTATGCCGGCCCGCAGACCTAAGCGGGCGAACAGCTTCAGGGGGCTGGGGCGAATCAGGATGGCTGCCGAGAATCCGGTAAAGAAATTCTTCTCCTTCGACCAGCATGTGCAGCTGGCGCGGGTGAACGCACTACGCAAATTCGGCTGGACCGATCTGGCCGTCATGTGCGCGGCTGCGCTCGCCGCCGCCGCCTTCTGGTCCGAGATCAACCACGTGGCCATGTCGGCCTGGCTCGCATGCATGGCGCTCGTGAGCGTGGTCCGGGTCTGGTTGAGTTGGGGTTCGGCGGCAGGCGAGATCGCCTCCGTCGATACCGCGAGCCGCTGGCAGAAGGTCTTCCTGGTGCTCACTGCGCTGCTCGGCGTGGTGTGGGGCACCGCCGGTTGGTTCATGTTCCACCCCGGTTCGATGGAGAACCAGGTCACGCTGCTGATCCTGCTGGTGGTCATGGGCGCCTTGCCCTCCGTGATGCTGGCGGGGAGCGTCTCCTTCTACGTCATGTACCTCGTCGTGCTGTTCCTGCCCATCGATTTGAGGCTCGCGTTGGAACCGGGCATCTCGGGCATCTTGGTGGCGCTCGTGAGTGCCGTGGTGGCGGTGACCCTCTGCCTCATCGCGCGTACGCGCCAGGAGGAAATCGCCGAGCGGCTCCGGCTCAAGCTCTCTTATGAGGGCATGGCGGAAGAGCTCGATGCGGAGGCCAACCAGCGCACGCGCCTCGAGACGCGCTTGAAGCGCGAAGAAGAACGCACCCGCCACAAGGATTCTCAGCTCTACGAGTTGACCCGTGACCCGAGCATCTCCACGGGCGACCTGCGCGCCGCTTTCGAGGTCATAAGTTCCCGCTCCACCCAGGCGACCCAGTGCGAACGCATCAGCATCTGGCTGATGAACTCCATCGGCACCGCCATGCGCTGCGTGCACACCTTCGATCGCGGCGACCATTCCACCCAGTCCCGCGCCAACATCGAGAAGGATGACTGCCCCGAGCTCTTCGAGGAGTTGCAGCAGAGTCGCGCGGTACCGGTCCCGGACATCCGCCGTGACTCGCGCCTCGCCAAGATCTGGCACTACTACTTCAAGCAGTACAACATCAACTCGGTTATGGTGGTGCCCTTCCGTCACGGCTATAAGGTGCGCGGCGTGGTGCTCCACGAATGGGCCGGTGACGTACGGCACTGGACCGCGGAGGAGATCAATTACGCGAGCGCGCTCGCCGACTTCATGGCCCTGGCGCTCTCGGCCGCGGACCGCAAGCAGGCCGAAGAGGAGATGCGCCGCCTCGCCAACTTCGATCACTTGACCGGACTGCCGAACCGCACCTTGTTCATGGATCGCATGGAGCAATCCCTGGCCAGAGCGCGCCGCTCACGCCGCCCCCTGGCGCTCATGTTCATAGACGTGGACCGGTTCAAGAGCGTGAACGACTCTCTCGGCCACAACGTCGGCGATCAGCTGCTCTACCAGATCGGACAGCGCTTGCTGGAGTGTGTACGCACCTCGGACACGGTGGCGCGCCTCGGCGGCGACGAGTTCACGGTGATCGCCGAGGATTGCAACGAACCCCAGTCCGTGACGCTCACCTGCGAGCGCATCCTGGCCTCGCTCGCCGAGCCGATCCTGCTCGAAGGCACGGAGGTGAACCTCGGCGCCAGCATCGGCGTGAGTATGTATCCGAGCGACGGCTCCACCGCCCAGGCGTTGTTGCAGAACGCCGATAGCGCCATGTACAAGGCCAAGGAACGCGGACGCAACAACTACCAGTTCTTCACCCAGGACATGCACACCAAGGCCATGCGGCGTCTCTCCAGCGAGAATGCCTTGCGCCGCGCCTTGAGGCACCATGAGATGGTGCTGCACTACCAGCCGCAGTTTGACGTGAAGGAGGGCGGTATCGTCGGCGTGGAAGCGCTGGTGCGCTGGCAAGATCCGGAACTCGGCCTCGTGCCGCCCAGCGAGTTCATCCAGCTCGCGGAGGAGACGGGGCTGATCGTCCCGCTGGGACAATGGGTATTGGAAGAGGCCTGCCGCCAGACCGGCATCTGGTACAAGTCGGCGCGTGGCAAGCGCCTGCATGTGGCGGTGAACCTCTCGGTCCGCCAATTCACCATGCAGAACCTGCGGCGGGTGGTGGAAGACGCG
Source organism: Gammaproteobacteria bacterium (assembly GCA_035691665.1). Lineage (GTDB taxonomy): Bacteria > Pseudomonadota > Gammaproteobacteria > Natronospirales > REEB76 > DASUBN01. The sequence continues at coordinate 24,977 of DASSIS010000007.1, read as the reverse complement.
CTCATGGCCTCGGGTCTGCCGCCCTCGGCGCTGCAGTTCGAGATCACCGAAAGCCTGATCATGCAGGACGTGAAGGCGAGCATCCGCATACTGGAGGACCTGAAGTCCCTGGGCGTGCGTATCGCCCTGGACGACTTCGGCACCGGCCATTCCTCGCTTATGTACATCAAGCATCTGCCGGTGGATATCATCAAGATCGACCGGGCTTTCGTGCAGGGGATCGCCAGCAGCGAGTACGACGCTGCCATCGCCCGCACCATCCTCACGCTCGCGGACCGGCTCAAGTTCCGGGTGATCGCGGAAGGAGTAGAGACCGTGGGCCAGATGCGGCAACTCGTGACCGAGGGTTGCCACCTGATGCAAGGTTTCCTGTTCAGCCCCCCCCTGCCTGCCGAGCAGTGCGATAAGCTGTTGCGCGGCGCCCCCGACCTCGAGATATAAAAAAGAAAAGCCCCGGCAAACCCGGGGCTTTTCCATCACGGCATCCTCGAAAGCCCCGCTCAGGCTCCCTTCAAGCTCCCGAACTCGTCCACGTCGATGGCATCGCGGATCACCGCATGGGTGTCGCGCAGCAGCGTGGCTTCCTTGGCGTCGATGATGCCCTTGGCCACCGCTTCATCCACGAGGCCGATATAGTTCGCCGGAGTCAGCCGCTTCTTCATACCCTGCTGCAGCTTCTCTTCCACGGGTTCCGCGGCGAGGGTCTGCTTCAAAGCGTGTTCCATACGGCCCACCGGATCCTTGGGGTCGGTGGAGGTGAAGGCGTGGCGGGTGAGGCGGTCCCGGGCGTCAGAGGGCTCGAGCAGCAAGCTAGCTACCTTATGGCCCAGCCTGTCGCCGACTGGCGCATAGGGCCGCCCTAAGGGTAGGACCAGGAGGCGCATGAGCCAGCCCAGGGGCCGCGAGGGGAAGTTGCGCAGCAGGCCCTCGAGAGCTTGCTGGATGGCATGCAACGAATCCTGGCAGGCCCATTCCACCAGCGGCAGGTCCGCCGCGGGCCGGCCTTGGTCCTCGTACTGCTTCAGCACCGCCGAGGCGAGGTAGAGGTGGCTCAGGATATCGCCGTAGCGGGCCGAGAGCTTCTCCTTGCGCTTCATCTCGCCACCCAGCAGGAGCAGGCCCACATCGGCGGTGAAGGTGAAGGCTGCGCTCATGCGGGAGAGCTGCCGGTAATAGCGGCGTGTGGCGGAATCCCCGGGTGCCGGCACGAACAGGGCGCCGGTGAGCCCTAGGAACAGGGCCCGGGCCGCGTTGCTGATGGTGAAGCCGATGTGGGCGAAGAGCGCCCGGTCGAACTCCACCGCGGCCTTGGCGTGGTCCTCGCTGGAAGCCGCTTCCATCTCCTTCAGCAGGTAGGGATGCGCGCGGATCGCGCCTTGGCCGAAGATGATCATGCTACGGGTCAGGATGTTGGCGCCTTCCACGGTGATGCTCACGGGCACCGCCTGGTAGCCGCGCGCCAGGTAGTTGCGCGGGCCCATCATGACCCCGCGACCGCCGTGCACGTCCATGGCGTCGCCCAGCACCTGGCGCATGCCTTCCGTGCAGTGGTATTTGAGGATGGCGGAGAGCACCGAGGGCTTCTCGCCCCGATCGAGGGCGCCCGCGGTGAGGCGCCGCGCCGCGTCCATGCGGTAGGTGTAAGCGCCGATGCGGGCCAGCGCTTCCTCCACACCTTCGAACTTGCCGATGGGTACGCGGAACTGCTTGCGCACCCGGCCATAGGCGCCCGTCACGCGGCTCGCGTGCTTCCCGGCGCCGGTGCCGAGCGCCGGCAGGGAGATGGCGCGGCCCACTGACAGGCAGTTCATGAGCATCTTCCAGCCCTGGCCGATGTACTCGGTGCCACCGATGAGGCAGTCGAAGGGGATGAATACGTCCTGGCCGCGGGTCGGGCCGTTCATGAACGCCGAGTTCAGCGGATTATGGCGCTTGCCGATCTCCACGCCCGGCAGGTCAGTGGGGATGAGCGCGAGGGTGATGCCGAGGTCGACCTTGTCGCCCAGGAGGTGATCCGGGTCGAAGGCCTTGAAGGCCACGCCCAGGATGGTGGCCACCGGCGCGAGCGTGATGTAGCGCTTGTCCCAGTTGACGCGGAAGCCCAAGGTCTCCTTGCCCTGGTACATGCCCTTGCAGACGATGCCGTTGTCCGGCAGCGCACCGGCATCCGAGCCCACATAGGGGCCGGTGAGGGCAAAGCAGGGGATCTCTTCGGCGCGCGCGAGGCGCGGCAGGTAGTGTTGCTTCTGGGCCTCGGTGCCGTAATGCAGCAACAGTTCGCCGGGGCCAAGGGAGTTCGGCACCATGACCGTGACCGCGGCGCTGGTGCTGCGGGTGCCGATCTTCATCACCACCGTGGAGTGGGCGAGGGCGGAGAAGCCGTGCCCGCCGTATTGCTTGGGGATGATCATGCCGAAGAAGCGGTGCTTGCGGATGAGCTCCCAGGCTTCAGGCGTCAGGTCGAAGAGCTCATGGGTGATCTTCCAATCGTCCAGCGACTTGCAGAACTCCTCCACCGGCCCGTCCAGGAAGGCCTGCTCCTCGTCGCTGAGGTTGGCGGCGGGGGTGGCCAGGAGCTTCTTCCAGTCCGGCCGGCCGGTGAATAGATCCGCATCCCACCAGGTGTTGCCGGCATCGATGGCGATGCGCTCGGTCTCGGAGATGGGCGGCAGCACCCTGCGGAACCAGCCGAGCAGATGGTCGGTGAGCAGCATCCGGCGCAGAGGGGGCAGGTTGAGCGGCACCGCCAGCACGATGAAGATCACCCAGGCTAGGGTCGGCTGCACGTGGGTGAGCCAGCCGTCGGCGATGAGGCCGATGGTGGCGGCCGCGGTCCACAGCCACAGGGGGGCAGCGAAATACGCCAGGGCCCAGAAGGCGGCGATGACGATGAGAGCGAAGATCAGTCCTGACATGCCGTTTCCTTGTGATGGATTCTTATGGGGTCAAGCGAATTCGAAGCGCATGGAGAGATCTATCGCGTCCACATCCTTGGTGAGCGCCCCCACGGAGATGTAGTCGACGCCGGTCTCGGCCACGGCCCTGATCTGGGTGATGTCGATGCCGCCTGAGGCTTCCAGTTTGGCGCGCCGCGCCGTGATTTGCACGGCTTCACGCATGCCTTCCAGCTTGAAGTTGTCCAGCAGCAGGATGTCGGCGCCTGCCGCCAGCGCCTCCTTGACCTGCTGCAGGGTCTCCACCTCCACTTCCACCGGCACCCCGGTGCTCTGCCGGCGCGCTGCGGCGACCACGGCGGCGATGCCGCCGGCCGCTATGATGTGGTTCTCCTTGATTAGGATGCCGTCGTAGAGCCCCATGCGGTAGTTGCTGGCTCCGCCGCAGCGCACGGCGTACTTCTGGGCGTTGCGCAGCCCGGGCAGGGTCTTGCGGGTGTCCAGGATGGTGGTACCCGTACCCTGCACGGCTTCCGCGTAGCGCCGCGCGACGGTCGCGGTGGCCGATAGCATCTGGAGGAAGTTCAGGGCGCTGCGCTCGCCGGTGAGCATGCCCCGAGCCGGACCTTCGAGGCGGCACAGCACCTGGTCGCGATGCACGGCTTCGCCGTCGCCCGCTTCCCAGTGGATGCCGATGGCGTCATCCACCTGCCGGAACACCTCGTCGAACCAGGCGGTGCCGCAGAGCACGGCCGGTTCCCGGGAGATCACCCGACCCCGGGCACGCCCCGCGGCCGGGACCAGGGCGGCGGTGAGGTCGCCATCGCCGATGTCCTCGGCGAGCGCGCGGCTCACGGTGACCGGGATATCCGATGGCAGGGAGGGCAGGGGGGAGGACATGGGGCTGCTGCCGGTGAGGGACCGGAGCCTATTATAAATAAAGAGGCCCGACCTCGCGGCCGGGCCTCCCATCAAGCTTCAAAAGACCGGCTCAGCCGTGGATGAGGGGCAAGCCGTGGCTTGCAGAAGCCATGCACATGATCATGGGGATGGATAGCAGGGTGTTGATGCGGGAAGCCATGCCCGCGATCTTGCGGCCCTTGGCCTTCTGCTCGTCGGTGGCCGAGACGATGCCCAGGATCTTCTTCTGGTTCGGCCAGATCAGCACCCAGACGTTGAACAGCATGATGGTGCCGAGCCAGGCGCCGACGCCGATGGTGAGCTCGTAGCTGTCCACCGGGGATTTCTCCAGCCCCAGGGCGAAAGCGCCCAAGCTGCCGCGGTAGGCGAGATAGCAGAAACCCATCACCCAGGTGAGAAGGGCAGACCAGCGGAACCAGAGCAGCGCCAGGGGCGCCACGTATTTGGAGACGCCGGCGCCGCCGGGTCCACCCTTGTCAGCGGCGGCCACGGCCATGGCCGGGGTCTGCACGAAGTTGAAGTAGTAGAGCAGGCCGATCCAGGTGATGCCCGCCAGGATGTGGATCCAGCGGACCAGCGTCAGCCAATTCACGGTGCCGACACCCATGTTGAGCACGAGTGCGATCACGATGGCAAGCACGAAACCGCAGATCAGCGTGCCTTTGATACTGTTCAGGGGGTTCATCGCATACTCCTCATTGCCTGATTCTTATGGAGGCTGAGATGCCGTCCCGGCAAGTGTCAAATGGATGGCCGGGACAAGCGATACAATTAGTATAATCCTTCCCGCTATCCATGCCATCATCCCGCCATACGTGCCGCTTACCATGGATCCGATCACATCGCCTTGCATAGGTATCTGCGCGCTGGACGACGATGAATACTGCCTGGGTTGCCGCCGGCATATCGGCGAGATCGCAGGCTGGCTACGACTTAGCGAAGACGAACGGCGCCGCATCCTGGGTGAACTCCCCGATAGGCGTAACGGTACAATTATCGAGACACAATGAACGCAGGAGTAACCACCATGCGCATGAAAACCGGCATCCTGATGGCACTGGTCCTCTCCGGTGCCGCCCTGTTCACCCTCGCGGGCTGTTCCAGCGACCAGCCCATGCCCGCCCAGCGGGCCGGCAGTTTCATGGACGACTCCTACTTGACCACCGCGGTCAAGTCCAAGCTCCTCGCCGATGAAGGGCTTAAGTCTTTTGACATCAAGGTCATCACGGATCATCAGGTGGTGACCCTGAAAGGCACGCTGCCCACCGAAGCCCTGCGGGAGCAGGCCATCACCGTGGCCAAGAGTGTCAGTGGGGTGAAAGACGTGGTGTCCGAGCTTGAAGTAAAATCCAACTAACCGAGACACAACCCGGTTTGCGCCGGGGAGTAAGCGACCATGGATACCGTCGAACGCATCAAACAGGAGATCGCCAGCCAGCCGGTGGTGCTCTTCATGAAAGGCACGCCGGACTTCCCGCAGTGCGGGTTCTCGGCCCGCACCTCCCAAGTGCTGAAGTCCCTGGGGGTGGAGTTCGGGCATGTGAACGTGCTGGCGGAACCGGAGGTGCGCGCGACGCTACCCAAGGTCTCCAACTGGCCCACGTTCCCGCAGCTCTTCGTGAAAGGCGAACTCATCGGCGGCTGCGACATCACGGTGGAGATGTTCCAGTCGGGCGAGCTCGCGAAGCTGTTCGATGAGAAAGGAATCAAGCATTCCTGAACGGGTGCTTGCCGGGGAGGATTGGATCGAAACGGGACCGCGAGGTCCCGTTTCCATTTAGCGAGCGAGCGACCCCTGATAGATGCCCTGGAAGCGGTTGACGATCTCGCAGAAGAGATCAGCGGTCTTCTCCGCATCATAGGCGGCGGAATGGGCGGCGGAGCTGTCCCAGGGCAGTCGCAAGGCTTCCACCGCGCGGGCCAGGACCGTCTGGCCCACGGCCACACCGCCCAGGGTCGCGGTGTCGAAGCTGGAGAAGGGGTGGAAGGGGTTGCGCTTCACGCCGCTGCGTTCCACGGCGGCATTGAGGAAGTTGAGGTCGAAGAAAGCGTTGTGACCGACCAGCACCGCGCGGTTGCAGCCGTACTTGTCGAGGTCGTTGCGCACTTCCCGGAACAGGCGCCGCAACGCCTCGCGCTCCGGCAGGGCAGGGCGTAGGGGATGATGAGGGTCGATTCCTGTGATGGCGAGGGCCGCCGGTTCGATGTTGGCCCCCTCGAAGGGCTGGACGTGGAAGCTGTGGGTCACGCCGCGGGAGAGGCGCCCGTCCGGGCCCATCTCCAGGAACACGCCGGCGATCTCCAGCAAGGCATCAGTTTTATGGTTGAAGCCACCGGTCTCCACGTCCACCACCACCGGCAGGAAGCCGCGGAAGCGCGTGGCGAAGGGGTGAGGTGCGTGGGTCTCGTCCATGGTTGAAGGATAAAGGAAGGAGCCGCGGGAAGATATGTTTACGCGAGGCTCCAGGCGACTTCTTCGCCGGCGCGGAACGGCACCAGGGCGGCATCGCCGAAGTGATAAGTCTCGGGCGGTGTCCAGGGTTTGCGCACCAGTGTGATGCGATCGCGGTTGCGCGGCAGCCCGTAGAAGTCCGCGCCGTGGAAGCTGGCGAAGGCTTCGAGCTTGTCGAGGGCGCCGGCCTGGTCGAAGACTTCCGCGTAGAGCTCGATGCCGGCGTGGGCGCTGAAGATGCCAGCGCAGCCGCAGGAATGCTCCTTGAGATAACGGGCGTGCGGAGCGCTGTCGGTGCCCAGGAAGAACTTGGGGTCGCCGCTCACGGCCGCTTTCAGCAGTGCCTCCCGGTCGCGCTCGCGCTTGAGCACCGGCAGGCAGTACAGGTGGGGGCGCAGGCCTCCCTTGAAGAGGGCGTTGCGGTTGTGGAGCAGGTGTTGGGGGGTGAGGGTGGCTGCCACGTTCTTTGGGGCCGCGAGCACGAAGTCCGCCCCGGTCTTGGTGGTGACGTGTTCCAGCACCACCTTGAGCGCCGGCAGCCGCCGCACCAGGGGAGCGAGCACCTTGTCGATGAACACCGTTTCCCGGTCGAACACGTCCACATCCGGATCGGTGACCTCGCCGTGGATCAGCAGCGGCAGACCCGCCTCGGCCATGGCTTCCAGCACTCCCTGGCAGTTCTTGATGTCCCGTACGCCTGCCTCCGCGTTGGTGGTGGCGCCCGCCGGGTAATACTTCACGGCGTAGACGTGACCGCTGGCCTTGGCGCGGCGGATCTCCTCGGGCCAAGTCTTCTCCGTGAGATAGAGGGTCATGAGGGGAGTGAAGCTCGCGCTCTCGGGAGTGGCCGCCAGGATGCGCTCCCGGTATTCCAAGGCCTGCTGCACCGTGATCACCGGGGGCTTCAGGTTGGGCATGACGATGGCCCGGGCGAAGCGCCGGGCGGTGTGCACCACGGTGTCCTTCAGCACCTCCCCGTCCCTGAGGTGCAGGTGCCAGTCGTCGGGCCGGGTGAGGGTGAGGGTGGCGGTCATGCCGGTGCGAGTCCCTGGTCGAGGAGCAGGCTCAAGGTGAAACGCACCCCGAAGCCCGTCACTTCCGTGGGGATGTGGGCGAGACCGCCCTTGTGTTCCGAGGCGGACAGGTCCACGTGGATCCAGGGTGCGCCTTCCTGCACGAAGCGGGAGAGGAAGCGGGAAGCCAGGATGTGGTCGGCGCGGCCGCTCTCCAGCACGCACTGCTTCACGTCGGCGATGTCGCTCTCCAGGTCCTCGTCGTAGTCGCCGTCCATGGGGAAAGGCCAGACCCGTTCGCCGCTCCGGGCGCCGGCGTCGATCACCGCTTTGGCGAGATCGCTGTCCCGGGTGAAGGCGCCGCTGTAGCGGCTGCCCAAGGCCGTCATGCAGGCGCCGGTGAGCGTCGCGTAGTCGACGGTGATGGCCGGCTTCGGTCTGGTGGCGAGCGCGAGGGTGTCCGCCAGCACCATGCGGCCTTCCGCGTCGGTGTGGGTGACTTCGATATGCACGCCGTTGCCGGCCTTGACCACCTCGTTCTGGGTATAGGCCTTGGGACCGATCTGGTTGCGAGCCAGGGCGAGCCAGGCGTCGATCTGGAACGGCGCCTTCAGGCGGGTGAGGGCCAGCAGGGTGCCAAGCGCCACCGCTGAGCCCTGCATGTCGCCGTGCATGCCGAACATGGACTTGTCGGATTTGAGGTTGGCGCCGCCGGTGTCGTAGCAGATGCCCTTGCCTACCAGGGCTACGGCCTTGGCGCCGCGAGCGGCCCGTGCCGGTTTGTAGCTCAGGTGCACGATGCCCGCATCGCGGCTGTCGCTGCCGCGGGAGACGGCGAGGAATGCGTCGGCACCGATGGTTTTCAGCTTTTTCTCATCCAGGAATTCGAACTTCCAGCCCTCACGCCGTGCCAGCTCTTTCGCATAGCCGTGGTATTCGGTCGGAGTGAGGTAGTTGGCCGGCAGGATGGTGAGCCAGCGGGCCAGGGCGTTGCCCTCGGCGGCGGCGAGCGTGCGGCTGAAATCCACGGGCTTGACGCCATCGAACAAGGTCAGGCTCGCGATGGGTCGCGTCTTGTCGGGCTCTGACTTGAAACGGGGCGGGTCGAATCCGGCGGCCAGTACGGCGGCGGCGAAGGCTTCGGCCAGTGCCGCACGCTGGGCATCGGTGGCGCCGGGGATGAGCAAGCCGAGGTTCGTGGGTTCTGATTCACGGGCCTTGGCGACACATTTACGGGCCAGGGTCAGGAACTCGAAGGCACCGGCCTCGGTCTTGTAGGAGGCCAGGACGGCGGCCGTGCCCCGCGGGTTAGGCAGATCGACACGTAGAGGAGCGAGGCTCTTCTTGCCTTCCGGAATGCGTTTCTTGAGGCGCTCGGCATGGGGGAAATCCGGCCAGCGCTTTTGGAGGGAGCTTTCCGGCAGCAGTATAATGACCGCGTCCAGGGCATCGACCCGGGCCGTATCCGCCGCCGCCAAGGGCTGCCGGATATCGAGCTTGTAAGCCTGCGGTAGCCTCAAAGTCATCGGACTGTCCGGGATTTATGGTAACCGGACAGAGATGATATAGGGCCCGGAGCCCCGCCGGAAGGCACAAGACGTGTCGGACGGCATACGGACCGCATGAACCCCGCGGCGGAGGGCTTTTCCCGCCGCTCCCCGCGACGCCTCGAACGACGAACCACAAGGTTTTGCCATGGCGAACGACGTACCGAATCTGCCCCAGGACCTGGATCCGGCCGAGACCCATGAGTGGCTGGATGCCCTGGCCTCGGTGCTGGACGTGGAGGGCACCGAGCGTGCCCACTTCCTGATCGAGCAGCTCATCGACAGGGCGCGCCGCTCCGGTGCCTACCTGCCATACAGCCCCAACACCGCCTACGTAAACACCATCAATGCCAACCAGGAACCGGCCTACCCCGGTGACAGGGCCATCGAGAAGCGCATCGAGGCCTACCTGCGCTGGAACGCCATGGCCATGGTGGTGCACGCCAACAAGGAGAACAGCGGCATCGGCGGCCACATCGCCACCTACGCTTCTTCGGGCACCCTCTACGAGGTGGGGTTTAACCATTTCTGGCGCGCGCCGAGCGCGCAGCACGGCGGCGACCTGGTCTACATCCAGGGCCATTCCTCCCCGGGCATCTACGCCCGCTCCTTCCTGGAAGGGCGCTTCAGCGAGGAGCAGCTCAAGAACTTCCGCCGCGAGGTGGAGCGGGACGGGTTGTCCTCCTATCCGCATCCCTGGCTGATGCCGGACTACTGGCAGTTCCCCACGGTCTCCATGGGCCTCGGGCCCTTGCAGGCCATCTACCAGGCACGCTTCATGCGCTACATGGAGCACCGCGGCTTCATCCCCGAGAGCGACCGCAAGGTGTGGGCTTTCCTCGGTGACGGCGAGATGGATGAGCCGGAGTCCCTGGGCGCCATCTCGCTCGCCTCACGCGAGAAGCTCGACAACCTGGTGTTCGTGGTGAACTGCAACCTGCAGCGCCTGGACGGTCCGGTGCGCGGCAACGGCAAGATCATCCAGGAGCTGGAAGCGAACTTCCGCGGTAGCGGTTGGAACGTGATCAAGGTGCTGTGGGGCTCGCGCTGGGATCCATTGCTCGCCCAGGACAAGAACGACCTCTTGAAGCGCCTCATGATGGAGTGCGTGGACGGCGAGTACCAGAACTTCAAGTCCAAGGACGGGAAGTTCGTGCGCGAGAAGTTCTTCGGCAAGTATCCCGAACTCCTGGAGATGGTCGCCAACATGAGCGACGAGGAGATCTGGAACCTGAACCGCGGCGGCCACGACGCGCGCAAGGTGCACGCCGCCTACCAGGCGGCCATGGACTGCAAGGGCCAGCCCACGGTGATCCTCGCCAAGACCGTAAAGGGCTTCGGCATGGGCAAGGCCGGGCAGGGCCAGATGGGCGCCCACCAGCAGAAGAAGCTGGACGAGGACTCCCTCAAGGAGTTCCGCGACCGCTTCAACATCCCGGTTTCCAACGAGGAGATCGGCAAGGTCCCGTTCCGCCGCTTCGCCGAGGACAGCGAAGAGATCAAGTACCTGAAGGCGCGGCGCGAGAAGCTCGGCGGTTATCTGCCGCAGCGCCGGCACAAGAGCGCGCCGCTGCAGGTGCCGGGCCTCGACTTCTTCAAGACATTCCTGGAAGGCACGGGCGACCGCGAGGTCTCCACCACCATGGCGCTGGTGCGCATCCTGACGGCGCTGGTGAAGGACAAGGGCATCGGCAAGCACGTGGTGCCCATCGTGCCGGACGAGGCGCGTACTTTCGGCATGGAAGGCCTGTTCCGCCAGATCGGCATCTATTCCTCCGTGGGCCAGCTCTACGAACCGGCGGATGCCGACCAGCTGATGTTCTACAAGGAAGACAAGTCGGGCCAGATACTGGAAGAGGGCATCACCGAGGCGGGCTCCATGGCCTCCTGGATCGCGGCGGCCACGGCATACAGCAACCATGACGTGCCCATGGTGCCCTTCTACATCTACTACTCGATGTTCGGCTTCCAGCGCATCGGCGATCTGGCCTGGGCGGCGGGCGACATCCAGGCACGGGGCTTTCTGATTGGAGGTACTGCTGGAAGGACCACGCTGGAGGGCGAAGGCCTGCAGCACGAGGACGGCCACAGCCACATCCTGTCCGGCACCATCCCGAACTGCGTGTCATACGATCCCACCTACATGTATGAGGTGGCGGTGATCGTGCAGGATGGCCTGCGCCGCATGTTCAAGGAGCAGGAGAACGTCTTCTACTACCTCACCTGCATGAACGAGAACTACGTGCAGCCCGCCATGCCCAAGGGTACAGAGCAGGGCATCCTGAAAGGGCTCTATCTCCTCAAGCAGGGCGGCAAGCAGAAGCTCAGGGTCCAGCTCATGGGTTCCGGCACCATCCTCCGCGAAGTGGAGGCCGCGGCCGAGATGCTGGAGAAGGACTGGGGCGTGTCCGCGGACGTGTGGAGCGCCACGAGCTTCACGGAGCTGCGTCGGGAGGGCCTCGATTGCGCCCGCTGGAACATGTTCCATGCCGGCGAGAAACCCCGCGTCCCCTACGTCACCGAGGCCCTCGCCAAGACCACGGGTCCCATCGTGGTGGCCACCGACTACATGAAGCTCTTCGCCGACCAGATCCGCGAGTTCGTGCCGCGCCGCTACACGGTGCTCGGCACCGATGGCTTCGGCCGCAGCGATACCCGTACCGGTTTGCGCCACTTCTTCGAGGTGGACCGCCGCTATGTGACGGTGGCCGCGCTCAAGTCCCTGGCGGATGAGGGCCAGCTGGACGCCAAGAAGGTGGCCGAAGCCATCAAGAAATACGGACTGAATCCCGACAAGCCCAACCCGGTGACGGTCTGAAAATGGCCCTTTTGCTCCCCGGCGGCGTTGAAAACGCCCTCGCAATGCTCACGTACTGCTGCGTACGCTCCGCTTGCTCGGTCATTTTCGCCTTGCCGGTAAGCAAAATTGCCTATTTTCAGACGCAGTTCTTCTCTGATTCGACGGTAGGAGCTTAAGACCGTGGCAGAAAAAGAAGTCAAAGTCCCGGACATCGGCAACTTCAAGGACGTGGAAGTCATCGAGGTGATGGTGAAGCCGGGCGACGTGGTCGCCAAGGAACAAGGGCTCATCACCCTCGAGACCGACAAGGCCGCCATGGACGTGCCTTCGCCCTACGCGGGTACCGTCAAGGCGCTCAAGGTCAACAAGGGCGACAAGGTTTCGGAAGGCTCCCTGGTGCTGGTGATGGACGCGCAGGAAGAGGCGGCCAAGCCCGCCGCGGCGCCGCAGAAGGCGACCGCACCTGCGCCGGCTGCGCCGAGACCTGCTGCGCCCGCGCCCGTAGCGCAGGCTCCTGTGGCTCCGGCTTCCCTGCCACCCATCAACGAAGCCGGTTTCGGCAAGGCCCATGCGGGCCCCTCGGTGCGCAAGTTCGCTCGGGAGCTGGGCGTCGATCTCTCCCGCGTCAAGGGTAGCGGCCGCAAGGAGCGCATCACTGAAGACGACGTGAAGGCCTTCGTGAAGGCCGTCATGCAGGGCGGTGGCGCCGGCGGCGGTGGACTGCCCAAGGTGCCGGAGGTGGATTTCGCGCGCTTCGGCCAAGTCGAGGTCAAGCCGCTTTCCCGAATCAAGCGCATCTCCGGTCCGCGCCTGCAGGCGGCCTGGGTCAACGTGCCCCACGTCACCCAACACGACGAGGCGGACATCACGGGCTTGGAGCAGCTGCGCCAGGAGCTCAAGTCCGATGCCGAGAAGATCGGTGCCAAGCTCACGCCGCTCGCCTTCCTGGTGAAGGCCAGTGTCACGGCGCTCAAGGAATACCCGGACTTCAATTCCTCCCTGGACCCTTCCGGCCAGAACCAGGTGATGAAGAAGTATTTCCACATCGGCTTCGCGGCCGACACCCCCAACGGCCTCGTGGTGCCGGTGATCAAGGACGCGGACAAGAAGAACGTGTTCGAGGTGGCGAAGGAGCTCGGCGAGCTCGCGGCCAAGGCGCGTGACGGCAAGCTGAAGGCGGACGAGATGCAGGGCGGCTGTTTCAGCATCTCGAGCCTGGGCGGCATCGGCGGCACCGCGTTCACGCCCATCGTGAACGCGCCGGAGGTGGCCATCCTCGGCGTATCCAAGTCATCCATGAAACCCGTCTGGGACGGAAAGGCCTTCCAACCGCGGCTCATGCTGCCGTTGTCGCTCTCCTACGACCATCGGGTCATAGACGGCGCCGCGGCGGCGCGCTTCACCAGCTTCTTGAGCAAGATCCTGTCCGAAGCCCGCGGGCTGGTGCTCTGACATCGGTGGGGTTGAAGTAGCCATGCACCATTCCCGGCTCTGCGAGGTCGTGATCGATTGCGACACCGAAGACCTGGACGCGGCCGCAGCGTTCTGGAGCGCGGCCCTGGGCCGGCCGGTGAACCTCCAGAAATCCGGTAACCCGGAGCTATACCGGCTGCTGGAGGGCCGGCCCGACGAGATCCGGGTGGAAGTGCAGAAGGTGGACCACGAGAGCCGGGCGCATCTGGACATCGAGACCGATGACATCGAAGCGGAAGTGGCACGACTCCAGAAACTCGGCGCTCAGGTATCGCAACGCCTGTCCCGCTGGGTGGTGATGCAGGCGCCTACCGGCCAGCGCTTCTGCGTGGTGAGTGCGCAATCCGTGGATTTCCCCTATAACGCCAATCGCTGGGATTGAACCCGGCCCATCCGAACCCGAGAACACACCATGACCAAGACCGTAGAAGTCAAAGTCCCGGACATCGGAAACTTCAAGGACGTGGACGTCATCGAAGTGATGGTGAAGCCCGGTGACCGGGTGGAGAAGGAACAGGGGCTCGTGACCCTCGAGACCGACAAGGCTGCCATGGACGTGCCTTCGCCCTACGCGGGTACGGTGAAGGAAGTGAAGCTCAAGAAGGGCGACAAGGCTTCGGAAGGTAGCTTGGTCGCCATACTGGATGCGGATGAAGCCGCCACGGCACCGAAAGCGGCTGTGAAGAAACCCGCCGCTGCACCTGCTCCTGCGGCACAGTCTCTCAAGGCCGAGGTACCTAGACCTGCGCCTACCGCGCCGAACGTGCCCGAATACCAGGGCAAGCACGACATCGAATGCCAGATGTCGGTCATCGGCTCCGGTCCCGGTGGTTACAGCGCGGCCTATCGCGCCTCCGATCTCGGCCTGCAGACGGTGATGGTGGAACGCTACGCAGCGCTCGGCGGCGTGTGCACCAACGTGGGGTGCATCCCCTCCAAGGCGCTCTTGCACGCTGCCAAGGTCATCGAGGATGCGGAAGCCATGGCCGAGAACGGCGTGGTGTTCGGCAAGCCCAAGATTGAGCTCGACAAGTTGCTGGGCTTCAAGAACAAGGTGGTGAAGAAATCCACTGAAGGCCTCGCTATGCTTGCCAAGCAGCGCAAGGTGCAGGTGGTGCAGGGTCATGCCAAGTTCCTGGGGCCCCACCATATCGTGGCGGAGCTGGAAGGCAAGAAGATAGTCATCAAGTTCGAGCAATGCATCATCGCCACCGGCAGCTCTGTGACCCGTATCCCGGGTTTGCCGGACGACCCGCGCATCATGGATTCCACGGGCGCCCTGGAACTAAAGGACCTGCCGGAACGCATGCTGGTGGTGGGCGGCGGCATCATCGGCCTGGAGATGGCCTGCGTCTACGACGCCCTGGGTGTGAAGGTCACGGTGGTGGAGCTCACCGAGACACTCATCCCCGGCGCTGACCGGGATGTGGTGCGCCCCCTGGAGCAGCGCATCAAGAAGCGCTATGAACAGATCCTCCTGGGTGTGAAGGTAGCGAAGCTGGAAGCTACGAAGGAGGGCATCAAGGCCACGTTCGAGGGCAAGGACGCACCATCGCCCCAGACCTATGGCCGGGTACTGGTGGCGGTGGGCCGTCGCCCCAACGGCAAGCTCATCGATGCGGAGAAGGCCGGCGTGACCGTTGATGAGCGTGGCTTCATCCCCGTGGACCGGCAGATGCGCAGCAGTGCGCCGAACATCTACGCCATCGGTGACGTCATCGGCAATCCCATGCTGGCCCATAAGGCGAGCCACGAGGCCCACGTGGCGGCGGAAGTGGCGGCGGGCCACAAGCGTTTCTTTGACGCGCGGGTGATCCCCTCCGTGGCCTACACCGACCCGGAAGTGGCATGGGTGGGTATCACCGAGACTGAAGCGAAGGAGAAGGGCATCGCCTACGGCAAGGGCGTGTTCCCCTGGGCCGCTTCCGGTCGCGCTCGTTCCATCGACCGTACCGACGGCCAGACCAAGCTGCTTTTCGAGGAAGCTACGGGGCGCTTGATCGGCGCGGCGGCCACGGGTGTGAACGCCGGCGAGCTCACTGGCGAGTTCGCGCTCGCCATCGAGATGGGCGCCAACGCCGAGGACATCGGCCTCACCATACACCCGCATCCGACCCTGAACGAGTCGGTGATGCTGGCGGCGGAGGTCTTCGAAGGCACCATCACCGACCTCTATGCCCCGAAGAAACCCGCGCACTGAGCCATGCTGAAACCCATCCACAAGACCCTGCTGCTTGCCACACTCTCCTGCGCCGGTTGCAGCAGCTTGGGCGGTGCCGGCTCGGCCCTGGACCGCAATACCTGGGACGGGGCCTGCACCAGAACGATGCATGAGATCGTGCAGCCGCTCGCCGGCGATGCGGCCCAGGATTGCGGGTTCCTCGCTTTGCACGCTTCCGACAAGGACTTCTACGACATCATGGGTTGCGCGCGCACCGCACTCGTCAGCGGCAAGGCCTATCGGTTCGGTTACCAGAACTTCGACGATTTCTTCGGCTATTGCCGGGCCGTCGCCCGCTCGCCCGACGGGCAGGTCTGGTTCCTGGAGTTCTACGCGCCCGTGGCCGAAGTGATGAACGGCAAGGCACCCTTGCAGTATCGCTTCAACGCCAAACAATGTTCCGCCGTATCCGTCGTCAAGGACCGACGCGGTTTCTTCGAGACGCAGGGCTGCACGGAAGCGACCGACGAACTCATCAAGATCCTGCCCGGCGTCGCCGGCGGCTGAGACCGCTTCACACCGCGCGAGCGAGCGCCGCGAGCCCGTAGGCGAACAGGAACAGGCCCGAGCCCCGGTTGATCCAGCGCATGGCAGCAGGCTTCAGCTTGTGCCGCAACAGCGTCACTCCGGCGGAGAGCAGTACCCACCAGAGGGCTGATCCCAGGAACACGCCGGTCACCACCAGGCTCGCCGCCCCATAACTAGTTCCCATCCCCAAGCCAAGACCAACGAACACTGCCATGAATGACAGGACGGTGAGAGGGTTGGAGAGGGTGAGCAGCACGGTGGTGGCGAAAGCCGCGAGATAGCTCGCCGCCGCTGTGTCCCCACCGCCCTCACGCACTCGCGCCCGGAAGGTACTGATGCCGAGCCAGCAGAGAAAAAACCCTCCAATGAGCCGGGTCCAGAAGGCGTGGTCCACGAGGAAGCCCGAGATGAAACTGAGGCCGAAAGTGCCTACGGCGCCGTAGAGAGAGTCCGCCACCGCGGCCCCGAGTCCTGTGACGAGGCCCAGGCTGCAGTCTTCGGCGAGCGTGCGGCGTATGACGAGCATCCCGATGGGGCCTACGGGGGCGGCGATGGCGAAACCGATCGCGACGCCGCGTGCGAAGAATTCCATGACCATGTGCGTATCCTCCAGACTCCAGAAACGAAAAACCGCCGGGGGCCGGCGGTTTCAGATGAAATGTGCGCGCGAACGCGCAAGCCGGACCTCAGGGTTGTCGGTCGGCCTGTTGCTGGAGATGGAGGAAACGGTAAACCACGGGAACCTCTGTTTCGCGAGCCGCTATCCTAAACTTTGCCGCTCCGGAGTCAAGCGGCCGAGGGTGTCCGCACGTTAGAATAGACCCGTGAAGATCCGGTCACGCTCCTGCAATCCCTTAGGCTCGTTGCTGATCGGCGGCTTCATGCTATTGGGCGGCGGCTGCGTCTCCCGGGATGTGGCCCGCTACATGGGCCAGGATCCTTTCATCGTCTTCCCCGGCGCCCAGCTCGTGGACCAATCCCTGATGCAGATGGACGATGCCCATCCGGGCGCCGACTGGGGGCTCTCACTGGTGTGGGAGGGGGATCATTATCTCCTCAGCGCCGACCAGAACATCACCCCCGGCGCGCCCACCCAGACCTGGCGAGTGCGGGCCCTGCAGCGCATCACCTTGCTCGATTACGACCAGATGTTCGCCCTCGGCAGCTGCAAGCAGGGTGACGGACCCTTGCTGTCCAGGGTGGTGGCGGTGGTGAACTACGATCACAGTAAGCAGTGGTTCGACGCCATCCGGGAGGCCTGGGTCTTCGATCCCGCACAGACGGCGTTCGTGCCTTATCCCACCCAGGGCTTGAAATGCCTCAATCGCTTGTACGGCACCGACCTCACGCCGCCATCGCCCTTCATCCTGATGTCGACCACCAACGCTGCACCGGCAGCGGCCACGGCCAAACCCCCATCCCCTTGAACCGTAAGAGGGTAGACCCATGCTCGAGATGCGTCCCAACTGCGAATGGTGCGACAAGGATCTGCCCCCCGGTTCACTCGAGGCCATGATCTGCACCTTCGAATGTACGTTCTGTGAGGATTGTGCCGAGGGGCGCCTCGAAGGCCATTGCCCAAACTGCGGCGGAGAACTGGTGCGGCGGCCCTTGCGGGAAGCGCGCTTGCTGCAAAAATACCCAGCTTCCACCGTCCGCATACACAATCCGAACTGTGCCGAGCGCCCGGCCTGATGCGCGCCTCCATCGCAACTCTCAGTCTACTGCTGGCTGCCTGCGCGGCGCCGCCGCCCCAACCCCAAGGGCCCATCATGCTCTCCGGGGCCCTGCAGGGAAGCATCGTGGACAACGTCTACCATGACAGACGCGGCTGGTTCACCGTGGCCCCCCCTTTCCAGGAGGGCGGTGACGATTACCGCTACATGGAGGTGCAGGAGGTCTATCCGCAAGACATCTCCTTCGTGACCTTCATCCCCCAGACCGCGCCGGGGGAGTATTACCGGGCCTACGCGGAGGATTTCTTCGCGGATAACCATCCGGTACCGAGCTTCGATACGATCGCGGACAACGCGCTCAAGGTCTACGGCAAGCAGCTCATGGATGCACGCCTTGAGCCCATGGTGCTGCAGCAGGAGAAGCCTTGGGATGCAGGCGCGACTCGGGGGCTGATGCGCCTCTACACCCAGAAGGTCTCGACCGCGCTTCTGGCCCATGACTTGATGAAGGATCTGGCCCTGGCAGAGGACTACACCGCCTATATACTCGTATATATCACGGCCAAGAACGGCAAGGTCGCCATGCTCTGGATCGAGTGGCCTGAAGACTGCTCGGTCTGTCGACCGATCCAGGGACAGCCGGCAAAGCAGGGAGCCGATGCAATTGATCGAGCCCTGGCCTCGGATCCGCGAGCGGCTGCCTTCCTGGGGTCCTTCGGTTATGCTGCCGGTGCGTGAACCTAGTAATGAATGCCGCTGTTTCATGGGGATGAAGAATGGATAAGTTGCCGCAACTCTTCGCCAACAATCGTGCCTGGGCCGAGGGCATAAGCCGTAAACAGCCGGATTTCTTCAAGCGCCTTGCTGCGCAGCAGTCCCCTAAATACCTCTGGATCGGCTGTGCCGACAGCCGTGTGCCCGCCAACGAGATCGTGGGACTCATGCCGGGCGAAGTGTTCGTGCATCGGAACGTGGCCAACGTGGTGGTACACAGCGATCTCAACTGCCTCTCGGTGCTTCAGTACGCCGTGGAAGTGCTCAAGGTGGAGCACGTCATCGTCTGTGGCCATTACGGTTGCGGCGGCGTGCAGGCCGCCTGGCGCGGTGCCTCCCTCGGACTCATCGACAACTGGCTGCGCCACGTGAAAGACGTGGCGGAGAAGTATTCCGACGACCTCGCCGCGCGGCCGGACGACGAGACCCGCATGGACCGGTTGTGCGAGCTCAACGTGATCGAGCAGGTGCTACACGTGGCGCGTACCACCATCGTCCAGGATGCCTGGAAGCGCGGACAGCCGCTGATCCTGCACGGTTGGGTATATCGTCTGCAGAGCGGTCTCCTCAAGGACATCGGCATCTGCATCAGCAGCGAGAAGGAACTCAAGGAGTTCATCGAGCAGCGGGTGATGCCTGGAGGCCTCTTCTGACCGCTGCCATGGGCTGGCATCCGCGGGAGATCTTCCGCAAGCCCTGGCGCATGACGCTCATCGTCTGCCTCGAGGGCATATTCATCACCTTGCTGGGCTACTACCTGGGCTCCCGCTTCACCGCCATCTTCCACGGCGCCTCGGCCGAGATCGGGGGCATCTGGTCCGCCATCTCCGGCCTCGTGGTCCTGCAGAGCACCATCCGCGAGACCCTGAAGTCCTCGCTGCTGCGCACCATAGGCACCGCCATCGGTGCGCTGCTGTGCGCCCTCTACCTGTCCCTGTTCGGGTTCGGCGTGATGGGCATGGCTTTCTGTGCCGGTCTCACCCTCGCCATCTGCTACGTGCTGGACATCTTCGAATACGCGCGTCTCGCCGCCGCCACGGTGGTGATCATCGCCGTGGTCAGCGGCCAGTCACCTCAGATCCCGCCCTTGCTCAACGCCTTCCTGCGTTTCTCGGAGGCCACCATCGGCGTCGGGGTCTGCATCCTCTGCGTCTACACCCTACGCATCTTCCTGCGCCCACGGATACCCACATGATGCCCAAACCCGTGCCCACCGTGCTCGAGGGCGGAGAGGTGCGCCTCGAGCCCCTCTCCATGGACCATCTGGACGGTCTCTGTGCTGTGGGCCTGGACCCGGAACTGTGGCAGTGGATACCCATGCCGGTGCGCAACCCGGACGAGATGCAGGCTTACGTGCAGGATGCCCTGGACGAGCAGCGCCGCGGCGTCTCCATGCCCTTCGCCACGCTGCTGAAATCGAACCGGCAGGTGGTGGGTTGCACCCGCTTCGCCAACATGAGCCTCGAGGACCAACGGGTGGAGATCGGTTGGACCTGGATCGGCAAGCCCTGGCAGAGGAGCGTGGTGAACACCGAGGCCAAGTACCTGATGCTGCGCCATGCTTTCGAGGTGATGGGTTGCCTGCGGGTGGAGCTCAAGACCGATGCTCTCAACGAGCGTTCCCGCAACGCCATCCAGCGGATCGGCGCCAAGCAGGAAGGCATCTTCCGCCGCCATAAGATGACCCACACCGGTCGGATGCGGGACACGGTCTACTTCAGCATCATCCTTGAGGAGTGGCCAGACGTGAAAAGCCGGCTGCAAAGCCGGCTCTCCACGTCTTCCGGTTCTTGAAGCCGATTTAGCGTCCGTTGCTGCGCCGTTGGCCGTTGCCGCGCTGGCCATGACCATGGTCACGGGAGCCAGGGCGGTTGTGGCCGCCGCGGTGCTGTCCACCGCCATGACCTCGACGGTTCTGGTGGTGATGGGCAGGACGGGGCTCCGCTTCCGGGGCTGGCCCTGAACCAGGCTCGAAGCCCGGCACCACAGTCTTGGTCAGTTCCTGACGCAACAGCCGTTCGATGTCCTTCAGCAGGCCGCGCTCGCTGCCCGCCACCAGGGAGACTGCCTCACCGGCGGCACCGGCCCGCCCGGTGCGGCCGATGCGGTGCACGTAGTCTTCCGGCACGTTCGGCAGTTCGTAGTTCACCACGTGGGGCAGCATGTCGATGTCGAGGCCGCGGGCCGCGATGTCGGTAGCCACCAGCACTCGGACGCGGCCCTGCTTGAAGTCCGCCAGGGCCCGGGTGCGGGCGTTCTGGCTCTTGTTGCCGTGGATGGCGACGGACTGGATGCCGTCCTTGCCGAGCTGCTCGGCCAGGCGGTTGGCGCCGTGCTTGGTACGGGTGAACACCAGCACCTGCCGCCAGTCGCCTTCCTTGATGAGCTGGGAGAGCAGGGCACGCTTGCGATGCTGGTCCACCGGATAGATGCGCTGGCTGATGCGCTCGGCGGTGGAGTTGCGCGGCGCCACGTCGATGACTTCCGGATCCTTGAGGATGCCGCCCGCGAGCTTGCGGATGTCGTCGGAGAAGGTGGCGGAGAACATCAGGTTCTGCCGCTGGGCAGGCAATCGCGCCAGCACGCGGCGGATGTCGCGGATGAATCCCATGTCCAGCATGCGGTCGGCTTCGTCCAGTACCAGGATCTCGACCTTGGAGAGGTCGATGGTGCGCTGTTCCACGTGGTCCAGAAGCCGTCCGGGGGTCGCGATGACGATGTCCACGCCGCGGCGCAGCTTGTCGATCTGGGGGTTGATGCTCACGCCGCCGAAGATCACCGCGCTCGAGAAGCGCAGATACTTGCCGTAGGCGAGCACGCTTTCGCCCACCTGGGCCGCAAGCTCGCGGGTGGGGGTGAGGATCAGGGCGCGCACGTGATGGCGCTGGCCCTGCTGGACCGGGGCTGCATGCAACCGTTGCAGCAGGGGCAGGGTGAAGCCGGCGGTCTTGCCGGTGCCGGTCTGGGCCGCGGCCTGGAGGTCGCGACCGGCGATGATGGAGGGGATGGATCGTGCCTGCACCGGGGTGGGCTCGGTATAGCCCTGCTCTGAGACAGCACACAGCAATTCGGCCGATAGGCCGAGGGTCGAAAATGACATGTTTACTCCTGGGGGCGCCTGCTGACGCATGGTGCGTCGTGCCGGTCCAGGCAGCGGATTACTCTTAAGGGGGATCGGGGATACTTTGGAGGGTACGCCGCGACGGTTTGCGGGACTTGAGACCGGGTCGCGTCGCGTCAAACTCGGGGCATTATAACGGGTCGGAGCGGTTTTACCTAGGAAAATCACCCCTGGCCGTAACAAAGCGGGGGGTGGTCGGGTCTAGATGGCAATCCGGCCGGGGTCCTGGGGTGCCTCCGGCGAGGCCGATTTCGAGTACTCTGGTTGTGAAACACCCCCTCTAGCTCCCTAAACCATCTTTGGAGGATTGATCCATGGACAAGAACATCAAGCTCGCCATCGGCGCGGCCGTGGCCGCTGTGGTGACCCTCGCGGCCGTGTCCGCCGTCGCCGCCGACAGCGCCCCCCAGGAGAAGTGCTATGGCGTGGCCGCGGCCGGCAAGAACGACTGCCAGACCGCCAGCAACTCCTGCGCCGGCACCGCTGAGAAGGACCGCCAGCCGGACGCCTTCATCAACCTGCCGAAGGGCCTGTGCACCAAGATCGCCGGCGGTTCTTTGGCCCCGGCTGCTCCGGCCAAGAAGAAGGGCTGATCGCGCGCTCGCATCATCCGGTCCCCGCTCTGCGGGGACCGGATCTTCCGATCCCCATAAGTAATAAATCCTTCCTGATCCAGGTCTTTCACCGGTACCCAAACCGGGCAGCCCGAAGGGCTAGACTCTACGACCATGGACACCGCGCTCCCCGTGCAGCCTCTCTTGCCGGCCCGTGCCGGCATCGGCCTGCGCGCACCCCACATGCAGGTCCTGCTGCAGGAGCGCCCTGAGGTGGCTTGGCTCGAGGTGCACAGCGAAAACTACTTCGCCGCCGGCGGCCGCGCCGTGACCGAGCTCGACCGGGTACGGCGCGACTATCCCTTGAGCCTCCACGGAGTGGGGCTGTCGCTGGGCTCGGCGGACCCGCTCGACCAGGAGCATCTCGCCAGACTCAAGCATGCCGTGGACCGCTATGCGCCGGCCCTCGTCTCGGAGCACCTCTGCTGGACCTCCAAGGGCGGCAGCCATTTCCATGATCTCCTGCCTTTGCCCTACACCGATGAGGCGCTGGCGCACGTGGCGGGCCGGGTGGCCGAGGTGCAGGAATACCTCGGCAGGCAGATCCTCATCGAGAACGTATCCAGCTACCTCGAGTACGAACACTCCGCCATGCCGGAATGGGATTTCCTGCGGGAGGTGGCGGCCCGCGCCGGTTGCGGCATCCTGCTCGACGTGAACAACATCTATGTGAACGCCGTGAACCACGGGTTCGATCCGCGCCGCTACCTCGACGCCATCCCCGCCAAGGACGTGCAGGAGATCCATCTCGCCGGGCATCTGCAGAAGCGCGTGGAGGGCGTGGAGTTGCTCATCGACACCCACGACCGCCCCGTGAAGGATGCGGTCTGGGAGCTCTACGGCTACGCCCTGGAGATCCTGGGTCCGAAGCCGACCCTGATCGAGTGGGACAGCGCCTTGCCGGAGTTCGTGGTGTTGCTGGCGGAGGCCGGCAAGGCAGAGGTCTTGTTGCGGAGGCACCATGCTGCCGCTGCCTGAGCTGCAGTGTCGCATCGGGGCATTTCTGGTCGGACGCGAGGCTGAGGTGCCAGCGCGGGGCAATGGCCTCGATGCGGCGCGGCGGCTGCAGGTCTATCGCAACAACATGCGTATCAACCTCACGGAGGCGCTCTCTGCCGTCTATCCCGTGACCCGGCGGCTGGTGGGGGAGGAGTTCTTCACTGCGGTCGCCTGGGACTATATCCAGGCGCATCCTTCCCATAGCGGGAACATCCAGGACTATGGCGGCGCTTTCCCGCGCTTCCTGGCGGGTTATGGGCCAGCATCTTCCTTGCCCTATCTCAGCGACGTGGCGGCGCTGGAATGGCGCCACCTCGAGAGCGCTCTGGCGCCACCCCATAGGCCCCTGGACGTAAACGCCCTGGCGAAGGTCCCAGAGGAGCGGCAGCCGGGACTGCGTTTTCGGCTCCAGCCCGCGGCCCGGATCTTATGTTCGCCTCATCCCGTGCTCAGCATCTGGGAATACTGCCAGACGGTGGCGCCCGAGAGCGATCTCGATATCGACAGGCCCGGCGAGTGCGTGCTCTTCGCCCGCCCCGGCCTGGATGTATGCATGCGGCGCCTGACGTCCGGCGAATATTCTTTCCTGCACCAGCTCGGCCGCGGCGAGACTTTCGAGGCGGCCTGCCTCAAGGCGCTGGAGACCGAGCCGGAGTTTGACGTGGCGCGCCGCTTCACGGCGCTCGTGCAGGAAGAGATCCTGACCGAGTTCTATCAATGATCACTAGGGCTAGGGGAGAACCGCAATGAAACTGTTCACGACGCTCCAGGGGTACTACAAGAAGCTGGTGGCTGCGCTCGAATACGGCAAGCCGGTGGTGGACCTGGGGCTGCGGCTCTGGGTGGCGGACGCGTTCTTCCGTTCGGGGCTGGTCAAGATCGCCAACATGGATTCCACCATCGACCTCTTCACCAACACTTACCACGTACCCCTGCTGCCACCGGCGTTCGCGGCCTACCTCGGTACGGGCATCGAACTCGTGGTGCCGCTGTTCCTGGCCTTTGGTCTCTTGGGCCGGCTCACGGCCGGGTTCATGTTCATCTACAACCTCATCTGCGTGATCTCTTTCCCGGATCTCTGGCCGGACGGTTTCTGGACGGGCCTCTTCGGGACCGCCTTCAAGGATCACAAGATCTGGGGGCTGATGCTGCTGGTCACCTTCGTCTATGGACCCGGCAAGCTTTCCCTGGATCACCTGCTCGCGAAGTTCTTCCCCAAATTACGTCTCACCGCCTGAGCCCCTGAAAACGAAAACGGCGCAGTCTTCAGGACTGCGCCGCTTTTTATCGGGTGAGGGGGGTATCAGGACGCCTTGCGGGCCTGGGGCTCCTCATCCCGGTGGTCGTCGCTGTACCACTTGCGGGAGAGCTCGCAGAAGGTGCGTAGCACCGGCAGGAGCTCGGAGATGCGCTCGGTGGGGCTATAGGTCACCTGGGGCGGCACCGTGGGCTCGTAGTGCCGGGTCACGAAGCCTTCCGCTTCCAGGAGCCGCAGGCGCTCCGTCAGCACCTTGGTGGAGATGCCCTCGATGCGGCGGCGCAGAGCGCCGAAGCGCATGGGCCCCTCGGTTGACAGCACCCAGATGAGGTAGATGGTCCAGGGCCCGGCCAGCACCCCGAGCATGCGGTGCATGGGGTTATCGGTGTCCTTGGCCACGCAGACCGGTTTCGTCTTGGTATCCATAATAGTTACTTTAGGGTATCTACTTGCTATTAGCAATATAGTTACTAAAATAAACCTAGATTCGATTATAGACCAAAAGAGTCACAGCATGGCAAGCCCAATCGTCATCAGTGCAAGCACCCCAGTTCGCTGGATAGCCGAGGGTCAGGGCCATACACAGGCTCTTTTTTAAACGGTCTGAATATCGAATTACTTAGATATTTAGGAATGAGGGCGCAGCCATGAAAAGCCTCCATCTGAACTTCCTGGCCCTGGAGATC
>DASSIS010000006.1:0-2733 GCA_035691665.1 Gammaproteobacteria bacterium | reverse complement strand
ACTGTCCTAGCTCTCAGCGTGACCTATGCGCTCATTCAGAGTGTGTCACCGCCGTGGACGCCGAGACAATGAAGGAACACCATCCTGCGATGCTTTCGCCAGGCCGCCTACACCGTACTATGATCGCCCCGACTGGTCCTGAACTGAGGACGCACCTGAACTAAGTGGTGCATCCGGCAAGAGTGTGCTAGACTGAGGTCTCAGCACGTGAGGCGGAGGTGGCACACATGGGCATGGGCAAACGGCTGCAGATTGAGGCGCACTCGGCCGAGGAACGGGACGCGATAGAGCGTATCGCGCGGTCGCGGACTGCACCGGCGCGGCAGGTGGAGCGGGCCAAAGTCGTGCTGGCCGCCTTGGAGGGCGAGGGAGTAGGGGCCATTGCCGACCGCTTCCACCTCAGCCCCGCGACGGCGTATTTGTGGCTGCATCGCTTCGAGACGCAGGGACTGGCGGGCTTGCAGGATAAGGCCCGCGGGGGGCGGCCGCCGACGTACACACGCGAACAGGTGAGCGTCGTCGTGCAAACCGCGCTCACCGACCCGCAAACGCTGGGCCAGTCGTTCGCGTCCTGGACGCTCGACCGCCTGGCGGCCTATCTGGCCGAAGAGAAGGGCATCAGCATGAAGCGCAGCCGCATCAGTGAGCTGCTCATCGCCGAGGGCTTGTGCTGGCGCAAGGAGGAGACGTGGTTTGGCGAGCGCGTCGATCCCGACTTCGCGCAGAAAAGGGGGCCATCGAACGACTCTACACGGCTGCTCCCGCCGGCAGTGTCGTCGTCTGTCTCGACGAGATGGGTCCGCAAGCGGCCAAGAGCATCCCAGGCCACGAGCTCATCGACGTGACGAAGCGGCCTGTCCAGCGCGCTAAGCAGGAGATTGACTACGGTCGACGGGGCAAGGGCTACGTCTTCGGCGCCTTCCAACCGGCCACCGGTGAAGTCTTCACCTGGACGGCGGCGCGGCGGACCACCAGCAACTTCGTCGCCTTCTTGGAAGAGACCGAGGGCTGGATGGATGCAGCCGTCGAGCGCATCTATGCGATCCTGGACAACCTCAAAGCGCACCGCGCCGCTGATGTCTTGCTCTTTGCCCTGGCCCACCCCCGCTGGGAGTTCGTCTTCCAGCCCAAGTATGCCGCCTACTTGAACTTGATCGAACCGTGGTGGAAGATCCTGCGCTCGCTGGCCCTCAACGGGAAGCGCTTCGAGACCTGGGAGCAGATCTGCGCGGCGGTCGAGGCTGCGACGATGTACTGGAATGCGCATCGGCACCCCTTCGTCTGGGGCCGCCGACGGCGTCATCGGCCTCATAGACAACCGGGCATAGCTCGCGTCCCAGCTGTGGCGTAAACTTGCCGGATGCACCACTAAGTGGATAGACGATAAAGGATTGAGGTGTTAGGCTTTCCTGGCCGAAGGAGGGAAGCCGATGCCACTGCGGTTGACCAGGGACGAGCGCCACGCGCTCCAAGCCGCCCAAGCACGCAGCCGCAGCGTGCGCCACTGGCGGCGCTACCAAGCGGTCTTGTTGCGGGCGGATGGGGTCCCCGTGGCGACGGTCGCGCAGACCTTGGACTGCACTGAGACGAGCGTCTACAACTGGGTGGCGGCGTGGCGGGCAGACGGGCTGGCGGGCGTCGCCGAGGGGCAGCATCCCGGCAAAGTGCGCCGGCTCGATCCCGCGGCGGAGGCGGTGCTTGAGGCGCTCCTGGCCGCAGGCGATCCCCAAGCGCACGGGTATGCGGCGACCGGCTGGACGGTGCCGCTCGTGCGCACCGAGCTCGCCAAGCGGGGCTGGGAGGTGGCGGAGCGCACGATCCGCCGCACGCTGCATCGCCTCGGCTGGCGCTGGAAACGCCCCAAATTCGTGTTAGGCCGGCCCGATCCGGCCTACACAGAGAAAAAAAGCCGTCGCTGAGCAAGCGGCAGCCGTGATGGCGGCCGGTGGGGAGGTGTGGTTCGGCGATGAGACGACGCTGCGCGAGTTCCCCCCGCTGCGCGCCGCGTGGGCGCGACGCGGTCAACAACAGATCGTGGTCATCTCCGGGCGCAACGCCCGCCGGGTGGTGCATGGCGCGCTCAACGTCGCCACGGGCGAGTTGGTGACCCTGGTGCGTGAGCGCAGTCGCCAGGACGACTGCGCGGCCTTCCTTGAGGCGCTGGGCCAGGTGCGCCCGGCGGTGCCCAAACTGCTCGTCTGGGATAACGCCCCACCCCACCACCCCAAGCGCGTGCAAGCTGTGGCCGACGCCGCCCATATCCGGCTCGCCTTTCTGCCCTTTCGCGCCCCCGAGCTGATGCCCTGCGAGGATCTCTGGCGACTGGCCAAGGCGGTGGTGGCCGCCAACCGCGCCTATGCCGCGGTCCAGGAGCAGGCCGAACGCGCCCTCGCCTGGCTCACGACCCTCACACCATTCGACCGCTTGCTCAAAAGCGGCTTGTTCGGCGCAAAGTTTCAATGGCTATCTACTTAGGGGACGGCGCGGCGACTGATGGCGTTCCCTGCCTCGGCGTGTCGAGCCGGCGGAGGCCGGCTTCGTCCCGCAGGGGCTCAGGCGCGGCTTCAGCCGCACGGCCTTCTGGCGCCGCCGCGCTTGACAGCGCCTGGCCGGTGCGCCTATGCTGCGCGCACGATTGCGCTGTTGGCATGGTGAGCGTCAGAGAGGATCGCATGGGCAAGCTCGACGGACGGGTGGCGCTGGTGACGGGTGCCGGACGCCGCATTGGTGCGG
>DASSIS010000005.1:0-5162 GCA_035691665.1 Gammaproteobacteria bacterium | reverse complement strand
CCTACGAGCACTTCATGCAGAAGGAGATCCACGAGCAGCCCAAGGCCCTTACCGACACCCTCGAAGCGGTGATGGAAGACGGCTTCGACCCCGCCATCTTCGGCAAGGGTGCGCGGCAGTTGCTGAAGGGCGTGGACAAGGTGCTGATCCTCGCCGCCGGTACGAGTTATTACGCGGGTTTGACGGCCAAGTACTGGATCGAGGCCATCGCCAAGGTGCCGGTGTCGGTGGAGATCGCGAGCGAGTACCGCTATCGGGCCTCGGTGGCGGACAAGCAGCAGCTCGTCGTCACCATCTCCCAGTCCGGGGAGACCCTCGACACCCTGGAAGCCCTGAAGCACGCCAAGAAGCTCGGGCACAGCAAGACCCTGTCGATCTGCAACGTGTCGGAGAGCGCCATCCCCCGGGCCTCCAAGCTCGTGTTCTACACCCGGGCCGGCGCCGAGATCGGCGTCGCCTCCACCAAGGCCTTCACCACCCAGCTCATCGCGCTGTTCTGCTTCGCCGCGGTGCTGGGGAAGCTGAAGCGGCGGCTCTCCCGCAAGCAGGAACAGGAACTCCTGGAGAGCCTGCGGCAGCTGCCGGGCAGCGTGCAGCAGGCCCTGAACCTGGAGGCCCAGATCCAGGCCTGGGCCCTCGACTTCGCGCCGCGCCAGCACGCGCTGTTCTTAGGTAGAGGCGCGCATTACCCCATCGCCCTCGAAGGCGCCCTGAAGCTCAAGGAGATCTCCTACATCCACGCCGAGGCCTATCCCGCCGGCGAGCTCAAGCACGGGCCGCTCGCTCTCGTGGACCAGGACATGCCGGTGGTGGTGATCGCCCCCAACGACACCCTGCTCGAGAAGGTGAAGTCCAACATGCAGGAAGTGCGGGCCCGGGGCGGGGAGCTCTTCGTGTTCGCGGACCAGGACAGCCACTTCTCCGAGAGCGCCGGGGTGCACGTGATCCGCACCCCGAGGCATGCCGGGCTGCTGTCGCCCATCGTGCATGCCATACCGGTGCAGCTGCTCGCCTACCACACGGCCCTGAAGCGCGGCACCGACGTGGACAAACCCCGCAACCTCGCCAAGTCGGTGACCGTCGAATAGCTCAAAAGCTGCTGCGCTCGGCAGGGCGTTGTGACGGCCAGGATGGCCTAACGTCGCGGGAGGGCAGGATGCCCGGGAGCGACGGGCGCGAGGACTCGCAATGCTGGAACCGGGGACGAAGCAACTGGGTGACTGCGTCACCTTCCCCGCTGCACATCCATGTGCAGCGGGCAGACCTCGCTTGCGCTTTCCTGCGCAGGCGTCCGCGGCATGCTGCGGACTCGCTCGCGACGCTTTTGAGCACTTACATCAGAGAGGTCAGTGATTTCAGCATGAAGAATCTCAGAATTCTTGTCGCTGGTTTAGTGCTATGGGCGCCAGCTTCGCATGCTGCTTTGACTCCTGAAGACGCCGCCATGAACCAGCCGGTGCGGCCGTTCCACATCATCGGCGACATCTACTACGTCGGCGCCTCCGACGTCACTTCTTATCTCATCGTCACACCCCAGGGCGACATCCTGCTGGACAGCGGCTTCGCCGAGACCGTACCCCAGGTGGAGAAGAACATCGCTGCCCTGGGCTTCAAGCTCGCGGACGTGAAGATCCTCATCAACAGTCACGCCCATTTCGACCATGCCGGCGGTCTCGCGGAACTGAAGCGCGTGACCCATGCCACCCTCGAGGTGAGCGCGGCGGATGCGGCCATCATGGCCCGGGGCGGCAAGGACGATCCCGGTTACGGCGACCGTTTCCGCTACGAACCGGTGACGGCCGACAAGCTGCTGAAGGACGGAGACCAGGTCGAGCTGGGCGGCGTGAGCCTCACGGCCCATGTCACCCCGGGCCACACCCCGGGCTGCACCACCTGGACCCTGCGGGTGGAGGAGGGCGGCAAGCCCTACGATGTGCTGTTCCTGTGCAGCGTCACGGCTCCGGGCTACCAGCTGGTGGGTAATCCCCGCTACCCCGACATCGCCGCGGATTTCACCCGGAGTTTCGCGGTGCTGCGCACGCTGCCCTGCGACGTGTTCCTGGGCGCCCATGGCGGCTATTACGATCTGCAAGGCAAGATCGCGCGCCTTAAGCGCCATGAATCCGGCAACCCCTTCATCGATCCTAAGGGGTACCGGGACTACCTGAACAAAGCCGAGCAAGCTTTCAAGCAGGAGCTGGCGGAGCAACAAGCGGCCGCCGCGAAACACTGACTTGGGACAGACGCCGCCCCTCATCCGACCCGCCGAACCCGACGACGCTGTCGCGGTGGCGCGCGTCCACGTGCGCTCCTGGCAGGTGGCCTATCGGGGCCTGCTCTCCGACAGCTATCTCGACGCGCTCAAGCCCGAGGATCGGGCCAAGCGCTACACCTTCGGTTCCAGCGACCCGCGTGCTCCTCACACCCTCGTGGCCCTGATGGACGGGGCCATCTGCGGCTTCGCCACCACCCTGCCGACGCGCGACGCGGATAGCGCGGGCCAGGGCGAGCTCGCTGGCCTCTACGTGGACCCGGATTGGTGGGATTACGGCGTGGGCCGCGTGCTGATCGCGGCGGCCCGCGAGCGGCTCGCGGCACAGGGCTTCGCGGCCGCGATGCTCTGGGTGCTAGACAGCAACGCCCGGGCCCAGCGCTTCTATGGGAAGGACGGTTGGAAGCCCGACGGCATGCGTCGGGTCGAGAAGGTCTGGGATGTGAAAGTGCAGGAGCTCCGCTATAGTCGGCCACTGTCTTGAAGCTCCGTTCCTCGAAGGTGAGTCCCATGCGCAATGGATTGATGCTCTCCCTGTTCCCCGCACTGTTGCTGGCCACGCCCGCCCTGGCCGTGCCGCCTTCCTATGGCATCGCCGACATATTCGCGGAGCCGGGCCTGACCGGCTATGGGCCGGAGAGCCTGCAATGGAGCCCGGACGGTAGACACCTGAGCTATTTCCTGCGTGACCCGAAAACCAAGCTCGCCGACCTCTATCTCGTGGACGCGGACACGGGTGAGACCCGCCTGCTCATGAGCGGCAAGGATCTCGCCGGTGCCGCGCTGCCGCCCTCGGCCATCAAGAACCAGCGCGAGCAGGAGTGGGTGACCCGCTACGGCGTCGCGAGCTACGGCTGGACCCACGACGGCAGCGCCATCTACTATCAGAGCGGCGACCAGTATTTCCTGTGCAAGCTCGCCGACCGCAAGCTCACCCAGCTCAGCCGCGAGCCGGGTGCCAAGAGCTACGGCCGGCTCTCGCCGGACGGCAAGTGGATCAGCTATGTGAGCGGGGACGACGTCCACTATGTCTCCCTCGCGGGCGGCGCCGGCGGTCTCGTGGCGCCCCACGTGCCCGGCGTGCAGAACGGTGCCCTCGACTGGGTGTATACCGAGGAGCTGGGGCTGCGTTCCGCCTACGAGTGGTCCGAGGACAGCCGTTACATCGCCTTCCTGCAGTTCGACGAGCGTCCGGTGCGCCCCTTCCCGCTGGTGGACTACATGGCCCCGCAGCCGGATGTGTATCCGGAGCGCTACCCCGTGGCCGGCGCTCCCAACCCGAAGGTGCTGCTCGGCATCCGCGACCTGCGCGCCGACAAGACCGCCTGGCTCAAGGTGGCGGGCAGCTCCGGCACCTACCTCGCCCGCTTCGGCTGGCTGCCGGGGCAGGATAAGGTCTGGGCCCTGGTGCTGGACCGGGCCCAGACCCACGCCACCCTCTACACCGCCAAGCCCGACGGCGGCGACCTTAAGACCCTGGCGAGCTTCACGGATCCCTACTGGATCGACGTGCGGGTGGACCCCCGGTTCCTGAAAGACGGCGACTTCATCTGGACCGCCGCCACCGACGGCTGGACCCATCTCTATCTCTTTGACCCGCAGGGCAAGGTGATCCGCAAGCTCACGGACGGGGACTACAACGTCATCTCCTTGGCGGGCGTGGACGAGGCCCGGGGCAGCGTCTATTACACCCGTTACAGCGACGGCCCCTTGCACACCGGGCTCTACGCCGTGTCCCTGAAAGGCGGCGAAGCCCGGGCTCTCGACCCGGGTGACGGCACCCACGACATCAAGATGAGCGAGGACGGCGGGCATTACGTGGATACCTGGTCCACGGCGCTCACGCCTCCCGAGAGCTCTCTCTACTCGGGCGACGGCAAGCGCGTGGCGCTGATCCATGCCGCGGCGAAGCTGCCCTATGACTTCTCGAAGCCCCAGTTCCTGAGCATCCCCGCCGGCGACGGCAAGACGCCGATCTACGCGCGTCTCACCCTGCCCGCGGGTTTCGATCCCCATAAGAAGTATCCCGTGATCATGTTCCAGTACGGCGGGCCGGATGTGCCGCCGCTGGTGCGCGACGCTTGGGGCGGCAGCAACTTCCTCTTCGACCAACTGTTGGCGCAGCAGGGTTATGTGCTCTTCGCCACCGACAACCGCGCCGCCACCTATTTCAGCCACGTGGACCAGGCGCGGGTGAAGGGGCACCTGGGGGCGCTGGCGCTGGAGGATCAGCTGGCGGCGGTGAAGTGGCTCAAGTCCCAGCCCTACGTGGATGGCGCGCGCATCGGCCTCTGGGGCTGGAGCTACGGCGGCTACATGACCGCCTACGCGCTCACCCACGCGCCGGGCGTCTGGCGCGCCGGCATCAGCGTGGCGCCCGTGACCCAGTGGCAGGACTACGACTCCGTCTACACCGAGCGCTACATGGGTACCCCGCAGGAGAACCCCAAGGGTTACGCGGAGAGTTCGGCGGTGGCGGCGGCGGGCGGGCTCGCCGATCCTCTGCTCCTGGCCGCCGGCACCGGCGACGACAACGTGCACTGGCAGAACACCTTGCAGTTCGTACAGGCCCTGATCGATGCCGGCAAACCCTACGAACTCCTGGTCTACCCCAACAGCACCCATGGCATCGCCGGCCCCCCGGCCCGTACCCATCTGTTTACTGCCATGGAGGCATACTGGAAGCGGCAGTTGCAGCCTTGAAGGCGAAGGTATCTCTATGGCGAACCGTGTGTCGATCAAGCGCGTCTATGAGACGCCGACCAAGAGCGACGGTTACCGGATTTTGGTGGACCGCCTCTGGCCCCGGGGCTTGAGCAAGCAGAAAGCCAAGGTCGACCATTGGCTGCGGGACGTCGCCCCGAGCACGGACTTGCGCAAATGGTATGGC
>DASSIS010000004.1:0-14759 GCA_035691665.1 Gammaproteobacteria bacterium | reverse complement strand
GCCGAGCTCCGCGACGCGCGCCCTGGCCTTGTCCTTCTCCGACTGCATCCGCGCCCGCAGGTTCTTGGCCAGCAGGCCTTCGCGCCCGTTGTCCTCCACGCCCCGCTCGATCATCTCCGCGAGGCCGGACTTGTCGCCCTCGGGGATGAGGTCGCGTTCATCCAGGAGCAGCTTGGAACGGGTCAGGCGGTCGAGCCGGCGCGTCATTGCCGCCTGGTAATGCTCCAGGCTGCGGCGCGGTTCGGCGGCGCGTTCGTAGGCGAGCATGATCTGGGAGACATCGCTGGCGTCGTCGGTGGTGATATGAGTGTCGCCGCGCCAGATGCATACGGCGGCGGCTTCCCCCGGCAGGAAATGCACCGTGTCCAGCCGCGTCGGCAGCTCTTCGAAGCGTCCGCCTTCACCGTGGCCGTGAAGCACGAAGGCTCGCGCCATGAGGCCCGGAAGCCGCCCTTGGATCAAAGGTAGCGTCGGATGCAGGTTATGGAGCTCGAACTCCTCGTCACCGCGCCAGAAACCCTCGGTCCACTGGTCCTCGGCGGCCACGTTGAAGTAGCCCCATTCCAGGTCGTCGGCGAGCCCCGGGGCGCGTTCCTTGAGCCACTTCTGGTCGTAGGTGCCGACCTTCGCATAGCGCTGGGGCCACATGGGATCCAGCATGCCGTAGCAGGCCGGCGCCGGACGGTCCGAGGGCGAACCGATGAGCTTCCCGGGCGATTCGAGATTGGGCAGTGGCACGCGTGTCTCGCCGTCCGCTTCCACCGCGTCCATGCCCATGCCGAGCGGGTTGGGCTTGTGTTCCTTGCCGCCGAAGGCGTGGGCGAAATCCAGGGGCATGGATCCCATGGGTTCGGGGTCGCTCACACCCACGCTCACGCCGGCGGCCCGCTTCCAGTGGCGGTCACCGTAGACGTTGATGCGCTTGTCCAGCTTGCCGAGCTTCACCCGCACGTAGCCCGCCGGTGCGGGTTTGCCATCCGGCGCGTGGAAACTGCCGTTCGCCAGGAACTCGCCTCGCGCCTTCGGCATGGCCGCATCCAGCATGCTGCCCTGACCGAGTGTGGCCATCGCCTTGCGCCACAGCTCGTTCTCCGGAAACACGCGCCCTGGTTCCGTCAGGGAGATCATGGCGAGCACGCCCACCGCCAGCTTCCGCTCGCCGCGGTACTGGTAGCTGCGGTGCAGCAAGCCCAGTTTGAACGGTTTGGTGACGCGGGTGCCCGGCACGCTCGACTCCTCTTCTAGACCTGGGGATCGATCTGGGCGGCGGTGAGCGGTGCCAGGAGCCCGCCGTTGTACACCGAACCCACGATCACCGGCAGATCCGGATCGCCGTTGACGAAGGCCAGCAGCACTTCGGCACCGGGTTCGAGCATGTACTGCACCCCGGTCCACTGGCCGGCCGCGGGCTGGGACATGCGTATCCAGGCGGAGACGTAGCTGGAGCCCGCGACCGCGCCGTTGGCGAAGGGCAGGGTCACGAGATAACGGCCCTGCTCGTCCATGGGCGGCGCCGGCGGCTGGTAGGCGTTCTGGTCCTGGGTGGAGTTGCTGACCTGGAACAGGGGCACGGCGTTCACCTGGGCCGGCAGGAGCTGCAGCAGGGTCGGGAGCAGGCTGCTGGCGGCATCGGGCATCAGCCACACCGCCGCCGACAGCACCCCGGAGATGCGCGGCTTGGGGGTGATCCGCTGCGGACGGAACTGCACGTCGGCCGGGATCGCCGTGAAGCTGTTGCTGTAGTACGCGCCACTGGTGGCGGCCTGGGCCGCGGTGTAGCTCGACGTGGCCCACTGCTGGTCCAGGTTGCGGGCGCTGTGCCGCACCCCGGTCACGAGATAGGACTGGTTGAAGGCCGCCACGGGATGTTCCGAAAGGCTGAAGGTATAACCCGCGCGCAGGGCGCTGACGGCGCCGCTGCCGGAGTAGATGTCGGCCCAGCAAGCCTCTTCCTGGGCGCGCACCATGGCGAGCCGCTGTGTCGGATCGGGCTCCTGCGCCCGGTTGTCGAAGATCCAGGTGGCCGGATAGGAGGCCCCCGGCGGCGGGTTACCCTTGGTCTGGCCGCTCCCCTTCTTGGCGTTCGCCGCCGCCGCGCCCACGGTCACCGGCGCGCTCTTCTGCAGCGACAACGTGGTCTGCTGGTAATTGTAGCCCGAGATCGTGACCGCGTCGGAGGTTCTGGCCAGTTGCCGGGTGATCTGCACGATGCACTCGTGGTTGTTGGTGCTGCTCGGATCGGTGAACGGGATGACCTCGCATCCCGGGTTAGGCAGGGAGTGGGCCATGCTGTCCTGCACCACCATGATGCAGGTGTTGTTCGAATCCGGGAGATGGAAATAGAAGTAGACGCCTTCGTATTCCATGAGCCGGCACACGAAATCCCAGTCGGTCTCCGCGTACTGGCAGGTGAAGTCGTAGGTCGGATAGCTTCCGGCCATGGCAGCGGCATCCACGGTGAGGCCGCCCGCCGCCTGAGCGGCATTGGAGAGCACCCGCTTCACGATCGCCGGGTGCGTCTGGTTCACGTACGCGGCGGTGGTGGTGTTACGGGACAACAACCAGGCCGGTGGCACCAGCACCACCCGGTAGTAGTTATGGCCCCCGGCCTGCTGCTGCTGCTCCACGGACGCGAGCATGCCGCGGTAGGTGTTGGCGTGCTGCTCCTGCTGCAGGGTGAGCTTGGCGCCGGCCGCCAACAAAGCTTCCACGTCTATGGCCGTGCCGGTCGGGCATTTCAACCCGATGTCGAACCGGAACAGGCTGGAGATGGCTTCCGTGCCCTGGAAGTCCACCACCGTGAACGGGTTTCCCGTATAAGCGTCGCTCGTGAACGTGAAATTCGGCGCGGCCACGCAACTAACCTCCTGCAGCGACGGCACCGGGGTCACCCCGGGCCGCCGCGGACTTGATCCTCAGAGCATGAATCCTACTTCCAGGCCGGCGGCGTTGGTGCCGCCCACCACCCAGGTGTCTTCACCCAGGGTCGCGAACTCGTTCAATCCCATCATCTGGTTGAAATCGTTGCCGCCCACGGCGGCGGGCTGCACCACGCCCTCCTCCAGCACCAGGACCACCTCGCACTCCAGCGGCTGCACCAGGAACCCGGCACAGATGCGCCGGATGCGGTCGATGATCCCATCCGCGGCGAGCGCCTGACTGAAACTCTCGGCATCCACCTTGCCGATACGGATCTGGAAGCGGCCGCAGCAGTCCAGGACGCGCTCGCCCACCACCGCATCCTCGCCGAGCCTGCAGCCGCCGGCGCCGATGCGCAGCCGCTGTTCCCCTGGGATCGCGGCGTAGCGCGGCACGCACTGCACCACCTCCACCTCCTCGCGCCGCAGGTTGGCCCTGAGCATGGCCTCCAGGGCCGCGGCGCTGCGTACCTGCCGGGAGAAGAGTCCGGTCTGGCCGAGGAAGTCGGCGGACTCCGGCACCCGCGAGCGCATGGCCGGCTCGTAGAGGCCCATGAGGGCGTAGAGCATGCCCCAGTAGCGCTCGCCCTCGCCCTCCACCGCGTTGAGCGCGAAGCGGTACTTGCGCCAGGCACCGTAGAGCAAGGGGTAGATCTGCTGGTGCAGCAGGTCGAGCAGGTCCCGCGCCGCCGTCTGGTCGTTCCACTCGTCCTCGAGCAACTCGCTGGTGTACCACACCGGCAGCGGCGAGGACGCGCCGTAGAGGGACATGAAGGTGGGTGAGATCTCGTAGCCCGTGCCGGCGTCGCCGCGCATGCCGGCCACGTCGGACTCGCTGCGCTCCAGGCCCAGCACCGGGCGGTAGCGCAGCGGCGTGCTCTCCTCGCCCGTGCGCAGGCGCTCGAGCAGGCGCACGACCTGGTAGAAGTCGTACTCCCGGCTGTTGCTGACGAGCTCGTGCTCTAGATCAGCGCGCGCTTGCCCAGTCTCGCTGGCCATGCGTAGGTGTTCCCGGTTTGCTCGTCCACGAGCGTGAAGGTGCTGAAGCTGTTCAGGGTCGAGAAGGTCGCGAGCACGCGGTCCAGGAGGGTCCCGAAGAGGAACATGTCGCCCCTTGAGGCGAAATAATCCTGGCGCATGCTGGCGCGGATGTCCTGGCCGCGGATCAGGTTGCCGCCGAAGAGCCGGTCGCCGGCGCGCGTCCCGACGGTGGAGATGGCCGAGATACGGCGCAGGTTGGCCACCTCGCGCGGGGACTGGGTGCTGCCCTGCACCACGTAGAGCCTGAGCAGCGCCTGCAGGGTCTCGGCGTTGGCGATGGGCAGGTAGTTGAGGGCCAGGTGCGAGAGCAGGCGCCACAGCACCGCCTCGCCCATCGGCGGCTCGGCCCCGTCGGCGGGCGGCAGGAGGTTCCGGAAAGAGATGAGGTCCGAGGTCCCGGTGGTGGAACGGGAGATGTCGCCGGGCCGAAGCTGCGCCGGCAGCCGGCCGTTGCTGCAGGTGAGCCCCAGGATCAGGGTCTGCTGCACCGGCAGGTCGAGCCCCTGGGGGTAGGTCACGAGCAGGTAGGGTTCGGCGCGGCCGCCTTCGGCCCCCGGCACGAAACGCATGTCGTAATAGGGTTCCTGGGCGTTGCCGCCGCCGTAGAGGTTGATGGAGCGGTATTCCTGGCGCAGCGCCGAACCGCGGGTGTGGCCCACCACCTCGTCCACGGAATAGACCTGGATGTTGCCATCCCGTTCGCCGGCGGGACGCACCCGCACTTCCGCGCGGCGGTGGTTCAGCAGGATCGGGTCGG
Organism: Gammaproteobacteria bacterium; assembly: GCA_035691665.1. Classification (GTDB taxonomy): domain Bacteria; phylum Pseudomonadota; class Gammaproteobacteria; order Natronospirales; family REEB76; genus DASUBN01. The sequence goes on along the minus strand of DASSIS010000004.1, from coordinate 10,043 downwards.
CGTCATGCCGGAACAGGTTCACCGCCGGCGTGCAGTGCAGGGTGAAGCGCTCCTTGTCCACCGCCGGGAAGCGCGCCGCCAGGGGCGCGAAGTCGAAGCGGATGTGGAACTGGTTGCCGTTGCCGCGCTGGCGCCACTCCTGCAGCCGCGTCAGCTCCACGAACAGGAACTTCTCCTTGAGCAGGAAGTACTCCTGCAGCAGGCCGAAGGCCGGCAGCGTGGCGGCGGTGCGGGGCAGCATGGCCTCGCCGTCGTCCAGCCCCAAGGGTTGCAGGGCCGAGGCCGGCAACTCGTGCTCGCCCGCGCCGCTCGAGATCACGACGCGTTCCAAGCCGCGCAGCAGCAGGTGGTAGAGGTCCGCGGCGCCGGCGAAATCCCCGCCGATGAAGAACGGCATCCGGTCGCCGTCCCACTGGGGCAGGGTCAGGCCGTTGAGCTGCAGGGTCAGGTCGATGGAACGCCGCCCGCCGGGCCGCTCCAGGAGCTGCGCCTGCACCACGGACAGAGGCGCGACGCGCACCTCGTAGCAGGTGCGGAAGCGGCATTGCGTGTCCTGCACCTCCGTCGAGTCCACGTAGCTGCCCGCCGGCACCACCATGTTGCGCCGCAGGGTGTCCTTGGGCCGGAACTCCATGATGGTGGTGGCCGGCAGCGGCCTGAGGTAGTGCGGGTAGATGAGCTGGGTGAGGGTCTGGGCCAGCTCCGGGAAATCGTCGTCCAGCTTCTCGCGCACCCGGCCGGTGAGGAAAGCCACGCCTTCCAGGATGCGCTCCACGTCCGGATCCGGGCTCGGGCCGGAGAGCCGCGAAGCCAGCGCCGGATGGGCGGCGGCGAACTCCTTGGCCAGCTCCCGGAGCGCGTTCAGTTCGCGTTGGTAGTAGTCGCGGTTCATGCTATGCCTGCTGCCTCACGGCGACGCGCCCGTCACCCTCGATGTTGACAAGATAGCGCAAGGGCACCCGTGTCTTCTCGTAGAGCAGGTTGCCCTGCACCGCGAAGCGCAGCATCCCGGGGTTCTCCTCGGCCGGCACGCTCACCCGCGTATCCTGCATGCGCGGCTCGTACTGCCGGGTGGTGGTCTCGATGGCCTCCCGGATGCGTTCGATGTCCGGCGGGGTCAGGTTCGCCAGCATGTCGGAGATGTCGGGCAGGCCATAGAGCTCGCCGAGCGGGGTCGCACCGCGGCGCGTGTTGTAAAGCTTCCCCAGGTCCTGCAGCACCGACTCGACGTAGCTGCCCACGTCCGCGCCGGGGCCGCCGCTGGACCAGCGGCGCAAACGCTTGAATAGCCTTTCTTCCGACATGCTTGCCTACTTCTTGCCCTCAGGGTCCCAGGTCTCTTCGTACTCGATGCCGTCCTCTTCCCAGGTCCAGCGGATGGTCTCGTAGGTGAACCACAGGTTCTCCATGTTGCCGTAACCCGCGCTCTGCTTGTCGAGCACGTCCGGTACCCAGGACTCGATCTTCACGATCATGGCGTTCTGCAGCATCACCGTGAAGTGCTGCACCTCCTCCCCGGAGCCGTCCATGCGATACCAGCGCAGGGTCGCTTCGCTCATGGGTTCGCCTGCGCACAGCGCCTGGTAGAGCTTGGGGGTGCTCTTGTCCACCTCCTTGGTGATCATCAGCGGGCGGTGGACACGCTTGCCCGAAGGCACGCCGTGCTCGTTCGCCGGCAGGTCCACGATGTGCTTGAAGGCCTGTACCAGGATGGTCTCCTCGCGGCCCTCGATGTCGCAGGAGCCCTCGATCGGACCCTGCTCCTTTCCCACCAGCGTCAGGTTTCCAGGCATCGGCATGGCTGCTACTCCTCACGGCGCCCGGGGCGGCACCGCTTCATGATTTCTCCAGTTTGCCCGTGACCGCGAGCGAGAACGGCGAACCCAGGTATTTCAGGTGCGGCGTGATGTTGAGCTTCACCAGGTACCAGTCGTTCTTGCCCGGGACTTCCACCACCTCGATCTTCGCCTGTCGCAACGGCCGCCGCGCGCGCACGCTCGGCGCGGGGTTGGCCATGTCGGTGACGTATTGCTGTATCCAGCGCCCCAGCTCCTTCTCGACCTCGGCGCGGTTGCGCCAGGCGCCCAGGTGCTCGCGCTGCATGACCTTGAGATAGTGCGCGAGGCGGCTCACCAGCAGGAGGTAAGGCAGCTGTGCCGCCAGCTTGCGACCGAAGATGGCGCTCACGTTGGCGCCGGCCTCCTCCTCGGGCACGCTCTGCACCGAGACCGCGGTGTAGAACGCGGCCTCGCTGTCGCCGCGGTGCACGGTGAGGGTGATGAACCCGAAGCGCGACAGGTCCACTTCCAGGCTGTCGTCCACCACCAGCTCCGTGGGCACCTTGCCGGGGCCCTCGGCGCTGCTCACGGCGAGCCCTTCCACCCTGCCGTATTCCTTGCCGGTGACGTTCAGGCACCAGCGGAAGCGCGCGAAGCTCGCGGCGAGGCGCGTGGCGAAGGCGTAGGCGGAGTTGCCCCACAGGCAGCGCTCCTCCTCGCCGCTGAAGCTCTCCATGTAGTCGAAGGCGGCGGCCTTGAGCCCCGGGGTGCCGTAGGCCCGGCGCAGCAGGAAGCGCGGCAGGGTGAGCCCGAGGTATCGGGCGTCCTCGCCAGCGCGGAAGGATCGCCACTTGGTGAACTGCGGCTCGTTCATGAGCGAGCGCAGATCCCGGAGGCGCACCAGGCCCGCGAAGTCGTCCAGGCCGAAGAAGCCGGGCCCGGCGGCGCCGATGAAAGGCGCATGGGCCACGGCAGCCACGCTCGCCAGGTTCTGCAGGAGGTGCACGTCCGCCGCGCCCGGACCGAAGCTGTAGTCGCCCAACATGAGGCTGTAGGGCCGCCCGCCGTACTGGCCGAACTCGCCCGTGTACACCAGCCGGTAGAGGTGCGACTGCACCACCTCCGGCACGTCCTCGAAGTCCTCCTGCAGGCTCTGCTTCGAGACGTTGAACACCTCGATCACGCAGTTCTCGCCGTAGTCCACCCGCTCCAGCAGGAAGGCGAGGCCGCGCCAGGAGGCCTCCAGCGCGCGGAACTCCGGGTGGTGCAGGATGCGGTCGAGCTGCGGCCCGAGGCGCGCGTCGATCTCCGCCAGCATCTGCCCCACGTTGTGGGCGCCCATGGCGCCGACCTTGGACTTGAGCGCGTCGTGCCAGAAGCTCCCCGAACCGGTGACCACCTCCCACTCGCCGAGCAGCGTCTGGATGTCGGCGGCGATCTGCCGCAGGTTCGCACCCCGCTCCCGGTAGCGCCACAGCAGCGCGCGCAGCTCCAGCAGGGCCTTGAGCTCCGGCACCTGACGGATGATCCGGTCCGGTGCGAAATCGCCGAGTCCGCGGAACTCGAGCGTCACCTCCAGCGGCGCCTCCGTCCCCTCGCTGAGCACGTTCGGCACCTGCAGCTTGAGCTTGGGGGCGAGCTTGGCCAGCACCGGATCGAGATCCCGGGCCGGCAGGGCGATGGGCGCGTTCTCTCCCCCGAAACCGGCACGCCCGTCCCGGGTGAAATCCCCGAGCACGAGGATCCGGAACGGGAGCTCCACGTCGCTCTCCCGCCCGGCGGTCTCGCTGCGGTAGACGAGCCGCAGCCGTTCGGCTTTTTCCTGGGCCTCGTCAGCCACTCAGCCTCTCCTCGTTAAGGCGCGCGCTCATCCGCCCGGCGCCCAGCATTTCGCCACTTCCAGCGGCGCCTCGAGCGGCACCGCCTTCAGGGCCAGGATCACCGGCTTCTGGCCGCTGATGGCGTAGCGCACCCGGATGGCGCTCACGCCGTCGTGCTCGAGCTCCTCGCGGTCGTCCGGGAAGTCCTCCGGTCCGAACACGTGCTCGCCGTCCTTGAAGTCGTCCAGGAACTGCGGGAAGCCCTTCAGCCCCGAGTAGACCCTTGTGAGCACCAGCGGGCCCACGAAGATGCGCAGCACCGTGTCGCCGCAGCCGCCCACGGTCCAGTTGAAGGTCTGGGTGGCTTTGAAGTTGTAGTTGTCCAGCTCCTGCATGCCCGCGGCGCACTGCAGCGTGAGCATCACGTTGCTAGGCAGGATCTTGGCGCCGGTGTTGACGTTGGTGGGCAGGGTCGCGAGCGTCACCGCCTGGTTGCCCTCCACCAGCTGCGCGCCTTCCAGGGCGTGGTTCAGAAAGCTCATGAAGCTCGGGTCGAAGGGGATGGCTTCCTTGTCCACGTGCACCGGCACGTAGCCCGCCTGGTACTTGTCGCTGAGGAAGGGCGCGGCGGTCTTGCCGGTGAAGCCCCACACGAGGCCGCTCTTGCCGATGAGCAGGTCCGGCAGCTTGGCTTCCTCCACACCCTCGGTCTGGGTGAGCACGTTCGCGCTCCACTGCTGGTTCAGGTAGCAGGCGGTCTCCTGCTGCATGAACTGGTAGAGCAGACGCAGCGGCCCGGTGTAGAGCGTCCAGAAGGACTCGGTCTCGGGATCGGGCTTGCCCATCAGGAGCTGCAAGGCCTGGATCGCGGCCCAGCCGTTGCCGCCGCTGGTGCCGCTCGTCGCCACCTTGTCCGGGTTGGCGAACCAGGCCGACACGTTGGCATAGGATTCGCTGGCGTTGTCCGAGTTGAAGGCCATCAGCGTGATGGCCTTCTCGTAATCCTGGTTGGCCTTGGCGGCGTCCGCGATGGCGGACTCCAGATCCTTCACCTTCTTGCCGCGCTTGGCCTTGGGCTTCTTGTTGAGCTTCTGGATGGCCTTCACCTGGCCGTTGATCTCCTTGGCTTCCTTGCTGAGGCCCGTCAGCAAGCCGACGCCGTAGCCGGCCAGCGCCTTGCCGAAGCCGTTGGATTGGGCCGCGGCAGCTTTGGTGGACGAAGCCGGCGCGTAGGTGGCCACCTCGTGGTAGTAGTCCACGGAGGTCTTGAGGTCCGCCGCGTCCTCGTCCAGGGGCGCGAACTCCTCGTGCATGCGGTCCAGGAGCTTCAGATAGGGATCCGACTGGGCGAGGTTACCCACCAGCGCGAGCCACTGGGAGCGGTCCGCCAGGGTGTCGCTGCCTTCGTCGAAGCGGTCCGCGAACTGCTTCCAGGCGTCCACATAGGCGTCCTGGTAGTAGTCGTAGAAGCGGTCCATGTAGTCCTGCACCGGACCGTTGCCGCCGCCGGTGGCCTGCTGCAGCTCGTCGGTGAAGCCCTTGATGATCTTGAAGCCCTCGGCGGTGAAGGCCGGTGCCACCTGGGGCGGCTCCGCCAGGGGACGCGTGCCGTCCCAGAAGTCCTCCAGGGACACGGGCTTCAGGTCAGGCGAGTGGTTCGCCAAGTTGAGGAGCCAGGTGTAGTCGCCGGAGGTCTTGCGCAGGAGCTCCACCAGCGCGCCGCTCACGAAGGCCTGCTCCTGGTGCAGGTCCTCGTCGTAGTCCACCCGGGCCTCGTACTCGGCGTAGAGCACCTGCAGCGCGTCGCCGGCGGGATCCGTGAGCGCGGGCTGCAGCTCCTTCCAGTAGGCGGTGGGCACCGGCGCGAGCGCGTGCAGGTCCGCAGCGTCCGCGTCGGCGATGCGCGCCTGCAGGATCAGGCTGCGCCGCGCCAGTCCCTCGGCCAGCACCTGGATGGCGGGGTCGCCGGGGCTGATGAGCTCGAGGCGCTCCTTGAGGCGCTTGTCCATGTCCTTCAGCACCCCGTCCTGGAAGCGCTGCTGGAAGCCGGCGCTGATGGCATCGATCTGCGGCGGGGTCAGGCCCGCATACCAGGGGAACAGCCAGCCATCCTGGGCCGCCGTGAGATTGTTGAGGGTGGTGTCCACTTGGGCCAGCGCCGTGACTTCCTGGTTCACGTCCGCCTGGGAATAGCTCACCGGGCGCAGGTCGCGGCCGATGCTGTGCAGCGCGCCGTAGTCGTGCAGGAACAGGAAGCTCACCACGAGTCCGGCGGCCACGAGCAGCCCGCCGGCGATGCCGATCCAGTAGCGATGCAAGGAGCGGCGCAGGCGCTCTGCGGCCGGCAGGGTCACGAGCAAGCTGCGGTCCGCGGGCATCACCTTGGTGAAGAGGTCGTGCAGGAAGAGGCCGCGATCCTTGAGGCCGGCGCCGGGGAGGCCCGCGAGCGCCTGCTGGCTGGAGGACAGGAACAGGCCGCGGAAGTGCGGCGTCTCGAGGTAGGGGCTGCCCCGCAGGGTACCGTCGGCGAAATGGCGCAGGCCTTCGCGCAGCTTATATAAGGCATCCGGGAAGAACATCATCTCCACGGAAGGGGTCTTGCTGCGCTCCACGAGCAGGAGGCGCAGGTCCTTCAGGCGGGTGTTGAGCTTCTCCAGGCATTCGTCCAAGGCCGTGAGCACGTCCGCCCCCGGCTTTTCGTTCAGGGCGCCCATCACCTGCTGCCAGCTCTCCTCGGGGAGCGCCTCGCAGAACTGGGTGAAGCCCTCGATCAGGTCGCACTTGGTGACGAGCAGGTACACCGGCACCTGCGCCGCCAGGGTGTTCATGAGGTGGCCGAGGCTGGCGCGCACCTGACGCCCCTCCTCCAGCAGCTCGTCGGCGCCGGCGTTGAGCAGCCGGTCCGCGCCCACCACCACCAGGATGCCGTTCAGGGGCTCCTTCTGCTTGCGGCGCGAGAGCAGCGCCATGAGCGTGTCCCACTCGTCGCGGTCGCGCACCGCGTCGTCGGGCACCGCGTAGCGGCCGGCGGTGTCGATGACCACCGCCTCCTCGTACATCCACCAGTCCAGGTTGCGGGTCGAGCCCGACTGCTTCTCGGGCAGGTCCAGCACCGGCGAGAGCAGATAAGCGTTCTTGACCGCCGTGCTCTTGCCGGAGCTCGAGCGCCCCATGACCACGTACCAGGGCAGCACGTAGAGCGGGTCGCCGAGGAGCCGCAGGCGCGAGCGCTTGAGGGCCTTGATGCCGCCGCGCCAGCGGGACCTGAGGTCGCGGCGCAGCGCCCGTGGCGACCAGTCGAGGCCGCCTTCGCGCTTGACCTTCTCCTCGCTGATGAGCTTCTGCACCTGCTTCTTGGCGCGGTGCCGGATCCACAGCCGGCGGATCAGCAGGAACAGCACCACGATGATCGCCAGCGCCGCCAGCACCAGCAGCGCGTCGCCGAGCGGCTTGCCCTTCCACAGGAAATAGCCGATGACCGCCGCGCACACGAGCGCGATGACGAGCAGCCAGAGCAGGAATTTAAGTATGGATTTCAGCATCGGGGATCGTTCACCTGACGAGCGCCTGGATGCCCGAGAGGGTCGCGGCGATGTATTGGTGGTAGACGAGCAGCATCACAAGCAGGATCAGCACCGGACCGGCGAACACCCAGGGCAACACGTTCCAGCGGCCTGGGAAACCCGAGCGTCCGGCACGGACGCGGGCATAGGCCTCCGGGAACAGCGTCACTGCCTGCAGGTCCAGGTTGCCGTCGGGCAGCAGCAGCTTCAGGTTGGCGTGCTTCACTCCCGTGAACTCGGCGAAGCGTCGGTCACCGAAGTAGCGGCCGCGGAAGCCCAGCGCCATGCAGAAGTAGTAGAGCTCGCGGGCGGCGCGGCCCCATTCACCCTCGCCCAGGGCCTCGAGCTTGGTATAGAACTCGGCGCCGGCATTGGTGGTGCGGTAGTACTCGCGCTGCAGGGGTATCTGCTGCCAGCGGACCTTCTCGGCCCAGGCCGAGCACAGCACCAGCTCGTCCACGTAGGCCACGGCGGCGAAGCGCGCCGCATCCCGCGCCTGCTCCGGCACCCCGGCTTCCTGGGCGCTGCGGTCGCAGGCCTTGAGCTTGGCGGCGATCTCGGCCCGCTGGGTGTCGTACACGAGCCCGGCGAGATCGCCGTCCGTGACGAAGCGTCCGTGCAGCCGGATCAGGAACTCGGCGTAGCAGTCGATCAGGCGCACCGGTTCATCTCCTCAGCACCACGAGCTCCATGCGCAGGTCTTCCGGCGCGTCCTTCCAGGTGAAGCCCAGCTCGCGGCTGCGCTCCACATCCGGCCACTGGCTGTCGCGGGTGTCGATGCGCATGTAATAGGTGTTGGAGCGGCGCGGCAGGCCGGGTGGCGGCACCTGGGTATAGCGGAAGCCGATGCCCGGCAGCGAACGCTCCACCAGGGATTCCACCACGTTGCGGGCGCCGAGCTTGGCGGCGGTGGTGATGGAATCCAGGTGCTGCTCGATGGGCGTGCGCAGGTTGAACACCAGGTAGTAGTCGTTCGGCTCGTCCAGGAAGCGCGGTGGGATCATGGCCGTGTGGCACACCCCGTCGAACTGCATATCCACCTTGAACTGCGGGGCGACGGTGATCTCGTTCAGGAGCTCGGTGATGATCCGGCGCAGCCGCTCGAAGCAGGGGCCGAGGCGCTGGTGGTCGTAGGCCGGCACCTGGCGGTTGCCCTGGGCGTCCTCGCCCAGGAGGTTCAAGCGCATGCCGAAGGTGCTGAGTTCGCCGGCGAAGCTGCGCAGCGCCCCGTACAGATCCCAGGGATGGACCGACGGGGTCTCGCTGTAATGCAGCAACATGGGAACGTAGCGTGCCATGGTGCGCAGCGCCAGCTTGTAGCGCATCAGGGCTGGGTCGAAGTCGGACTCGCCGTGCACCGGGGTCTTGTAGACCTCGATCTGCAGGGCGCGGCTCGTCAGCTCGTCGCGGATGTCACGCACCAGCTTGTAGAGCTCAGCGGAGCCCTCGAGCCCCAGCACCGGCGGGATGAAGTCCGGTGCGGGCTTGAGGCTGTCGCCGTCGCGCACCACGCGCGCGATGGGGATCAGCTCATGGTCGGCGAGCTCGTCCTGCTCGGAATCCCACAGGAGCCGCACCACGTGGTAGAGGGTCTTCACCTTGGCCGCGGGGCCTTCCTGGTAGGCGTCCGGGTAATCCTCGGGCTGGGCCGGGCTCACGTAGCGGGTGGTGACGCCGGAGACCTGGGTAAGGTCCGGCACCACGGTGACGTTGCTCTCGTTGGCGCGCCACTTGCGCAGTGCCGCGTAGATGGTGAGCGGCTTCTCCAGCGTCACCGTCGCCGGGTCGAAGGTCCGCGCCAGGAGCACGCCGTTGCCCGGCACGCTCACGAAGCTGCCGTCGGGGAACAGGAGCTCCCCGCTCTGCACCTCGCAGACGCCGTTGGGCAGAGCCGAGCCCTGCAGGGCCATGCGCGCCACGCCCCAGAAGTGCGGGTGCAGGTAACGCTGGAAGGGCAGCAACCGCTCCTGTTGCTGGAGGTCGGCGAGCTGGAAATGCTGCGGCTGCAGGAACAGTCCCTGATGCCAGAATACCGGTCTGTACTGCGTCACGACGACACCTCTCCGTCAGCCAAGACTGTAGTGGCCAGGCGCACCTGGCCGATCATCAATCGCATGAGCGCGGCGGGCATTCATCCTCCGCCACCTCCCCCGCCGCCACTGCTGCTGTTCTTACTGGAAGGCAGCTTGGGGATGCTCGGCAGGCTCGGGCTCTTGCCCCCCGACTTGGCGCCGCCGCCCGAACCACCGTTGCCCTTGCCACCGCCCTTCTGCGGGGCCACCAGCTTCGCGCTGCCGGGCGTGAGCGAGGCGAAGGTCGCCGCCTGCTCCGAACCGAAGCCCGCGCTCAGCGTCACCGGCGCGGGTACCCCGTCGGTGTCGGCGCCCTGCAGGCCCACCGCCACCATGCCCTTCGTCACCCAGCCCGTGGGCTTGGGCACGACCGGGATGTTGAACACCACCACGTCCTGGGCGGGCGTGATCTTGAAATAGCCGGCCACCAGGCCAAGGTACTGGGCATGGGCGGCGCGGTTGAGTTCGACCGTGCGCTTCTCGCCGGGCTGCAGCACGATGCGGTCGAAGCCCACCACGGTGGGGTCCGCGTCCATGCCCTGGTCCAGGAGCTTCTCGGCGCCGGCAGCGCTCGCCGCGAGCGTCGTGAAGGCCGCGGGATCCGAGAGCTGGAAGACCCCGAGCGAGAGCGCATGGGCCTGACCGCTGTCGATGTTGAGGGTCTCGGCGGCGGAGAGCTGCAGCTCCACGGTGCGCGGCGCATAGGCCCAGTCGTCGGGCTGCACCGTGAGGTCCGGTGGCGGCGAGCTGGCGCAGGCGGCGAGTAGGCAGGCGGACAGCACGGCGGCCCCGGCCTTGACCCCTCTCCCC
>DASSIS010000003.1:0-10664 GCA_035691665.1 Gammaproteobacteria bacterium | reverse complement strand
GTACGTCTTCGTCTATTGGCTGTGAGCCGATAGTCGGCAAGGCATTGCCAGAAGCGCCGCGTGAGCGGCGCTTCTTCTTTGGAAGATTGTCAGGGGTGTGTGGGGTTGGGCTGTATGATGCCCGTCAAGTAGGCGATGACGAGCAGGGCGAACAACAGCAGCGACAGACCGATGCGTATGCTCAAGGCTTTCACGCTGCGGGTGGAGCGGCCCCGGTCCCTGATCATGAAATACATGCCCGAGAACAGGCTCCCGAGGATGGCGATGAGGACCAGGATGATGATCAGGCGTGGCAGCATGGGTGCGTCCCCGGTTGGAGCGGGGCACGGTAACATCCCCGCGTGAACGCAGGCAAATCCCGCTTCCGCCCGGGCTTGTGGCCGACCCTGGCCATGCTGGTGCTTTGCGCCCTGTTCCTGCGCCTGGCGCTCTGGCAATGGGACCGGGCCGCCTACAAGCGCGGCCTGCTCGCGGCTTACAGCACGCAGATGGCGCGCAAACCCGTGTCCCTCAACGCGCTCCTGCAGGATCCTACGCTCGAGAGCTTCCCCCAGTATCTCAAGGTGGACGTGGACGGCGCCTACGATGGCGGCCGCCAGCTGCTCTTGGAAGACATGACCCATGAGGGCGCGGTGGGCTATGAAGTGTTGACCCCCTTCCAGCTCTCGGGCAACGGTTATCTGTTGCTGGTGGACCGGGGCTGGGTGCCGGCCACGGCCAGCGGCGCCGCGCCGGACGTCGCCGTGACCGGCGGTGCGCGCCAGATCCAGGGCGTGCTCGGCACCCTGCCGGTGGCGGGCCTGAACCTGGGCAAGGGGGCGCCGCCGAACCCGGGCTGGCCCAAGACCCTCTTCTATCCCCAGGCCCACGACGTGAAACTCCTCTACGGCGACAAGCTCATGGCGCCCATCCTGCATCTGGACGCGGCCCAGGCCGAGGGCTACGTGCGCGAGTTCAGCCCGGACGTGGGCTTCCCGCCGGAACGCCATCTCGGCTATGCCTTCCAGTGGGTGATGCTGGCGGCGGCGGTGTTCGCCGTGTGGCTGGTAGTGAACCTCAAGGCCGGACGCAAGCGCGAGGAATCGAAGTGATGGACGAGAAGACCAAACGATCGAATCGCCGTACCCTGCTGTTGATGCTCCTGGTGTTCCTGGCGCCGGCCTTGGGCTCATGGCTGCTCTACACCGGCGTGTTCCATCTTGACCTCGGCACCACCAACAAGGGCGAGTTCGTGCAGCCGCCGCGGCAGATCGACACCGCGGGCCTCACGCTGCCCCAGGGTTACTTCGCCCATCACATGACGCTCGTGTACCTGAGCGGCCCTGAGTGCAACGCCGACTGCCTCCATGCCCTGGACGTGATGCGCGTCACCGAGCTCGCCCTGGGCGAGCAGATGTCCTCGTCCCAACGGCTCTATCTCGCGGACGGCAAGCCGGACGCCACGGCGCTCAAGGCGGATCCAGCGCTCACGGCGGCGGACGCTTCCGGACATGAGGCGCTGAAGGCTTTCGACGGCGCCGAGGCCCCGAAGTACATCTACCTCGTGGAGCGCAACGGCTACGTGGTGCTGCGCTATTCCCTGGCCCAGGACCCCAAGTTCATCCTGCAGGACATGCGCCATCTCCTCGGCGCGGGTGAAGGCTGATGTCAAAAGCTGCTGCGCTCGGCATGGCGTTGTCTGTAGCAGGACGCGTACGTGCCGCGGAGCACAGGGATGTGCGGGAGCGGCGAGCGCGAGGCCGCCTCGCCCATTTCGCTATGCATCCCTGCGGCGCGAAATGGCCCAGGGCGAACATCCTGTTCGCCCGCACGTCGCATGCGACGTGCCCTAGCCCTGCCTTCGCTCGCGACGCTTTTGACACGGCTTCGTGAACATGCAGAAAAGGCATTTTCTCTATATCGCTATCTTCGCCGCCGTACTCGCTTTCGGGGTGGTGATGTTGGGCGCTTATGTGCGGCTCTCTCAAGCGGGCCTGGGTTGCCCTGACTGGCCCGGCTGCTACGGCCATGTGACCGTGCCCACGGTGCAGCAGGCGGCCGCGGCGGATGCCGCGCGACCCCTGGAAGCGGCCCGCGCCTGGAAAGAGATGATCCACCGCTATTTCGCCGGGACCCTCACGACCCTCATCCTGATATTGGCAGTCGCGGCCTGGGTGCGGCGCAAGGAACCGGGTCAGCCGCTCTTGCTGCCCGCGCTGCTCCTGGCGCTCGTGGTGTTCCAAGCCCTGCTCGGTATGTGGACGGTGACGCTCCTGCTCTTCCCGCCGGTGGTGATGGGCCATCTCCTGGGGGGCTTCGCCACTTTCGCGGTCTTGGTGCTGCTCGTCATGCAGACCGGCGGATTCTTCCGGCTGGGTGCGGTGGCGACGCCCACCATGCGTAAGCTCGCGGCCCTGGGTCTCGCGGTGCTCATCTGCCAGGTGGCCCTGGGCGGTTGGGTGAGCAGCAACTACGCGGCCATCGCCTGCCCGGATTTCCCCACCTGCCAGGGCAGCTTCTGGCCGCCCATGGATTTCGCTTCGGCCTTCAGCTGGCACGGTCTTGGCATCGACTACCAGGGCGGCATCCTGGCGAACCCAGCGCGGATGGCGATCCACGTGGTGCACCGCCTGGGCGCGCTCACGGTGTTCCTGTTGCTGGGTGCCGCGGCCTTGCTGTGCCTATTGAAGGGCAGGCAGCCGGCGCTGCGGACCTTAGGCCTGTTGGTGCTGGTGCTCCTGTGCCTGCAGGTGGTTCTCGGCATCAGCCTGGTGGAGTTCGGCTGGCCGCTGCCGCTCGCCGACCTGCATAACGGGGTGGCGGCCTTGCTCCTGGGCGCCACCGTGACGCTCAATTGGGCCGTATGGTCCGGTGAGGGCAGCGCATGAACGGTGCGACGTGGCGTGATTTCTATGAGCTCGGCAAGCCCCGCGTGGTGGCGCTCATCGTGTTCACCGCCGTGGTGGGCATGTTCCTGGCGGTGCCCGGTATGCCGCCCTGGGACAAGCTCCTCTTCGGCACCCTCGGCATCGGGTTCGCGGCATCCGCGGCGGCGGCCGTGAACCACCTCCTGGATCAGCGGGTGGATGCGGTGATGTTCCGCACCCGCCACCGACCCCTGCCCACGGGGCAGGTGACCGAGCGCCAGGTGCTGCTGTTCGCGCTGACCCTGGCCATGGTCTCCATGATCATGCTCACGGCGCTCGTGAACACGCTCACGGCGGTGCTCACCTTCTGCTCGCTCATCGGCTACGCCATCGTCTACACCGTGTTCCTGAAGCGCGCTTCACCCCAGAACATCGTCATCGGCGGGGCCGCCGGTGCGGCGCCGCCGCTCCTGGGCTGGACCGCGGTCACGGGTCAGGCCCATGCGGGGGCCTTCCTGCTGTTCCTCATCATCTTCGTGTGGACGCCACCCCATTTCTGGGCGCTCGCCATCCACCGTCGCGAGGACTACGCCAAGGTGGGTATCCCCATGCTGCCCGTGACCCACGGCGTGGCCTATACCAAGCTGCAGATCCTGCTCTACACACTGCTGCTGCTGGCGGTGAGCGTGCTGCCCTTCGTGATAGGCATGAGCGGCCTGCTGTACCTGGTGGCGGCGCTGGTGCTGGGCCTGGGGTTCCTGCGCTATGCGGTACAGCTCTACCGCAAGGACGATGACACGCTCCCCATGCGCACCTTCAGCTATTCCATCTGGTATCTGTCGCTCCTGTTCGCGGCGCTGCTCCTCGACCACTATGCGGGGCGGCTGCTGACCTCTTTATAATTCATCGACATTGCCCCGGGTTTCGGGGTGATCGGGGCCGGAAGATGATTGCCAGCGAGATACTCGTCCGCCGCGACGCGATCCGCGAGTCCTACCAGCAGGCCAAGCCCTTCCGGCACGTGTGCCTGGACGGTTTCCTGGAAGCTCCCGTGGCGGAACGGCTGTTGGCCGAGTTCCCGCCCTTCGATCCCATGTACGCCCGCAACGAGATGGGGGAGGTGGGGGGCAAGGCGGTGCACACCGACCTCGCCGGCATCGGCCCCGCCTACCGGGAGTTCTACGGCTACATGCGCTCCCCGGCCTTCCTGAGCGCCATGTCGGAGATGCTCGGTATCCCGAACCTGCTATTCGATCCCCACATGTACGGCGGCGGCACCCACGAGAACCTGGAAGGCCAGGAGCTCGACCCCCACATCGACTTCAACTACGACCCGGTGCGCCGCTGGCACCGGCGCCTCAACCTGCTCGTCTATCTCAACAAGGAATGGGATCTAAGCTGGGGCGGCGCCATCGAGCTCCACTCCGATCCCCGGGATTGGGAGCATGATCGGGTTACGAGTTTCAACTGCGAGTTCAACCGGGCCGTGATCTTCGAGACCAACGAGCATTCCTGGCACGGCTTCCGTCGCATCAAGCTGCCGGAGGCCAGGCGCGGGCTCTCCCGCAAGTGCATCTCGGTCTATCTCTACACCCGGCACCGGCCCAAGGAAGAGGTCGCGCCGCCCCACGGCACCTTCTACGTGCAGCGCCCGCTGCCGCCGGAGATCAAGCCCGGGCGTAGCCTGAGTCAGGAGGATGTGGAGGGCTTGAAGCGCTTGCTCAAGGTCCGGGATGGCTGGATCCGGTACTACCAGAATCGGGAACTGGAACTCGGCCGCGAGCGAGCGTCCATAGCGGCCTACCTGACCAGCATTCTGGGGAAGCTGAAGCGGCGTATCACGGCGCAGTTCAGTCGCTTATCGGGATAGGCCAATAGAGTCGAGACAAAAGAAAAAAGCCCGGCCTGAGCCGGGCTTCCATTTCGGGACTTGAGCTTTCTCTAAGCCATCGCCACTCTGAGTTTCTTGATGGCGTTGTTCTCCAGCTGCCGGATGCGTTCGGCCGAGACCTTGTAGTGGTCCGCCAACTCCTGCAGCGTGGCCTTGTCCTCGTCCAGCCAGCGGCGCTGGAGGATGTGGCGGCTGCGTGCGTCCAGGCCCGTGAGGGCGTGCCCGAGCTTTTCCTCGCTGCGGTGCGCGTAGTCGTCCTGCTCGATGGCCCGGGCCGGATCCGACTCCGCGTCCGCGAGGTAGGTGACGGGCGCGACTGTGGCGCTGTCCTCGTCCTCGCTCTCGGGCGAGAGGTCGAAGCCGATGTCCTGGCCTGCGAGGCGCGACTCCATCTCCAGCACTTCCTCAGGGCTAACCCCGAGATCCTTGGCCACGGCGTCCACCTCGGCCTTGTTCATCCAGCCCAAGCGCTTCTTGGACTTGCGCAGGTTGAAGAACAGCTTGCGCTGGGCCTTGGTGGTGGCCACCTTCACGATGCGCCAGTTCTTGAGGATGTACTCGTGCATCTCGGCCTTGATCCAGTGCACGGCGAAGGACACGAGGCGCACGCCCACGGCCGGGTCGAAGCGCTTCACTGCCTTCATGAGGCCGATGTTGCCCTCCTGGACCAGATCGCCGAGCGGCAGGCCGTAGCCCAAGTAGCCCCGGGCCACGTGCACCACGAAACGCAGGTGGTGCAGCACCAGCTGGCGGGCCGCTTCCAGGTCCTCTTCGTCGTGGAAGCGTACCGCGAGCGCATGCTCCTGCTCGGCGCTCAGCACCGGGATGGCATGCACGGCCTGGACGTAGGCATCCAGGCTGCCGACCGGGCTCAAGGCCAAGTCAGTACGCGTAGGTACCAGGGCGGCGGTTGCGGTGGTCATGGGCTGGCTCCTTTTCATTTCGCCATCGCGGATAGCGGCTGCGTTTGGTTCGTAGTCAAAATCCATCCCTGGAGTGCCGGCCAGCCCCGCCATCCCTGGCGGGTCGTTCGCCGCATGCGGCGAACCCTTCGCTCGCGACGCTCCCGCTCTGGCTTTGACTGACCTAGATACTAGCACTCGTCGCATTAGAGTGCTAACAGCCAGAAAAGTTCCCATCCAGGATTGAAGTTAAGTGGTTGTTTTATAAGGACAAGACTAAGTGGGCTCGATAGCCCGGAGATGGCGGGCCACCGCCAGCCAGGAGCCAGCCCAGCCCAGCAGCGCCCCGCCTCCCAGGAGCCCCAGAGCGCCGCTGAAACCGAGGCCCTGGAGCGAGAACGTGCTGCCGTAAAGCCCGGCCAGATGGCTTACGGGGCTTTCCACGAGGGCCACGGCCAAGGCCACCAGGATGCAGGCCATCAACCCGCCTGTGAGGCCATACCAAGCCCCGTGGTAGAGGAAGGGGCGGCGGATGAAGCTGTCCGTGGCGCCCAGGAGCTTGCTCACCTCGATCTCGGTACGCCGACCTCCGATCTCGAGGCGGATGGTGTTGCCCACCACCAGCACCACGGCGAGGCCCAGGAGTCCGGCCAGGATCTGGGTGACCCGCTTCACGATGTCCAGGATGGCGGCGAGCCGCTTCAGCCATTGCAGGTCGAGGCGCACCTGGTCCACCCCGGGCAGCGAAGCCAGGCTGTGTTCCAGGTCCGCGGACCCTTCCGGGGACCCGTCCGCGGGATGGATCACCAACACCGCCGGCAGGGGGTTCTTGTCCAAGACTGCCATGGCATCCCCGAAGCCCGAGAGCTGCTTGAACTCCGCCAGGGCTTGGGTCGCGCTGATGTATTGCACGTCCGCCACGCCCGGCGTGCCGCGCAGTTTGTCTGCGAGCGCCCGGGCGTCCGTGTCGCTGACGGAGGTCTTGAGGTAGAGGGAGATGCGCGCCGCCCCCTGCCAGGAGCCGCTCAGGGTCTGAACGTTGCCGATGAGCACTTGCATGGCGGCGGGCAGGGAGAGCGAGATGCCGATGACCGCGGCGGTCATGAGGCTCGTGCCGGCGTTGCGATAGAGCCTGCCTAAGCTCGTGACCGAGACCCGCAGATGATCCTTGAGCCAGGCGCCCAGGCGCCCGCCGCGGGCGGCGGCGTCGGCGCCCCGGGGCGCGCCTTCCTTATGCGGGGCGGCCATGGGCTTCCTCCGCTTCCGCCAGTCTCCCGGCCTTCAAGTGCAGCACCCGGGCCGCGAAACGTTCCACCAGCGCCCGGTCGTGGCTCGCGATCAGGAGCGTGGTGCCCACCTGGTTCAGGCGCCTGAAGAGCTGCATCACTTCGAGCGAGAGTTCCGGGTCCAGGTTGCCGGTGGGCTCGTCGGCGATGAGGATGGGCGGGCGGTAGACCACGGCACGGGCGATGCCCACCCGCTGCTGCTCGCCGGTGGAGAGGGTCACGGGCAGGGCCCGCTCCTTGTGCAGGAGGTTCACGAGGTCCAGGGCCGCGCGCACGCGCTTCCCGATCTCCGGGGTCTCGGCGCCGGCGATGACGAGCGGCAGGGCCACGTTGTCGAAAACCGTGCGGTCGTTGAGCAAGCGGTGATCCTGGAACACCATGCCGATCTGGCGGCGGTAATAGGGCAGATGGCGGCGGCGGATGCCGGCGAGGTTCTGGCCGTTCACCACCACTTGGCCGCGGCTGGCCCGCTCCACCAGCGCCACGAGCTTAAGCAGGGTGCTCTTGCCGGCGCCCGAGGGACCGGTGAGGAACACCATCTCACCCCGCTGCACCTCGAAGCTCACACCAGCGAGGGCTTCGTTGCCCCCCTCGTAGCGTTTGCCGACTTCGGAGAAGGAGATCATGTGCCGTTCTCAAGGCCCGCCAAGGCTGCAGCATAAGCCGCCGCGTCGAACTCCTGCAGGTCCTCGCCCGCTTCACCCACGCCGATGTAGCGTACCGGGATCTTGAAGCGCTCGGCGGCGGCCACCAGGATGCCGCCCTTGGCCGTGCCGTCGAGTTTGGTCGCCACGAGGCCGGTGAGACCCACGGCGGCGTGGAACTCGGCGATCTGGGCGAGAGCGTTCTGGCCCGTGCCGGCGTCGAGCACCAGGAGGCGTTCGTGGGGGGCGGCGGGATCGAGCTTGCTCAAGACCCGGGCGATCTTCTTGAGCTCCTGCATCAGGTTCTCGCGGTTGTGCAGGCGGCCGGCGGTGTCCACCAAGAGCAGGTCCACGCCTTTGGCTTTGGCGGCGGCATAGGCGTCGTGAGCCACGGCGGCCGGGTCCGCGCCCTGGCCTTGCGCGATCACCGGCACGTCGTGGCGCTCGCCCCAGACCTGCAGCTGTTCCGTAGCGGCGGCCCGGAAAGTATCCGCCGCCGCCAGCATCACGCTATTGCCCCGCGACTTGAAGCGCCGGGCGAGCTTGCCCAAGGTCGTGGTCTTGCCCACGCCGTTCACGCCCAAAGCCAGCAGCACGAAAGGCTTGGCGCCCGTGCTGAGCTCGAGGGGTTTCGCCACCGGCTGCAGCAGCGCTAGCAGGCTCGCCTTCAGGGCGGCGCGCAATTGGCCGGCATCGGTGATTTCTGCCGTCTGGCGGCGCAGGTCCGCCACGATGCGACCGCTCGCCTCCACCCCTACGTCCGCCGCGAGCAGCTGGGCCTCCAGCTCCTCCAGCAGGGCCTCGTCCAGCTTGCGGCCGGCGAACAGCGCCGGCAGCTTCAGGCGGCCGCGCAGTTTGGCGAAGAATCCGGGGGCAGGCTGGTTCACGGGTATGGAGAGGAGGTCCATGGAGCGGCCAGCAGGTTAACGCAGCCTGAGGCCCCGGCACAAGAAAAAGGGCGGCCTTGCGGCCGCCCTTAGGTGTCATCGCTGTCTATTTGTCTTATTTCTTGAGCGTCGTGGAGAGATAGGTGTTATTGGCGACCGTCACGACGGGTGTACCCGCGGCGATCGCACCGAATAACTGCAGGATCTCCGTCTGCATCTCCGTGGTCACCGCCGCATAGGCCGTGACATCAGCTGCCACGGCGCCGGTCGGGGCGGCCGGGCTCAACACCGAACCGTGGTCGCCGGATATGAACTGCGCCAGGGTCGGGGCACCCAGGGCAATGGCGTTGCTCGGGCCCAGTGTGCTCACCGGGGTGGTGATACCCATCTGCTCGATCAGCACGTCGGTGGCGCTGTTGGGCACCACCTGGTCAGGCGGCGAGCCCTTGTCCAAGCCACCCACCACTTCGAGCATGTGGGTGAGGTGGCCCTGGGAGGCCGCCGCCGCATAGTTGGCCGGGTCGCCGTCTTCCACCACCGCCTGGGCTTCCGAGTAGAAGTCGTAGTAAGACTGGGTGTGTGTCGTTATGCCGTTGGCAGCCAGCTCCGTGTTGATGAGAGGTCCGAACGTCGCCGAGTCCTGCAGCAGCTGGGCGATGTGTCCGCCCGGGTTGGCGAGCACCGCGCCCTTGATGCGCAACGTGCCGCCCAGGGCATGGCCGCCGGTGTCGGCGCCCAGGAAGTCGGTGCCCACGATGCCGCCCAGGGAATGCCCCACGAAGAACAGCGCCGCGGTGTTGAAGGTATTCACCGTCGGGGTCACCCCGGGGGTGACGGCGCTCAGGGTCGGCAGCGTGGCCGCCAGGTTGATCAGGTCCGCGGCGCCCTCCCGCAGGTTGTCGCGAGAGGTGATGGTGCTGTTCAGGTTGATGAACAGCTGGCCGGAACCGTCGATGCTGCTGCCCGTGGCGCCGGCCTTGCCGGTGGCATCCATGTTGAAGGTGCGCTCACCCGTCACCAGGTTGGGCGCTGCCTTGGCGAACAGCTGGTTCTGGTAGAAGGGATCGCTGGTGTCGGTCACGCCATGCAGCGGCAGGTCGATGGCCACCACCGCGGTGCAGAAGCTCGGCTGGCCGCCCAACACCAAGGTGGAGGCGATGCCCAACATGTCCTCGCGGTTGCGGGTGATGCCGTGCTGGAAGATCACTGTCGGCCACGCGTTGCCGGCGGGCACGGTGCAGGGCCCGCCGGACTTAGGCAGGGCTACCAGGATCGGGATGATGTTCTGGGTCGTCGTGGCCTTGGGCAGGAGGCTTGACGGATCGGTACTGATGGCGGTGTCGCCGCCCTTGGCGTTATGCCAGGAGTCGGTGATCGCGTCCGTGGCGCCGCTCTTTGGTACTGTCAGGTAATAAGGCAGGGCTACCGTGCCGGCGAACACCTCTGTGAGGGTGCTGCCTGGCACGCCGGCGCAGGCGGTAGCGTTGGCCAGTTGGCCGGAGGCCACGAGGATATCGCAGACCGTCTCACCCGTGTCCACGATGCCGGTCGCATTGGTGCCCGTGGGCTGGGTGGTCGCGGTGGCATTGGCGGAGAGTTCCGCCAGGCTGAGGCCGAGGTAGGCGGTGCTGAAGCTGAAGGTCACCGCCACGTTGGCTAGCGGGATCTTGGCGCCGGCCGCCACCGCGAGCTGCGGCAAGGTGAACTGGGCCACCGGCAAGAGCGGGTCGGTGGCAGTCAGGGTGATCTTGGTCAGGTCGCCGCCGGCCGCCAAGGCCGGAGCGTCCGCCGCCACGATGGTGGAGTAGTCAGGACTTGGGGCCACGGCGTCGCCGTTCTTGTCCTTGACGCCGGTGGTGACCACCACGAGGTAGGTGCTGGGGACTGCGGTGCCAGTACTCGGATTCACGGTGCTGGGAGTCAGCGGCTTGAGGGGTTTGATGGTGACAATCTCACCGCCGGAATCGATGCCGGGGGAGAGGCCGACACTGTAGTCGGTGCCGGGGGCGAGCAGTGTGGCACCCTTGGTCGGGTCCACGGCCTTGGTGGTGGCGCTGCTCGCCACCTTGAATACCAGCACGGTGTTCGGGGTGAGGGTGGTGGCGTCCACCGAACCGGTGAAATAGATGTCGATGTCGGACTCGGTACCGAAGCCGTCCAGGTGGTTCAGCGCCAGGAGCGGCGCGTTCTGGGGTACGGTCGCCGAAC
>DASSIS010000002.1:0-5977 GCA_035691665.1 Gammaproteobacteria bacterium | reverse complement strand
TTCACCTGGGTGACGGAGCGGTTGTAGTAGTAGTTATTGCCTCTCCAGTAGCCGCCCACGAAACCGTGGCCGAAGTAGCCGTAGCCATAGGCGATGCCGCCGTAGAAGCCGACGTGGGGGCCCCAGTAGCCCGGATGCCACCACCAAAAACCTCCTCGCCAGCCCCAATACCCCGGCGTCCAGAGGACGCCGACGGCGGGGGCGAAGACCCAGGTGCCCGGGACCCAGAAATAACCGTCAGGCCCGTAGGCCCAGTAACCCGGAGTCCAGATGTAGCCGGGGCCGGGGCAGAAGGGTTGAGGGTAATAGGGGAGCGGGGGCGGGCCGATATTGACGGAGACGCCCACGGCCACTTCGGCGGAGGCGCTCATAGGGGTCAGCGCGGCTACACCTAAAAGGCCGGTCAGGATCAGCACAGGCAGGATGCGGTTCATGGGGCTCCCGATCTTCGATTGCTTGATAGTAAAAACGCCGGGCTGAGTAGCAGCGTTGACGGATTATGGGGATGTGGAGTGCAGGCGGGGATTAAAAATCGTTTAAAGAGACATATTCCGGTTTGATACGGGCTATCGTCGAAAGTCTGGATGCGAGCGTGGGATCCGGTCGGTCAAGCCGGCAGCAGGGCCGACGAAGGTTTGAGCGCAGGTGCCGGCGACGGGGCGGGCGATGCGGGTGCGTTGGTGAGCCTTAGGGTGTGGGGCACGGTGCGGTCCGGGTCCACCGGCTTGGGCGACACTGGAAGCTCCCGCTCTGGCAGGTTGCGGATCTCGGTCTCGATGCCGGCGAAGCACATATACGATTTCCCACTCCACCCAGGCTCACCCATATTTACGCTTCCCCGAGCAGGTAATCCGCGACCTCGTTCACAATTGCATCGGGTAACAGGGCTTCGATGTCCGTGCCGCCCGATTCCAGGCGCAGGTCTTCAAGGACGGGCTTTCCGGTGAGTTCACTTAAAGCCGGGTTACCGTAGACATCCAGGGTGAGCCAGGCCTGGGTGGCGGCGGTGCAGATCTCGGCCGGGGCTTTGCGCAGGCCCGCGGTCTGGAGCCTGGGATGGAACAGGAGCAGGAGCTCCACCTGGGCATAGGGTTCGGGGCGACCCTGCGTTTTCCTCGTGATGGCATGCATGGGTATCTCCAACAACCCTTTCAATTAGGGTGATGCGGGGCCGGAGTAAAGCATGCTGCTCTTTGTGTCGGAACCCCCTCCCCGGAGCCTGTGGGCTTAGAGGGGGCGGGATTCGCCCTGACGCATGATCCAGAAGTCTTCGGGGCCGAGGCCGTTCTCAGCCATGGCCTGTTGCAGGAGTTCCACGGGCTCGTCGAGACTGTCGTCCGCCAGTTCAAAGGTGCCCCAGTGGATGGCAAGGGAACGACGCACCTTGAGCTGCCGGTGCAGGAGCACGGCTTCGGGCGGGTCCACGTGCTGGGTGCGCATGAACCAGCGGGGGGTGTAGGCGCCGATGGGGAGCGCGGCGAGATCGGGACTCCCTAAGCGGCTCGCGATCTCGGCCAGGCGCTCGGTGTAGCCGGTGTCGCCGGAAAAATAGAAATTGAACTCTTTGGTCTTCACCACCCAGCCGCACCAGAGGCTCTGGTTGCGGTCGAACATCGTGCGGTTGGACCAATGCTGGGCCGGGACGCAGTGGATCTCGAGATCCTTGAAGCCGTGCTTGCCCCACCACTCGAGTTCATGGACATGCTTCAGGCCGCGGCGGCGGAGCCAGTCACCCAGACCCATGGGGGCATAACAGGTGAGCTCGGGGCTGCGCTGCAGGAGCGCCAGGATGCTCAGGCGATCCAGGTGGTCATAGTGGTTGTGGGAGATGAGCACCACGTCGATGGGCGGTAATTCCGATGCCTTCGCCGGCACGGCCACGCGGCGTTTGGGACCGGCGAAGGAGAAGGGGGAGGCGCGCAAGGTGAGATGCGGGTCGGTGATGATATGCAGCCCGGCGATGCGGAGCAGCACGGTGGCGTGGCCCAGCCACCAGGCGCGAGGTCCGGGGCCGGCAGTGAACTCCGGGGTGACGCGCCAACGCTGGGCGAAGGCGGCATAGCCTTCCTTGGGGGGCTTGGGCAACCCCCCGGCGAGCCGCTCCCGCTGCCAGCGGAAGAAGCCGCTGCCGATGGTGAGGTGGGGATCCAGGTTCTCGTAGCGTTTCAAACGCCGTAGCCCCGGGCCATGAGCACGGCGAACAGGGGAGCCACGGAGAACAACAGGATCTCGAGCAGGAGATGGCCGCGGGCATGGCGCAGGGCCTGGGCGGGAGGGGCAAATCCCGGCTCGGCGCGCTCGGCCTTGGTCCAGCGGATGAAGGAGACGGTGGGGACGATGGACAGCAGCCCGATGAGGAGGAAGGTGATCCAGAGGGCGTGGAACCAGGCGTCGTGCCAGTAGTAGAGTGCGGGCTTGGAGCCGAAGAACACCCGGCCGAGGCCGGTGGCGAGCACGGCGGTGGCGCCGATGCAAAAGCCCAAGTCCAGGCGGCTCAAGAGGCGCCAACGGCCCGGCTGGGCCGGGAGCAGCAGCAGGGCGAGTTCCGCCACCAGCAGGGAATAGGTGGCGAACAGGGCGAAGAAGTGCAGGTATGCAAGCAGGATCTCGTGCATATCATTCCTCATCTATCACTGTCTGGACCACGACTCCGCAGAAGCTGGCGTTGCTGCCGATCTTCATGATGGGATAGCGGGGGTTCAGGGGCTTCAAGTATTGCACGCCGCCTTCGACGATGAGCTGCTTGAAGGTGGCTTCCTTGGAGTCTTCGAGGCGCACGATGACGGCATTGCCGTGGCGCGGCTCCCGGTCCGGATCCACGATGATGATGGACCCTTGCGGGTAGGTGGGGCGGCCGTTGGGGTTCTCCATGCTGTCGCCCACGACGCGCAGGGCGTAAGCACGGGGACCGACCTTGCGGGTGGTGTACACGGGCTTCTCTCCTTCGCCGGGTGGATATACATCCACCACTTCATTCCATTGACCGGCCCGCACCCAGGACACGAGGGGCACGGAGGAGACCGGCAGCTCCACCTTGGCGCCCGACGACGCTTTCCTGCCCTTGAGGCGCGGACCGCCGGCGCCGGTGGCGATCCACTCGGCGGAGTAGCCGGTGAAGTTCTGGATGGCGAAGAGGTTGGCGGGGCGCAGGTTCTTGGTGTCGCCGTTCTCCCATTGGGAGACGGCGGCCTTGGACACGCTCATGTGGCGGCCGAACGCTTCCTGGGAGAGCTCGAGCTCCTCACGGATGTGCCGGATGCGGTCGCCGGGGGTCTTCATAAGTTAAGGTTACTTTACCATAGGACAGCTTGCTTGACAAGCGGTGTTCAGTATGCTTTACTTCGCGGCATGTCCCGGCGTCTCAGCAAGCAAGAAGCCATCGTCCTGTTTTCCTCGGCCAAGGAGCTGGCCACCGCCCTCGGCATCTCGAAAGCGGCGGTCTCCCAGTGGCGGGACGGGCCGATACCCGATAAGCACGACTTGCGCATCCGCTACGAGCTGAAACCGGAGCGGTTCCGGCCGACAGCGGCAGACGCCCTGACAGCGGCGAAGGACAACGGCAAGGAGCAGAGGGGCTTATGAGCGGATTCGTGGAAGTGGTGGGGAAGAAGGAGCTGGCGGTGAAGATCCATTACTGGGCCCAGGACATCCTGCGG
The DNA here is from genome assembly GCA_035691665.1 of Gammaproteobacteria bacterium. Taxonomy (GTDB): domain Bacteria; phylum Pseudomonadota; class Gammaproteobacteria; order Natronospirales; family REEB76; genus DASUBN01. The sequence goes on along the minus strand of DASSIS010000002.1, from coordinate 2,321 downwards.
GCCAACCACACCTGCGGCCTGGGCAAGACGCCCGAGGGCAAGTACCAGGTGGTGTGGCCGGGGCTCATCAACCAGTGGATCTACTGCCCGGAGGACCATGGGCAGTATCTCGGCACCCTGGACCGGTGCAGCACCGCCGAGGACGTGGTGCACATGCTGGAGGGCGAGGAATGAGGCCCTATCGCACGCGCCATACCCGGGAAAGGCTGGCCTTCGACCGCTGGGCGCTCTGGTGCGAGCGGCAGTGGCACGAGTCATTGGGGCTGCCGCGGGTGACCTGGCTCGCGAAGCTGATGCAATACGGCGAGCGGCTCGGGACGATGCGGGCGGCAGTGGAGGTGCTGCCGCCGGACTACTCGGATGCGGAAGGGGTGGACAGCTTCATGGAATGGTTGCGGGGCGCTTGCCCGCCCATCCACGCGGCTCTACTGGCCCGGCACCGGGGCATCGTGCTGGAACGGAAGGCTGTCGCTCCCACACGCGGCGTGGAGCGGGAATACGCGGAATGCCTCCTGGACGACGGTTCGCCGGCGGGCGTGCAACGTTTTAGAAGGCTCTGTGAACAGGGTTATAGGCTCTATCGGGATGGGGCGGGAAGAAAGGTAGCCTGAGCTACGCGTCCAGAATGTATGGAAAGCGGGGTGGCTGCGCCACCTCCCCGACTTCGCATCCTGCTACGTCGGCCGGGACTGCCCGTGCTATCCCTGCACGGGCGTTCGCAGCTCTCGCTGCTCACCTTTGCGAGCAGGGGTACCGGTTATACAGGGATGGGGCGGGAAGAAAGGCGGTATGAAATGCATTCGAGCGGCAGCAAGCAACCCGTTCACTGACCCGTCCCTGGTGTGCCAACCAGGCCAGCCGTCCCTGGACTGGCCGTTCGCTGCATGCAGCGAACCCCCTTTCGCGGGGGTGACCCGGGAGGTCTGATCTCGAACTGGATGCCGGCCTACGCCGGCATGAAGTCGGGGAGGGCTAATCTGGAACTGGATACCCGCTTTCGCGGGTATGACGGTTAAGACACCATCACTTGAAAATACGGCGCATCTCGCTGCGGATGTTGAGGAGTTCCTGGCGATGGGCTTCCACCAGCACCTTGAGGCAGGTCTCGCCCTCGGGGGTGAGCTTGAGGTGCGCCACGCGACGGTCGCGCTCGGAACGCTCGCGGCGCACCAGGCCCGAGCCCTCCAGGCGGTTGATGAGGCCCACGGCGCTGTTGTGCCGCACGCCGAGATAGGCGGCGAGGCCGTTCATGTTGATGCCTTCGGGGTCTTCGCTGGTGCGGATGGCGAGCAGGGTCTGATATTGCATGGAGGTGACGCCGCGTTCCTTGAGGATCACCTTGCTGGCGCTGAAGAACTGACGCAGCGCCGTACGCCAGGAGGCGATGAGCCGGTATTCCGCCGGGATCCACAGGGCTTCAGAGGTCGGAGTTTGATCGGCCAATTTGGCGGTATCCATGTATGTCTCCCGAGGTCAGTATGTCGTCAGGATTAGGTAATGGTAAGCGGCAGACGGACAGCGAGCATGTCCGTTACGAAACGATATATAACGCCGATATGTCGGGTGGGGTTGACGCGGTGCGGGGGATTTGGGTATTTAGCTGTAATTCAAGGCGTATTTGAGCTGGCGGTATCTGTCGTGGGTACTGAAAATCCGCGGAGACCGCCGGGAAAAACGTCGGCTTGTTTACTTAATGCCGCGGGCTGCTTTCGGTACTCACTCGTCATCCGGCAGGGGCGGGCTCTGGTTCAGCAGCAACCAGTAGAGCCCGAGTTGCCGCACCGCTTCCAGGAACTCCTCGAAGCTCACGGGTTTCCTGACATAGCTGTTGGCCCCGAGACTGTAGCTCTCCACCATGTCCTTCTCCTCCTTGGAGGAGGTGAGCACCACGATGGGCAGCAAGGTGGTGCGCTTGTGGGCGCGGACGACCTTCAGCACCTCGAGCCCGTCGACCTTGGGCAGCTTCAGGTCCAGCAGCACCACCTGCGGCAGGGGGTTGGCGTAGTGCGCGCCGTCCGGGCCGCGGCCATGCAGGTATTCGAGGGCGACGGCGCCGTCGGGGCAGACGACGATGCGGTTGGAGATGTTGTTCTTGTCCAGGGCCCGCATGGTCAGGTCCACGTCGTCGGGGCTGTCTTCCACGAGCAGGATGGTCTGGTCACTCATGAGGCTGGCCCTCTTCGAGGGTGAAACGGAATACGGCGCCCTTGCCGGTCTCGCCCTCGGCCCAGGCGCGGCCGCCGTGCAGCGCCGCGACGCGGGCCACGGTGGCGAGGCCGATGCCGGTGCCGGTGAACTCGGATTCGGCATGCAGGCGCTGG
>DASSIS010000001.1:0-2587 GCA_035691665.1 Gammaproteobacteria bacterium | reverse complement strand
TCGCGCGACCTCGCGCTCGCGGACCGCTGGTTCGCGCGCCACGGCGACATCACCATCTTCCTGGGGCGCCTCTTGCCCGTGGTGCGCACCTTCATCGCCTTCCCGGCGGGGGTGGCGCGCATGGCGCTCGGCAAGTTCGTGGTCTACAGCTTCCTGGGCTCCCTCATCTGGTGCTGGGCGCTGGCCTGGCTCGGGGCCCGGCTGGGAGAGCATTGGGACAGCCTCGGGACCTATTTCCACCGGTTCGACGCCCTGATCCTGGCCGGCATCATGGCGGGGGCGGCCTGGTGGGTCTGGCGCCACCTGAAGCACCTCAAGGCGGATAACATCCCCGATTGACAGATGGCTTTATATATCCGATAGTTACGCCATAGCGCCGATTTGAGACTCAGCTTGCGGGCGCTCTATAAATGCAGCTAAAGCGGGATCGCCGCACGAACCTGCTCTAGCTCCCACCTTAATCGGTGGTCGAAAGCTGAGCAGGTTTTTTTATGCCTGCGGCGGCAGGCAGCCATCGCCGTTTAAGTGACAACTTGCAGGGCGACACGGCGGGCCTCCTTGAGGCCTCCGACTGCTAAAGCGTCAGGAGCGCAGTTTCCATGAACCCTCTCTCCACATCCTGGGACCGCCACGCCTTCCCCGTGGCCCCCGCCATCTCCTTCGAGTTCTTCCCGCCCAGCAGCGCCGAGATGGAGCAGAAGCTGTGGCAGACCCTGGAGCGCCTCGCCCCCTTGGCGCCGCGCTTCGTCTCGGTCACCTACGGCGCCGGCGGCTCCACCCGCGAGCGCACCCATGAGACCGTGACCGCCATCCACCGGCGCCTGGGCCTGCGTCCCGCCGCGCACCTCACCTGCGTGGGCGCGAGCCGCGCGGACGTGGAGGCGGTGGCGCGGCGCTACTGGCAGGCCGGCGTGCGCCACATCGTGGCGCTGCGCGGCGACGGCACCGGCGGCGAGCGTTTCCAGCCCCATCCCGATGGCTACGCGCATGCCGCCGACCTCGTGGCCGGGCTGAAGCGGGTGGCGGATTTCGAGATCAGCGTCGCCGCCCACCCCGAGACCCACCCCGAGGCGCTCTCCGCCGATGCGGACATCGACAACCTGAAGCGCAAGGTGGACGCGGGTGCCTGCCGCGCCATCACCCAATACTTCTTCGACGTGGACGTGTACCTGCGCTTCCGCGACCGGGCCGCGGCCCGCGGCGTAAGCGTGCCCATCGTGCCCGGCATCCTGCCGGTGACCAACTTCAAGCAGGTGAAGCAGTTCAGCGTCCGCTGCGGCGCCAGCGTGCCGCGCTGGCTCGCGGGCTTCTTCGAGGGCCTGGACGACGAACCCGAGACCCGCAAGCTGGTGGCCGCCCACGTGGCCGGCCAGCAGTGCCGCCTGCTGCAGGAGGAAGGCGTGCACGAGTTCCATTTCTACACCCTCAACCGCCCCGAGCTGACCCGCGCCATCTGCCGCCTGCTGGGCATCCGCCCCGCCGCCGTCGATACGCCGATCCGCGCCACCGGGACCTGAGCCGCCATGGATTGCAGCCAGCGACTGCGGGAGCTTCTCGCCCGCCGCATCCTGCTTCTGGATGGAGCCATGGGCACCATGATCCAGGCCCACGAACTCGCCGAGGCGGATTTCCGCGGCGCGCGTTTCGCGGAGCACCCGAAAGAGCTCAAGGGCAACAACGACCTGTTGACGCTCACCCGACCCGACATCATCGCCGGCATCCACCAGGCCTATCTCGACGCCGGCGCCGACATCCTCGAGACCAACACCTTCAACTCCACCGGCATCTCCCAGGCCGACTACGGCATGGAGGCCCTGGTCTACGAGCTCAACCTGGAAGCGGCGCGCCTCGCCAAGCAGATCGCGACGGCGGTGACCGTGCGCACACCCGAGCAGCCGCGCTTCGTGGCCGGCGTGCTCGGCCCCACCAACCGCACCGCCTCCCTGTCCCCGGACGTCAACGACCCGGGCTTCCGCCACGTGGAATACGACGGGTTCAAGGCGGCCTATGCCGAAGCGGTGCGCGGCCTCCTGGACGGCGGCGCCGATCTCTTGCTGGTGGAGACCATCTTCGACACCCTCAACTGCAAGGCGGCGCTCGACGCCATCGAGGACGCGTTCACGGCGCGCGGCGCGCGGGTACCGGTGATGATCTCCGCCACCATCACCGACCTCTCGGGCCGCACCCTCTCGGGCCAGACCGTCGAGGCTTTCTGGAACTCCATCCGCCACGTGCGGCCCTTCAGCGTGGGCCTGAACTGCGCCCTCGGTGCCGAGCAGCTGCGGCCCTACGTGGAGGAACTCGCCGGCCTCGCCGACTGTTACGTGAGCGCCCATCCCAACGCGGGCCTGCCCAACGCCTTCGGCGGCTATGACGAGACCCCGGAGCACATGTGCGGCCACATGGGCGGCTGGGCCGGGGAGGGCATGGTCAACATCATGGGCGGTTGCTGCGGCACCACCCCGGCGCACATCCATGCCCTGGCGGAATCGGTCCGCGGCCAGGCACCGCGGAGCCTGCCGACGCCCACGCCCCGCTGCCGGCTCGCGGGTCTCGAGGCCTTCAACATCGGGCCCGACAGCCTCTT